>DATCZS010000097.1:0-7821 GCA_036525795.1 Acidimicrobiia bacterium | reverse complement strand
CCGAACCTCGTTGATCAGACCCAGATGATCAGACCCAGATGATCAGACCCAGATGATCAGACTCAAATGATCGGGCCCAACGGATCGAGCCCAAATGATCGAGCCCAAATGATCGAGCTGGGCGCCGGACGAGGTCGCGGCGCGGCCCCGCCGTCGGAGTGAACGGCAACCCGGCGCGAGCGGGCCTCAGTCCTCTTCCCAGGGTCGGGTGACCCTCTCACCGAGCGTCTCATCCGCCTCGTCGGCGGGTTGACCGTCGGACTCGTCTCCGTCCGACCCGCTCGCCAGTGGTTGGAATGCGCCGTCCTCCTCGAGGTTCGCGTCGGCGAGAGGTTCCCATTCACCCGTGGCGTGCCGGCCGTGAGTGGAGGCATCTCCTGAGAACGGCTGATAGGCAGGTGTCGGCTCGGGCTCCGCTGACGCCTCGTCCGGCTGCCATGCCGAATCAGGGTCGGCGTCCTGGTCCGAATCCGGGGCCGGCACGGCGAGCGATTCCTCGGCCTCGTCGATCGCCTGGCTCATCGCCCCGATCGACCCGTCCAGGTCGTCGGCGAGAGCCCGGACACGACGTTGCAGCTCGTCGACCACGCCCCGCAGCCGGTCGACCTCTGCCTGGCTGTCCTCCGCTTCGCGTTCGCGCTGCATCACCATGTCGTCGGCCTGCGACCGGGCATCCGCCACGATCCTCGAGGCGTCGGAGCGGGCCTCCTCGACAATGGCGTCGGCCGACCGCTGGGCGGCGACCAGCGCCCGGGCGATCGCCCCTTCGGCGTCTCCCTGAGTCGTCGCCTCGCTCTCCAGCGCCGAGATGCGCTCCCGCGCGTCACGCAGGCGCTGCTCGTAGTCCTTGAGCGAGGTGACGATCTCGTCGAGAAAGTCGTCCACCTCGTCGAGGTCGTACCCCCGGAGGGCGGTCCCGAAGGTCTTCTGCTGGACGTCGATCGGTGTCAATGGCATGGTCCCTCTCCCCTCCGGAGTCCCGTCAGCTTACGGGCAGACGAAGTGACGGCAAAGCACCGTTCAGAAACTCAGGCGCGCCACGATGCTGGACAGCAGCCTGAGCGCGAACAACAGCACGATCGGTGACAGGTCGAGCATGGCTCCCCCGAACCGCAGCGGCGGGAGGATGCGCCGGAGCGGCAGGATCACCGGATAGATGATCCTGTCGAGAAACACCACGACGCGCGCCAGAGGATGGTTCGACGACACCCGGATCCACGAGAGGATCACCCAGGCGAGCACGGCCAGCGAGTACAGGTTGAGCAGCAGGAGGAGGGTGGAACGCATGCGTCAGTCGACCGGGAGCTCGTAGGCGCCGAGCGCCGCCAGCCTGCGCTTTTCCGAGCCGTCCAGCGTCGCCCCCGGAGGGAGAACGAGCACCAACCCCTCTCCGACCTTGTTCATCGTCCCGTCGAGGGCGTAGATCAGTCCGGAGCAGAAATCCACGACCCGTCTGGTCAACTCGGTGTCCACTCGACGGAAGTCGAGCACCACGGCAACCCTGTCACGGATCCGGTCGGCCAGCACCTTGGCGTCGCCGAACTCCTCCACCACGAGGACGTCGGCGTGGCTCATGGGGCGAATCGGACGGACTCCGGCCACCGACTGCCCGGAGTCGGACCGGGTGGCATACGTTCGCGACGCCACCGGCGGGGGCTCGATGCGCCGGCCCTCCGGCACGATCTGACCGCCCCGGGCGGCGCTCTGCGCCGGCCCGCCTTCGAGCTCGTAGCCCGGGTCCGCGTCTGGCTGGTCCTCGTCGACGAGACCGAGATACACGAGTGCTTTGGAGAACAGTGATGACATCAGGTTCGACCTCAAGGATCAAAGATAGCCCGACCGACACGAATGACCGTAGCTCCTTCTTCGATCGCCACCTCGAAGTCGTCCGTCATCCCCATGCTCAGGCCGGCGACTTGGGGGTGAACGTCCATTACTTCGTCTCGGATCCTCCGCAGGGCGGCGAAGTGGGAGCGGCTGTCGTCCGGGGTCTCACCCTGGGGTGGGATGGCCATCAGGCCGAGCATCGGCACTCCGAGGTCGGCCAGCCGATCACAGAACGGGCCCACCTCTTCGGGCGCCACCCCTGCCTTCTGGGGCTCGTTCCCGATGTTGACCTCGACGTACACCGGCGGAGGCATGCCCCGTCCCTTCAACCAGGCGAGAGCCAGCGAATCGCGATCCATGGAGTGCAGCGCCGCCACCGCAGGGCGCACCACCCGAACCTTGTTCGTCTGAAGAGGGCCAACGAAGTGCCATCGAATGTCCGCCGGGAGCTGCGGGGCCTTCTCCCGGAGCTCTTGAGCCCGGTTCTCGCCGAACACACGGTGGCCCAGGCGGTACACCTCCTCCACGGCGGCGACGGACCGGCCCTTGCTGACGACGAGAAGCTCGACCTCTTCGGCCGGTCGTCCGGCGCGCTCGCACGCTGCTGCGATTCGATCGCACACCGTGCCGTAGCTCATGGTTCGATCCATCCCACCGCCGCCATGCGCTGCGGGGTGCCGTCGCGACGGTGCGAGAACGAGTCCTCTCCGCATCTGGTGCACCCGCCGTCCCGGCCGGTGGGCACACCGAGCCGGGCGCGCGCCGCTCCCACCAGGTCGACCGAGACGGTGCCCCAGGAGGTCGAGCCGGTGTGCTCGGGGAACTCGTCTGCGACCTCGCGTCCCACCTCGAAGCAACACGGGCCGATCGCCGGCCCGATGGTGGCCACCACGGGCTCGGCGCCGACCGCCCCGAGCGCATCGATGGTGGCTTCGATCACCCCGGCCGCGAGGCCCCTCCAGCCGGCGTGCGCCACGCCCACCGCCGAACCGGCGTCGATGACGATGCCGAGGCAGTCGGCGGTGAACACCGCGATCGGAAGCCCCGGACGGCTGGTGACGAGCGCGTCGGCGTCCCCGTGATCTCCCGGCTCGGACACCACCGCCACCCCGGCGCCGTGCACCTGGCGGACGGTGGCCCACGACGCGGGAATGCCCGACCGGTCGCAGAATCGTCGGCGGGCCTCCGGATCTCCGCGGAGATCGCCGTCGGAACGGGCGGAGAACTCGGCGCGTACCTTCCGGATCATCCCTTCACGAAGCTGGGGATGTCCAGATCGTCGTCTTCGTCTCCGCGGCCGCGGGTGTCCACCGACCGGAGGCCGGTCGACGACCGTGCTCGCCGCTTGTCGAACCCGGCGGCGATCACCGTCACCCGCATCTCCTCGCCGAGCGTGTCGTCGACGATGGCGCCGAAGATGATCTCGGCGTCGTCCTCGGCGTGATCCGCCACGGCCTTCGCCGCGGTGGTCGCCTCGTGGAGCGTCATCGAGGACGGCCCGGCGATGGACAGCAGCACGCCCTTGGCCCCCTCCATCGAAGACTCCAGCATCGGGCTGGCGATCGCCCGCTGCGCCGCCTGGGCCCCGCGGTCGTCGCCCGAGGCGCGGCCGATTCCCATCACCGCCGTGCCCGCATCCGACATCACCGTCTTCACGTCGGCGAAGTCGACGTTGATGAGCCCCGGGGTGGTGATGATCTGGGTGATCCCGGCGACACCGTTCATCAGTACCTCGTCGGCGATCCTGAACGTCTCCAGCATGGGCGCCTTCGGATCTCCCACTTCGAGGAGCCGGTCGTTGGGGATGACGATCAGCGTGTCGACCGCCTCGCGCAGCGCCTGGATGCCCTGCTCGGCATAGAGCGCCCGCCGGCGGCCTTCGAAGCCGAAGGGCCGTGTCACCACTCCCACGGTCAGCGCCCCCATGCTCTTGGCGACCTCCGCCACGATCGGGGCGCCCCCCGTGCCGGTGCCGCCGCCCTCGCCGGCGGTGATGAAGACCATGTCGGATCCCTTCAGCACCTCCTCGAGTTCCTGGCGATGGGCTTCCGCCGCCGCCCGGCCCACCTCGGGGTTGGCCCCCGCACCCAGGCCCCGGGTGATGTCGCGACCGATGTCGAGCTTGACGTCGGCATCCGACAACAGGAGGGCCTGGGCGTCGGTGTTGAGCGCCACGAACTCCACGCCCCTCACCCCGGCCTCGATCATCCGGTTGATGGCGTTCACACCGCCACCGCCTACTCCTACGACCTTGATGACGGCGAGATAGCCGCCGGATCCAACGCTGGTGTTCATGTCGACTCTCCCTCGGGACGGCGCACAGGCTCGCCGGCTCGTTCAACCGTGTACTGAAGCTTTACACATCATCGCAGCTCTGTGAACTCCGAACTCTTGACGTTCAAGTAGAGCTTTAGCTTCAGGCGAATCGAGGGTTAGCTCAGGGGGTCGAGCCGGACGCACCGGCGTGATCTTCGTCCGGAGGAGGAACGCTCGACGGTTCGAGCACGGCGGGGCGGGAGGGACTGAGCAGGGTGATCTCGCTCCCCGCCTCGGGCTCGCTGTCGATCACCACCGCCAGCGCCCGGCTCTTCGCCTCCATGTCGGAGGGCAGACCCAACCGGACTCGAAACCCGACGACCTCGGCGACGATCTCCGCCCCCCGGGTGTCCACCACCGTCCCCGCCACCAGGTCGCCCCGAAGCGCCCAGATGAACTCGAGCGCTCCCAGCACCCGCCGGTCGTCCCAACCGGTGCCCGGCTCGACCGAGGTCGACAGATCGGTCCTCACCAACGGCGCCGCGTCTGGCCGATCCCCCTGCGACACCACGACGCCGTCGATCGCCATCCGGCCTACGCCGGCCGGTCCGGAGATCCAGGCGACGGGAACCCGCTCGACGACTGCGACCGCCACCACGTCCGGCCATTGCCGGTCCACCGTGGCATCGACCACCCACGGATCCTCTTCCAGCAGCTCCTCCACGCCGCGCTCGTCGACCGAGATCAATGGCGTCCCGACCACGACTCCGGCCTCTGCCAGGATCGAATCGGCCGACGACGCCACCACCCCGGACACCTCCAATCGGCCGATCGAGAGGACCGGTGAGCGGAAGAGCCAGATCACGCCCGCAATCGTCGCCGCACCCAACAGCAGCCCGATCAGACGGCGGATGTTGCCCCTGGCACGCTGCTCGGCCACCGTTCGACGCCGGGCGGCCATCCGGGGGTCGATGCTCATTCCTCGAAGTCCCCGACCAGACAGATCTCGGGTTCGAGTGCGATTCCGGTGAGAGCGAGCACCCGCTGTCGCACCTCCTGGATCAACCGGTACAGATCCGAGGCCGTGGCGCCGTCGTCGGCCACGAAGAAATTGGCATGACGGAGCGACACCGACACCGCCCCGACCCGGAAGCCCTTGAGTCCGGCTGCGTCGATGATCCGCCCGGCGGCGTCTCCCGGCGGGTTCTTGAACACACTGCCGGCATTGAGCGTCCCGCCGGGCTGATGCTCCCTGCGCCACCTGGTGATCTCCCGCATCAGGCGCTCGCCTTCCTCGGGCGGCCCCGGCCGGAACGAGAACGCGGCGGCGAGCACGACGTCGGCCGCGGCGACGTTCGAGCGCCGGTATCCGAGGTCGAGGTCGGCGGCGGTACGCCGGAAGACGCTCCCTTCCCTCATGTCGAGCACGTCCGCCCACAGCAGCCGGTCGGCCGTCTCGGAGCCGTGACATCCTGCGTTCTGCCTCACCGCCCCTCCGACGGTGCCGGGGATTCCCACGAAGAACTCCAACCCCAGTCTCCCCCTCTCCACCGCCGCTCGGGCGAGCATCGGGAGGCGAACCGCGCACCCCGCCTCGATGTGGTCCTCATGCTGATGGATGACCGCAAAGGATCCGGTCGGTCGGATCACCAGCCCCCCGAACCCGGCATCGGCCACCACCAGATTGCTTCCCCAGCCGAGAACCAGCACAGGCAGATTCGTCTCCCGCCAGGCGGCGGCCACCCTGTCGAGCGCGCTCCGATCGGCCACCTCTGCGAAATACCGGGCCGGGCCGCCCAGCTTGTAGGTGGTGTGGCGGCCCACCCCCACACCTGCCTCCACCACGCCGGCATCGACCAGCCGGTCGAGGGCGTTCACGAGGCCCTCGCCGCCAGCAGGGCGAGCAGTTCGCCCGGCACCACGGTGATGTCGCCGGCACCCATCGTGATCACCGTGTCACCGGACGCGACCCGTTCCGCCAGGAATCCGGCCAGGTCCGCCCGATGCGCGACGTAGTCCACCGCAGGGGCTCCTGCCCGAACCGCGGCGTCGGCCACCAACTGGCCGGTGACGCCCGGCCGCGGCTCCTCCCGTGCCCCATAGACGTCGGTCACGACGACCCGGTCCGCACTCGCCAGCGCCAGGCCGAAGTCGACGGACAGCCGCTCGGTCCTGGAGTAGAGATGAGGCTGGAACACCGCCCACAGACGGCCGTGCGAGCCCGCGGCGGCGGCGCGCAAAGTGGCGGCGACCTCGGTCGGATGATGGGCGTAGTCGTCGATGACCGTGACGTCGGAGACCACCCCCTTGAGTTCGAAGCGCCTTCGCACCCCGCCGAACCCTGCCACCCCGCGGGCGGCGGCCTCGATGTCGATGCCCTTGTGAGCGAGCAGCGCCAGGGCCCCCGCTGCGTTCCGGGCGATGTGGATTCCCGGGCGGGGAACCTCGACCGATGCCCTGCCGGCCGGTCCGCTGAGGGTGAACGCCACCGACTCGGCGGACATGGCGACGTCGGTCATCTGCCAGCCCTCCCCCGGGGACGTGCCGTAGGTGATCGCTCCCGTCCGTTGCGCCAGCCGAGCAGCGCCCGGGTCGTCCCGGCACACGACCACGGGGCCGTTCACCCCGCGCACGACCCGGGCGAATGCCGCCTCGAGGTCGGCGAACGTCCCGAAGTGCTCGAGGTGCTCCGCCTCGATGTTGGTCACGACCAGCCCCTCGAGGTGAACGGACTCGAACGTGGCGAACGCCTCGTCGACCTCGAGGACGAACAGATCGTCGCTCCCGGCGGCGGCGTTGGTGCGCAGCGACAGCACCTCTCCTCCCACGACGAATGCCGGGTCGAGGCCGGCGGCGCGCGCCCCCAGCACCATCAAGGCGGTGGTGGACGTCTTGCCGTGCGTGCCGGTGGGCCCGATTGTGGGGATCTGCCTCGTGAGCGCCTCGAGCAGCTGCGGTCTGCGCCATACGGGCACGCCGGCCTCCCCGGCGGCGGCCAATTCGGCGTCGGAATCCGGCACGGCGGACGAGGCCACGACCAGGTCGGCCGAACGCACCGATTCCGGCCGGTGCCCGGCCCACACCTCGAGGCCGAGGTCCTCCAGGCGGGCCATCGCCTCCGATGACCGCACGTCGGAGCCGGACACGACGTACCCGCGGCCGGCGAGCAGCCTGGCGAGCGGGTTCATTCCGGTGCCCCCGACCCCGACGAGATGAATGCGACGGACGCGGGAGAGATCAGCCATGGGACTCAATCATCGCGCGGGCGATCTGTGCGGCCGCCCCCGGCCTGGCCAGGAGCCCCGCCGACCGGCGCATCCGTTCGAGCGCATGCGGATCGAGGAGGATCGCACGCACCGCATCTCCCAACGTGTCGAGCTCGGCCTGCTCGACGATCACCGCACTGCCTGCCTCCTCGAGTGCTCTGGCATTGGCATCCTGGTGACCGGCCGAGCCGAACCCCCCCGGGACCAGGATCGCCGGAGTGCCGGTCACCGTGAGTTCGGCGACCGCCCCACCGGCGCGGGCGATCACGAGATCCACCACCGCGTAGAACAGATCCATTCGGTCCTCGAAGCCGACCACCTTCCAGTCGAGTCTGGACCCCTCAACCTGCTCGGCGACGTGGCGCTGGTGATCGCGCCCCGACAGGTGCACGACGGCCACCTCGGGTCCGTCCCAGCCGAGAAAGGTGGACACCACGGCATCGTTGATCGCTCTGGCCCCCAGGCTGCCACC
>DATCZS010000096.1:0-47000 GCA_036525795.1 Acidimicrobiia bacterium | reverse complement strand
CCCCCAACTCGCCGAGGACGGCACGATGCGGATCGTCCCCCAGCGTGCTGGGGGAAGGGGCCCCCGGCGAACGAAGTGAGCTGGGGTAGGGGGATCGTGCTCACCCGCCACACAGAGGTCACGTCGCCGACGCGGATTAGGTGCCCATGGGTAGGACCGATCCCCCTCCCTCCGAGCCCCACAGGCTCGCAGGAACCTTCCCCCACGTGCGGAGGGGACAATTGACCCCTCAACCCCCAACTCGCCGAGGACGGCACGATGCGGATCGTCCCCCAGCGTGCTGGGGGAAGGGGCCCCCGGCGAACGAAGTGAGCTGGGGTAGGGGGATCGTGCCCGCCACCCACAAGGGGGTCGCGTCGCCGGCGCGGGTTGCGGTCTCATGGGTAGGACCGATCCCCCTCCCTCCGAGCCCCACAGGCTCGCAGGAACCTTCCCCCACGTGCGTGGGGGACAATCGACCGACCCCCCTCCCCCCACTCGCGCGGGGGACAATTGACCGATCCCCCTTCCCCCACGTGCGTGGGGGACAATTCGCGGGGGACGTTCAGGTCAGCTGGGTCTCCTTGGCGCGCTCCTCCTCCAGGTACTCCCGGTACTTCCGCTCCTCCAACCCCCGGCGGGAGACGAGGAACGTCAGGACGTGGAACAGGAGCCCGACGCTCCAGGGGAGGGTGGCCCAGTAGGCGTACT
Source organism: Acidimicrobiia bacterium (assembly GCA_036525795.1). Taxonomy (GTDB): domain Bacteria; phylum Actinomycetota; class Acidimicrobiia; order Spongiisociales; family ZC4RG35; genus DATCZS01. The sequence continues at coordinate 46,310 of DATCZS010000096.1, read as the reverse complement.
CGACGCCCCCACCGGCCACGATGTCCTGAATCCACAGGAACGCGTTCACCACCACGAACACAGCGATGTGCCACAGGAGATCGGTCAAGTCCTTGACCCGCTTGCGAGCCCTGGCCTCCGGAGTGCTGAGGTCGGTCCCAGCCACGATCACCTCCTTCCTCGAACACTCTCAACGTTGTGCGACGGGAGCTTTGATACCAGTGGCTTCGGGCCTCTCCGAGATCAGCGTTCGGCGGCTCTGAGGCCTTGACTCTCGCCGCGAAGCGACCGAGCCTGGGACGCGAGCAGGCTGGCTCCGATCGAATCGGCGGCGGCGATGGCCTGGTCGAGGAGCGGCTCCGCCTCCTCGGCCCGATCGAGGGCGATGAGCGACTTGGCGGCGATGATCCGGGAGCGGATCGGGTCGAACACGTGCTCGAGCGACTCACAGATCTCGACGGACTCCATCGCAGCATCTACTGCTCGGCTGTGATCGCCGTCGAAGGCTGAGAGCACCGCTTGAGCCTGAAGCCTCCGTGCCCGATCCCACGGCCCGCCCGGACGCGCCGCGGCCAGCATGCGCCTCAGCTGATCGGCTCGACCGGCTGCCACCAGCTCGGAAGCGGCACCGCCGGCGCAGAAGTCAGCGAACTGCCCCGCCGTCGTCACCGCCGTCTCCAGTCGATCCGCATATCTGCCGATTCCGTCACCATCCCCTCGCATCGCCGAAACCACCGCGCCCACCATCGCCGTGCTGGTCTCCGCCTGCGCATCGCCGCTCGAGAGCACCGCCCCGGCCCCGGCTTCGAGGTGAACCCCGGCCGCCTCGGCGTCGCCGGAGTACGCCGACAGGCATGCCAGCCAGACGTGGCAGATACTCGACACCCGCGATCCCCCGCGGGCGATGTCGGCTTCGAGGATCGCCGCTGCATCGCGGCGGATGTCGTCCCAGCGGCCCAGCGGGAACAGCGACTCGATCCTGGTCATACGGCTGAACTCACCGTGGGCGACGTAGCCCCGCTCGTCGCACATGTCGATGGCCTCGTTCATCAAGGCCAGGACCTGACCGGCGGGCCAGAAGAGGACGGCAGATGTCGCGAGATTGTTGTACGCGGAGTTGGCGCGATCGGTGTTGTTGGAGTCGAGGTGGAGGTCGAGGGATGCACGCAACATGTCGAGCCCGGTCCGGTTCCCCTCGGCCACCAAGGCACTGCCTTCGGTCGCGATCATCCGGGCGTACGCGTGCGGGGACCCGAAGGCGACGACGGTCTGGCGCCCGCGGTTGATGATGTCGAGGGCGAGGGCGGACTCGCCCGCCACCATGGCGTCGAAAGCGGAGGTGGTGATCAGATCCACCGACGCCGTTGATGGTGGTCGGCCCTCCAAGAGCCGTGCCGCCTCGTCGAGGTGCTCTCTCCGACCCTGCGTGTCGCCCCGGTACCAGCGGTTGTTCGACCACACCAACTGGGCCTCCGCCTCGAGCTCGATGTCTCCGCCGGCAATCGCGTCTTCGACGGCGAGTCTTGCGTCGAGTTCGGCATCGTCGATCGACTCGTAGGCGGCGAACCGCCTCGCCCGCTCGATACGCGCTCTCGCTCGCTGGGCCGGGTTCGGAGCCATCTCCGCAGCTCGCCGCAGGTAATCGGCACCGCGGGTGTAGAACAAGCCGATCACCCGCTCGCCGGCGGCCATCAACGCCGCGAACGCCTTCGATCTGACAGCATCGTCGACCGCCGAGGGCGTGAGCTCGAACACCCGGCCGTAGTGGTGGGCAAGGAGTTCGGCGACCTCACCGATGCGCTCCCCGGAAGCGGACTCGATCCACCGGGAAACCGCCAGGTGGTGACGACCGCGGTCACCGCGTGGGATCTGGCCATAGCCGACGTCGTTGACGAGGGCATGGGTGAAGGTCCACTCCTCCTGACCGGCCATCGTCGACTCGCGCACGGGACGGATCAGCTCCCGGGCGGCCAGCGAACGAAGTCTGCTCCGGAGAACGTCCTCACGGAGACCGGTCGCCTGTCCCAGCGCCTCTGTCCAGAACACGCGCCCCACCACCGACCCGGCCTGCAGGACCGCCTTCTCCTCGGCGTCGAGCAGGTCGAGCCGGGCGGCGATCAGACCGTGGATGGTGTCGGGCACGGCCAGGTCGGCGCCGGCCGCTGCATGGTCGAGCAACCCACGCTCGGAGGCATACCGCACAAACTCGGTGGCATAGAGCGGATTGCCACCACACCGGTCGAGGAGCGCCCGCTGTAGCCCTGCGTCGAGCAGTTTGCGGTCGAGCAACGACCCGATGATCCGGGCGGTGTCGTCGTCGCTCAGGCGGGACAACCCGATGGTGGTGGCGTTGCGCTTGCCTCCTCCCCAACCGGGGTGGGTGGTGAGGAACTCGGGCCGGGCGGTGGCGACCACCAGGATCGGCGACTCGGTGGCCCATCCGGTCAGGTGGTCGATGAAGTCCAACAGCGTCTGGTCCGCCCACTGGAGGTCCTCGATCACGAGGATCAGCGGGTTGCGACCTGCGAGTGCCTCGAAGAACCGAGTGAGAGCGGCGAACAGCTCCTGGGCGGTAGCCTCGTCGGCTCCCACCACGCCGGCGACCGGTTCGAGCCGGGTGTGGATCCATCGTGACGTGGTCGGGTCGTCGAACAGCGCTTCGACCGACCGGCCCAGCTTCTCGCCGGCGGTGGCCGCATCGTCCGAATCGAGGATTCCGGCCTGGGCCTTGACGATCTCGCCCAGCGCCCAGAAGGTGATCCCGTCGCCGTACGACAGACAGCGACCCTGCCGCCACCACACCAGATCGGGTCGGTCGTCGATCACCACCCGGAACTCGTGGAGCAGGCGGCTCTTGCCCACCCCCGGCTCGCCCACGATCGTCACCAGTTGCACGGCCTCCTCCCGGGTGGTGCGGTCGAACGTGGATACGAGCAGGTCGAGCTCGGCGTCTCGCCCCAGGAACGGCGTGGTATGGGTGTCCTCGATAGCTGTTCCGATCCGGCTCCGGGGGGCAATGGCTCGCCAGATGGGGACCGGCTCTGTCTTGCCTTTCACGGTGATCGCGCGACCCTCGTCGAACTCGATGGTCTCGACCGCCCCCCGGTGGGTGCGCTCGTCGACCACCACCGTTCCGGGAGCGGCCGCACCCTCCAGACGGGAGGCGGTGTTGACGACGTCGCCGATGATTCCCTCCCGGTCGGGGGTGGCCGGGTCGAGTTGGACGATCGCCTCACCGGTGGTGATGCCGATCCGGACCGACAATTCGAGCGCGGGGTTCTCCTCGTTGAGCGCGGCCACCGACTCCTGGATGCGCAGCCCCGCCCGCACCGCCCGTTCGCGGTCGTCCTCGTGGGCGGTAGGGACGCCAAACACGGCGAACACTCCGTCGCCCATCAGCTTCTCGACCTTGCCGCCGAACCGCTCGACGTCCTCCCGCACCCGGCGGTGGTAGGTCGAGAGGCGTTCGCGCACATCCTCGGGGTCGGACCGCTCGGTGTGCGATGTGAAGCCTGCCAGGTCGGCGAAGAGCACGGAGATCAGTTTCCGCTCCTCCGATGGCGTTGAGGGAGCGGGCGGCTGAGGCGAAGGGGTGGCGCCTTCGACCGGTCGGCCACACGAGGAGCAGAAGCGTGATCCTCCCGGCAGCTCCGTTCCACACGCCGCGCACTGCAGCGACAGCGGAGTTCCGCACTGCAGACAGAATCGAGCCCCTTCCGGGACGTCGGCGCCGCACGAGGAACAGGCCAGACCCATGTCGCGAGTGTAGGGAGCGAGCGCCGATCGGGGCCCAGGTGGGAGGATCGATCGTCGATGTCGCCGCCCGAACCGCCGCGCCACGGGACCCTGAGCCGTGCGATCCCCCGCCCTCGACCGGGCCGGGCCGGTACCCTCCCCTCCGTGGATACGGTGACCTGTCCGAGTTGCGGCGCAGACAACGGCGCCGATCGCAAGTTCTGCCGTCAGTGCGGAACGGGCCTCGCCGCCCGCTGCTCGCAGTGCGGGAGAGACAACGATCCGGGCGACCGGTTCTGCGGGGACTGCGGATCGCCGCTGACGACGGCGGCATCCGCCGCCCAGCCACCGACCCCGGCCGAAGCCGAACGCCGCCTCGTCACCGTGCTGTTCGCCGATCTCGTCGGATTCACACCCTTTTCCGAACACCGGGACGCCGAAGACGTCCGTTCGATGCTCACCGACTACTTCGAACGCTGCCGCTCGGTGATCGAGAAGTTCGGCGGCACCGTAGACAAGTTCATCGGCGATGCGGTGATGGCGGTGTGGGGCGCCGCCACCGCCCGGGAGGACGACGCCGAACGGGCGGTGCGGGCGGCGTTGGGCCTGGTCGACTCCGTGCATTCGCTGGCCGAGTCGATCGGCGCTGAGGGACTGGCCCTGCGCGCCGGGGTGATGACCGGGGAAACATCGGTCGGTCCCGGCGGCAACGCCATGGGCCTGGTGGTCGGGGACATGGTCAACACCGCCTCGCGGCTGCAGTCGATCGCCGAACCGGGCACCGTCCTGGTGGGGAAGACCACCGTCGACCTGACCAACCGGGCGATCGTCTACCGGTCGGTGGGCGAGCAGACCGTGAAGGGCAAGGTGGTGCCCGTAGAGGTGTGGCAGGCCACCGGCATCGCCACCCGGGTGGGCGGGGCAGACCGGAGCGATGTGGTCGAGCCGCCCTTCGTGGGCCGGGACAACGAGTACCGGCTCCTGAAGGACCAGCTGGCAGCCATCGAATCCGAACGCCGTGCCCGGCTCGTGTCGCTGGTCGGGGAAGCCGGCATCGGCAAGAGCCGGCTGGCCTGGGAGCTGAAGAAGTACGCAGACGGCCTGGTAGAGACCACCTACTGGCACCAGGGACGGTCACCCTCCTACGGCGACGGGCTGACATTCTGGGCACTGGGCGAGATGGTGCGCAGCCGGGCCGGGATCGCCGAGAACGACGACGAGCACCGGTCCCGCACCAAGCTTCGAACGGCGGTCGTCGAGTTCTGTACCGACCCCACCGAACAGCGGTGGATCGAACCCCGGCTGGCAGGGCTGCTCGGGCTGGCGGAGATGCCTCCCGGCGACCGGGCCGAACTGTTCGCCGCCCTCCGCACCTTCTTCCAGCGGATCGCCGACCGCGCCCCCACGGTGATGGTGTTCGAAGACCTGCACTGGGCCGACGACGGGATGATCGAGTTCGTCGAAGAACTCGTGGACCGATCCACCCGATCGCCGATCCTGGTGATCACGCTGTCCCGGCCCGAACTGTTCGACCGTCACCCGGGATGGGGTTCGACCCACCGTCACGGGATGGGTGTCTCGCTGGCGCCGTTGCCCGACCCGGCGATGCGCGAGATGGTCACCGGCACCGCCCCCGACCTGCCCGCTGCGGTGGTCGACCAGGTCGTCCAGCGGGCGGGAGGCATCCCGCTGTATGCCGTCGAGTTCATCCGGATGCACCAGGCGGATCCGGACGGATCGGAGGCGGCGATCCCCGACAGCCTGCGCGCCATGATCGGGGCCCGCATCGACCGCCTCGACCCGACGTCGCGATCGCTGCTCCAGGACGCCGCCGTGCTCGGGCTCACGTTCTCGACCGAGGCGGTGGCACACCTCAGGGACGAGCCAATGGAGACGGTGGCGGACCGGCTCCGCGCCCTGGTCAAGAGCGAGATCCTCGAATTGGAGGACGACCCGCGTTCGCCCGAGCGGGGTCAGTACCGATTCGTCCAGGGGTTGATCCGCGAGGTGGCGTATGCCCGGCTGCAGCGGGCCGAGCGCCGCGACCGCCACCTGGCGGTGGCGGCGGCCTACGAGGCGCTCGACGATCCCGAGGTGGCGGGTGCGATCGCCTCCCACTACCTCTCCGCCCACAAAGCCGACCCCGGCCAGTCGAACGACGAGCTGCTGACGAAAGCCAGACGATCGCTGTTCGAGGCCGCCCGGCGGGCGATGGCGCTGCAGTCGCACCGGCAGGCGTTGGGTCTGTGCCGCCAGGCGCTGGCGATCGAGGCGGCGAGCGTACTGGAGAGGGAACTGCACGGGATCGCCGCCCGCGCCGCCAGCGCCATCCACGAGAGCCAGGCGGCGATCGAACATGCCCGCCAAGCTCTGCAGTTCGCCGAAGCCGAAGGCGAAGCCGAAACGATCATCGGGGCCACCTACGAGCTCGGCTTCGTGATGAACGAACTCAACGACAGCGGCGCCCTCGCAGTGCTGGAACCGGCTTATGAAACGCTGGAGCATCTCGACACCGAGGCCCGGGTGCTGCTCGCCGCCGAGTATGCCCGCTCGTTCATCTTCGCCGGAGACTTCGAGCGGATCCTGGCCCCGGTCGACCGGGCACTGGCCGCCGCCGAGCGCCTCGGCATGTACGAGACCATCGCCAACGGATTCGCCACCAAGGGCGCGGCCCTCGGCTACCGGGGTCGCATTCAGGAGGCGATCGCACTCCTTCGCGGCGCCATCGAGATCGCCGAGGCCCACGATCTGCCCAGGGTCGCCGCCCGAGCCGCCAACAACATGGCGGTCGAACTGTCATCCGAGAACTGGTACCAGCGCAGAGAGATGCTGGAACGGGGCGCCGAGTTCGCCGAACGCTCCGGAGAGGAGGAGTACCGATTGCGGATGCGCCACTGGCGGGCCCAGACCCTGCTGCTCTTCGGACACATCGACGAGGCGATGGAACTGTGGGCGCCGGAGGAGTTCGAAAGCAGCGACGTGTGGATGGATTTCGCCGAGTACAGCCGTCTCGAGTGCGCTGCGATCCGCGGATCCGGGTATGACCCCGACCGTCACGGGGAACTCCTGAGTCGTCTCTCCCGGGTCGATGGCCAGTGGGCGGCGATCTCCCGGGATCTCGAGTGCGCGCTTCGCCTGTATGCCGGCGATCTGCGCGCCGCGTCGGATCGGGCGATCGAAGCCGACCACGCCCTGCCCTATCCGGTCGGGATCGAGGCCGGCTTGTTCGCCGCCATCACACTCCGAGATGGGGAGGCGGTCGACGCGCTGGCGCAGAAGCTCTCTCACCACGCCCGGTCGGCCAGTGCGGTCGATGCGTTGCGCCAGTGTGCCGAGGCGGCCGGTCTGGCGCTGGCGGGCGACATCGAGAGGGCGGCGGGTAGGTTCGCTTCTGCCGTCTCCCTGGCGCAGCGGGTGAGCTCCGGGCTCGCCACCGCCGCAATCGAGGCGGCGTTCTGGGGTCTGGTGGGGGATGCCGTTCCGGCCGCTCGAGAGGCGGGCGAGCGGGCGGCCGCCTGGATCGAGAGGACCGGATGTCACGGACTGCGCGCGTTCTGGCCGCAGCTCCCGGACCTCGAAGCCGAGGCATCGGTCGCCGGTTGAACCGATAGGGTGGCCCCATGGAGACCCGGGACGCCCTTCGCTCACGCCGCAACGTTCGTCAGTACACGGATCAACCGATCCCCCCCGACGACCTCGACCAGATCCTCGAGGCCGGACGCCGCACCCCATCGGCCCGCAACGCCCAATGGTGGGATCTGGTGGTGGTCACCGACCGCGGCCGGCTCCAGGAACTGTCACAGGTGTGGCGGGGAGCCTGGCACATCGCCGGCGCGGCGGCGGCGATCGCCATCGTCGTGCCCCAACCCGCAGACGAGCGCCAGCGGGATGTCATCAACTACGACCTCGGTCAGCTCACCATGGCGATGATGATCACGGCCGCCGACCTGGGAGTCGGAACCGGACACGCATCGGTGGCCGATCAGGACCTCGCCCGCCAGATCCTCGGGTACCCCTCCGACCGTCGTTGCGCCTGGATCCTGGGCCTCGGCTACCCCGCCGACCGGCCGCTGGCGCCCATCAGGCAGCTGAACCGGCGGCCGTTCGACGAGGTGGTCCATCGCGAGCGATGGTGATGCGACAGGGTCAGCCTCCCAGCCCCATCCCGATCACGGCCACGACGACCACCCCGGCCAGCAGGTTGCCCGCCGACACCATCCGGCCTCGCAGCATGCCCATCCGGCCGAGCTGATCGGCGCTCGGAGGGCCGTCACCGGAGGAGATCTCGGTGACGAGCGCACGTATCGCTCTCACCGTCGGGAGGACGCGGAACAGGGCGATCACCAGGGCGACGATGCCGGCCAGCGCCCCGATGCTGATGGCGACGCCGGAGAACCCGGTCGGCATCGAATCACCGAAGCGGCGGATCCACAGCCACAGGCCGCTGCCCACCGTGATCAGCGAGGCGGCGGTCATCGTCGCCGCCAGCCGTCCTCTGACCAGGGCCCCCATGAACGGTCCGGCGGCATCGCCCGCCGCCTTGGCCGCCGGGGCGAGGAAGAACGCGGCGTAGAGGGCGGCACCGCCCCACAACACCGCCCCCGACACGTGGATCATGTTCAACACCGAATGCACGCCTGCCTCCTTCGCTTGGAGGCAGAGGGTATCGGCCGCCGCCGGCGGAATCGGCCTGAACGGCCCATGACGTTCGACCCCGGCACGAACCCACCGAACGACCTCGATCAGCTCGCGGGGATTCCGGCCGCCTCCAGCGCCGACAGGTAGGCGTTCCACCGGTCGGGGTCGGTGAACGCGGTCAGGTTCTTCCGGGCCCAGGCGATCGTGATGGGAGCGAGGGCTTCCATGCGGTCGATGGCGGCGCGGGCCCCGGTGTGGTCGCCGAGCAGCTCCAGACAGGCTGCTCTGATCCTCCACAACGAGGGCAGATCGGGGAAGGCCACGATCACCTGATCCGTGATCTCCACCGCACCGACATAGTCGGCGGAGGCAAACCGCGCCATGGCGCGCGAGAAGTGGGCAAACGGCAGCATCGGGTCGGCCGGGCTCAGCTCCTCGGCGCTCGCCGTCCAGGCATCCGCCCCGTCGACGTCACCGCGCCAACAGCAGATGGCAGCGAGGTAGATGTGGGCCAGCGCCAGACTCGGGTTGACCGATATCGCCCGCTTCGCCTGGCGCTCCGCCTCGTCCAGGTCCCCCTCCCACATGTGGGCTGCGCCGACGAGACACCAGGCGAAGGCGTTCCGGGGATCGATCTCCGCCGCCCGATGGGCTTCCTCCAGGGCTCGGGGCACATCCCGCTCGAGCCCTGCCAGATAGAAGGGATTGCCGTAGCTGAACGCCAGACCGGAGTGAGCGACGGCATTCTCCCGATCCGCTTCGATCGCCCGGGCGAAGTACGAGCGGGCCTCCAGGATCGAGGCCTCCGACCCGTCGAGGCGCCACACCAGATTCCATCCCCGCATCGCCAGGTCCCACGACGACGGGCTGGTTCGGTGTTCGGACCCGAAGCCGGACCCGACCGCGGCGACGAACTCCGGAACCACCGTGCCGACGATCCGCTGCACGATGCCGTCCTGCAGTTCGAAGAGATCGTCCATCCTCGCATCGATCCGGTCGGCCCAGAGCTGGGTGCCGGTCGACGCGTCGATCAACTCGGCGGTCACCCGGATTCGCTCGCCCGCCCGGCGCACGCTCCCCTGCAGCAGGTAGGAGGCGTCGAGCTTCGACCCGAGCTGGGTGACCGTGAGACCCTTCCGCTCCACGGCAAAGGTGGATGTGCGGGCGATCACGCGAAACCAGTGAAACCGGGAGAGGATCGTGATCAGGTCCTGGACGACGCCGTCCGCCAGGTACTCCTGTTCGGGGTCACCCGACAGGTTGTCGAACGGCATCACGGCGATCGAAGGCTTGACGGACGGGCGGGCACCCGGCCGCCGAGCCGGGGCCACCTCCGGAGCCCAGCGCCACCCGACCACCGGCCGGGAGATGTTCTTGAGCTCGAGCTGCCCGGCCTCGGCAAAGGGACCGAGGGCGTGGCCTCGCAGCTGATCGTGGACCGCAGCCGAGACGAGCACGCCACCGGGGTCGGCCGCCTGCTCGAGCCGTGCAGCGATGTTCACTCCATCGCCAAAGATGTCGCCATCGCGAACCACGATGTCTCCCAGATGCACGCCGATTCGCAACGAGAGAGGATCACCGATATCCGGCCACTCGGCCAGGGCCAGCTGGATCGCCACGGCAGCCTCGACTGCTTTGATCGCCGATGGAAACTCGGCGAGAAACCCGTCGCCCGTCGTCTTGACGACCCGCCCGCCGTGTTCGCCCGCGGTCGGCTCGAGGAGCTGGGTCTGGAAAGCGAACACCTTCGCCAGGGTGTCGGGTTCGTTGCGTCCGAGCATCGCCGAGTATCCGACGATGTCACCCACCACGATGGCCGCCAGCCGGCGTTCCTCCGCCATCTTCACACGCTACCGGCCCAGAACGCCTGGCCGACCACCGGCGACGGTCAGCCTCGGATGGCGGCGGCCAGGGCGTCGGGGTCCGACACGCCCAGGATCAGGCGGTGATAGGCCCAGTCACGGACATCGATCACCACCACCCGCCTGTGGCGGAGAACCATCCAGAACTCGCGGACAGGCTCCCTGCCGTAGGAGCCGTAGCGGATCAAGCCGGGGACGTAGGTACCGGGGGCACGAAGCCAGGCCCCCGGAGTGGAGGGAACGTCGCTCCGGTTCATCACGAGGACAGAGGTGATGTGCGATCCGGGAATGTCCAGTCGCCCTTTGACGGCGAACAGGGCATCGAGCGGCCCGAGTTTCAGCACCACGGTGTCCTCGGTTCGTGCCGCCCTCACAGCCATGTCGACTCCTGGGTTTCCGACCTCCCACGATACGGTGTGGCGCCCAGCCTGGTCACGGCCGAACGCACTGCGTAGCATCGGCGGGCCCAACCGGTGGGCCCAGGGGAGGAAACATGGCCACCCAGCATCCGATAGAGATCATCCTCGCCCGCCAATGGGCCGCGTCGATGTCCCATCCCATCTGGATCACCGACGCCTCCGGCAACCTCCTGTTTTACAACCAGGCAGCCGAGGCGATCCTCGGCGTCCGCTTCGACGAGGCAGGCGAGATGCCGGCATCGGAGCTGGACGATCGCTTCGAGACCACCAACCTCGACGGGTCACCCATGCCCGCCGAGGAACTGCCGCTCCTCAAGGCGCTCACCGACTGGGTTCCCGCCCATGGACCGATGCGCATCAGGGCCTTCGACCGGGTCTGGAGGGCGATCGAAGTCACTGCCATCCCGTTGATCGGCGAAGGCGACCGCCGTTTGGGCGCCATGGCCATGTTCTGGGAACTCGACGGGTGAACGTCACCCTCAATGGCACCCGCGGCTCGGTCGGTCGGGCGAGTCCGACCACGGTCCGCTACGGCGGGGACACGTCGTCGGTCGAGGTGCGCACCGGTGACGGAGCCCTCATCCTCGACGCCGGATCGGGGATCGTGCACAGCAGAGGCGCAGCGCTGACCTCGGGACGGATCGACGTACTGCTCACCCACCTGCACATGGATCACATCCAGGGACTCGGCTTCTTCGCTTCGCTCTTCGATCCGGAGGTCGAGGTGCACCTGTGGGGCCCGGTCTCGGAGACGTCATCGCTCACCGCCCGGCTCGCCCGCTACCTGTCTCCCCCCCTCTTCCCCGTGCGGCTGCGCGACCTCCCCTCGGTCGTGATCCACGACCTGGCGCCGGGAACCCGTGAGATCGGACCGTTCACCGTCACATCAGACTTCGTGATCCATCCCGGTCAGACCTTCGGTTACCGGATCGAAGCCGGGGGACGCTCGCTCACCTACCTCCCCGACCACGAGCCCGCCCTGGGATCCGGCCGTGTCCCCGGGGACCCGCGCTGGACGTCCGGTTTCGACCTGGCCGCCGGCGTCGACCTGCTGGTGCACGACGCCCAATACACCGACGACGAATACCCGGCACGGGTGGGCTGGGGACACTCGACCCTCTCCCAGGCCCTCGACTTCGCCGAGTCGGCCGGGGTGGGCCGGATGATCACGTTCCACCACGAGCCAAACCACACCGACGCGGAGATCGACCGGCACCACGCCGAGATCCGGGCCCGACGGCCCGGATCGGTGAGGTTCGACGCCGGCTTCGCCGGGGCCGAGATCGACCTCTGAGGGGCATGCCATCGGCCCGAATGGCGCGCCCAGGCTTCGAGCCGGCGCGGGCGGTGCCGGCCTGATCGCCCGTTCCGCCTGCGCGACCAACACTCCACCGTCGCATGGGTCCGCGGACCCATACACCCTTGACGGCCGGCCATCTTGAGGGATCGTTAACACCGGTATGAGGCGTCGATCAGACCGATCGCATACCGTGTGGGCCACTGGGAGGATGCGCACAACCAGAGGAGACGCAATGGTGGTCAGGCGACAGTGGAAGATCGTGTCAGGCGGCGTCGTCGCTGCGATGACACTCGGAGGAGGGGCCGCCCTGGCCCACTCGGCCGGGAACGCACCGGAGGTGCCCCAGCTGAAGGACGTCGTGAACGTGGAACAGATCGGACTCTCACAGTCGTTCTCCGACACGACAGGATTCTCCGAAAGCCAGCTTCAGGCCGGCGCGGCCGACGAGTCGCCGTTCTCGGCGCTCACCGCCAGCCAAGAGAGTGACAGCGAAGACTCGGTCAGCGAGCCGAGCGACCCCTCCCAGAGCGAGCCGTCCGACAGCGAGGCGTCCGACAGCGAGGCGTCCGACAGCGAGCCGTCCCAGAGCGAGCAGTCTGACAGCGAAGACTCGGAGAGCGAAGACTCGATCAGCGCCGATTCGGACGATTGATCCAACAGACGGCGATCCGCGACCCGGCCGTGGGGGAGGTCGAGCTGCTGCTCGGCCCCGCTGCGGCCGAACCCGTGGAGGCGCTGATCGCCCAGACGGGGGATGGACTCGAAGCGCTCGAGATCGGCCAGATCTCATACCGGCCCGGCCGGCGCATCACGGTCGTCTACTCGGCGACCACCGGGATCGGGACCCGGCTGCCTGTGGTGCTCGGCGCCGGACAGATCCCAGACGGGGCGACGCTGCTCGAGACGGGCTCGACACGGCTCGGCGGGTGGATCGTTCCCCACGACCCTGCGCTGCCCGGACTGGCGGGACTCTTCGACGACCGGCACCGAACCGAACTGCTGGCCCCGCTGGGCGTGGCTCCCGCACCCACCACGGCGCGCCTGCGCAGCTACCGACCCGGGAAACGGGCGGTGGTCGAGGTGACGGGCGCCGGGATCCGGCTGTTCGTGAAGACGATCCGGCCGGATGACGTCGCTGCGCTCCAGGAAGCTCACACCGCGCTGGCGCCGGCTCTCCCCATCCCGCGCAGCCTCGGTTGGTCTCCGGAGGCGGGGATCGTCGTCCTCGAGCCGATCGGGGGCACGCCCCTGTCACAGGCAGTCGGTCACGCACCCGACCCCTCGACGCTGTTCGAGGTCCTCGACCGCATCCCTCCCCTCGATCGGCGGGCGACCTCGCGGAAGCGAAAGCTGGCAGGCCACCTGCGTCTCCTTCGCCGGGTCGCACCGCACCGGGAGCCGACGCTGGCGTCGATCGAATCGGCAGCCGGGACGCTGACCGACCTTGAGCCTGCCCCGGTCCACGGCGACTTCCACACCGGCCAGGTCCTGGTGGATGGCGGCCGCCTGGTCGGCGTCGTCGACATCGACACGGTGGGGCTGGGCCAGCCGGTCGACGACTGCGCCAACCTGCTCGCCCACCTCCACGTGCACGCCCTCCGTGACCGGAGCGGGGCCACCGCCGCGTACGGCGAACGCGCCTACGCCGCCGCCCGTCGCCGCCATGAGGTGACGGATCTGAGGATTCGCACGGCCGCAACCCTGCTCGGGTACGCCTCCGGCCCGTGGAGCCGGCAGGAGTCGGGGTGGGAGGGCAGGGTCGATCGCCTGGTCGACGCGGCCGCCGAGTGGATCTCCTGACCCCGGCTCAACTCAGCCCGCAGGCCGCCTTTTCCGATTCGAGGTCGGCTTCCCCGAAGCGAACCCTCTCGTAGAGCGCGATCTGTTTGAGCTGGACCGGAGTCAGCGACGTCCCGAATTCCGGCATCACCTGGTCGATCGGCTTGGCCTGGGTCCCGTAGGTGGGACCCACCTCGTCCTTCCATCGCTCGGATCCCAGCGTCACCCAGCGGATGTGGTCATCGCAGTCGGGGAACGTCTCCCGCACGCCCAGCAGCGACGGCCCGACGCCCCCCTCACCGTCGCCGCCGTGACAGGCGGCGCAGGTCCCGTACACAGACCGTCCCTCGAGGTAGTCGGTGTCGGTGGGCCCGGACTCGACGCACGCTCCGAGCACCAGGCCCACCAACAACCAGGCAATCGACCTCCGGGTCACGCAGCGGCAGCCTCCCGGCGCCCCATCATGTGGCTGTACACCGCAGCCAGCAGCGCCAGTCCGAGGATCGGGGTGAACACCCGCTTGAGCGGAGCCGACTCCGAGAGAAGGCCGACGATGAACCCGAGGATCCCCACGTTGAGGCCCCACACGACCAGCTGCTGGGTCCGATCCCAGACGAGGCCCCGACCGGTCGACGAGAGCAACACGTTGGTCATCAACCCCACGAAGAGGGCATGGTCGAAGGCGAGAAGGATGTTCGCTCCCTCCCCGGACTCGGGATCGAGCTGTCCGCTCACGAACAGCTGCACCAGATAGACCAGCAGTCCGATCCCCACCGCCAGCCACACCACCGACCAGCGGGCGAAGGTGACGGACTCGCCCCCCTTCCAGGCGGAAGGTGCCAGATGTCGCCACATGCGCACGATGAAGGTGATCACCGCGATCACCTGCAACAGCGATGCCAACTGGATCAGCGCGTCGATTTCGAAGATGATGGCGATGTTGAACAGCAGGCCGGCAACGAACAGGCCCCAGGCGGTGGCGACGCCGACCCGGCTGTCCTTGCTGGCCGCCGGCTCCGGCGACAGCCGCCACTCGGCGATCGCGAACCCAACCAGCAGCAGGTAGCCGGCGAGCATCGCCGGGGGATGCGCTCCTGCCAGGTTCCCTGCCGTCTCCGCGCTCATCCCCGGCAACTCGCCGTTGGCGATGAACAAGCCGAGCAGCACACCCAGCACCGCACCGAGGACGAGAGAGATCATCGCCAGGTACATCGCCAGGGACGCCACGGTCTTCGGCGCGCCCGCCCGGCGCCCGGTGACCCAGGAGAAGGCATACACGATGGCCACCAGCATCAGGGTGCCGGCGATCGGACGCACGACGCTGGTGGTGGTGGCGAACACGACCACATAGAGCACTGTCGCCCCGACCATCGCCTGAGCGACCCGCATCCCCGAGCCTGCGTCCGCCGCTCCCCCGAACATGACCAGCGCAACGCCGACCACCGCCAGGGTGATCCACCCGAGGGTGCCGGCATGGACGTGGGTCAGCAGGAGCTTCCTCGACGGCTCCCACACGTCGATCCCGTTGAGGATTCCGATGACGATCGTCACCACAAAGATCGTCAACCCCGACCGAAACAGCAGTTGCGCAGGTGCGCGCATCGGACCGTCCATACCAACCTCCCAACATCGCCAACCACGGAGGCACGCCCTCCGTTCGGACGGGAGCATACGAGGGTGGAGGGACGAATGCTTCACAAATGCACGAGAAACCTGCACGAATGTGCACCGGCCCGTACGCTCGCCGTATGACCACCCACGAGGACCTGGAGGACATCCTGTCCCGGTTCCCCGGTGCGGGTGCGGGCTATCCGTTCGGTCCGGGAGCCCGCGTGTGGAAGGTGGGAGGGAAGATGTTCGCGCTCGTCGACGACGACTCCGATCCCCCGCGTATCTCGCTCAAGTGTGATCCCGATCTGGCGCTCGAGCTGCGTGCCCAGTACCCGGATCAGGTCAGCGGGGGCTACCACCTCGACAAGAGGCACTGGAATACGGTGATCGCCGCCCCGGCCGTTCCCGAGTTCGAGATCGAAGACTGGATCGGCCACTCCTACGACCTGGTGGTCGCCTCGCTCCCCCGGAGAACCCGGGTGACGCTCGAATCGGGGTGACCACCCGTCACACGTGGGGCGCAACCTCCTCTGCCAGGTGCTGCATCAGCTCGACCTGGTCGTCGAAGCCGAGAGTCGAAAAGGCGCTGCGAGCCGCGAACTCCACCGGAACCCCGACACGCTCGCGCAGCGCCAGCAGCGACTCGACGATCTGCTCGCCGGTGCCGGCGACCGTCGCTCGACCGAACAGCCGGGCCCGCTGATCGTCTGAGAGCGCAGGCGCATCCGGCGGCGATCCGGCACGGACGGCAGATGCCTCCATGTCGGAGTACTTCCACATCATCTGCCACACGTGGCGCTGGTACCGGTCCCACGCCTCGGCCTCGGTGGCACCGGGAAGCATCACCGAGTAGTGCATGATCCGCAGGTCCGAGATGTCGCGCCCGATCCGGTCGCACTCGTCGCGAATCCATGCCACCTGCTGTACGAACCTGTCGGCCGGAACGTTGGCGAAGATCCCGTCGGCGAGACGGGCGGCCCTCCGCACGGCCGCCTCGGCCCCGCCGCCGATCATCACCTGGATCTTCGAAGAAGGGGTGGGGCGGACCGCCAGCTCGGGGAACGAGTAGACCTCGCCCTGGTGGTGGAACACCTCGCCCGACCAGGCCCGGGGAAGGATGGCGAGGATCTCGTCCATCGCTCGTCCCCGCCTGCGCATGTCTGCGCCCAGCGCATCGAACTCGACACCGCTCCAGCCCAGTCCCAGGCCGAGCGTGAAACGGCCGCCGCTGAGCAGGCTCACGGTTGCGGCGTCCTCGGCCAGACGCAGCGGATGATAGAGCGGGGCGAGAATCAGGCCGGTGGCAACCTCGATCGTGGAGGTGGCGGCGGCGATGGCGGCGCTCACCACCGCCAGCGACGGCATGTACCCGTCGTCGACGAAATGGTGCTCGGTGGTCCAGATCGACGACAGGCCGACGCGCTCGGCCTCGACCGCGAGCTGGATGGTCTCGTCGTACGCCCGCTGCCAGTCGGTCTCTCCCGGTCGCAGCTGAGCGCTCAGCAGTCCGAAGCCCAAACCCATGTCGATCCTCTGGTCGCGTGAGGAGAGGGTACGCGGTCGGAGCCGCCGTCGAGCTTCACACGTCGTACAGGCGGTCGACGTAGCGCTCGAGCATCTCGCCGACCAGCCCCCGGGCGCCGAATGTTGCGGACGAGCCCACGGCAGACTGCTCAGCGAGGAACCCGGGTCCGCTTGAACTCGTTGAGGTCCGTCCACGACAGCATGTCGAGGGTCCTGACAAGGTCCTCGACGTCGCCGCGACGCATCACGCGGACGAAGGTGGCGTGCTCGTCGAGCAGGAAGGTCGGAACTCCGAACACTCTCCACCTGTCGACGCTCTCGGTGTGCTCGGTCTCGACGGTCCGGAGAGGCACTCCGGTCGCCACGACCTCGGCGAGGGCGTCTGGGTCGGCACCGGCCGTCTCCACCGAATGTCGGATCACCGACTCGTCTTTGATGTCCCGGCCGTGATCGTGTCTTGCGGCGAACAGCTCACGATGCACGGCGGGAAACAGCTCGGGGAAGGCATCACGAGCAGCCACCCCCCACTGGAGCGCCAACACCCCGGACCTGGCCTCCGGCGCGTCCCACACGTCCGGGTCGCCGTCCTTGACGTGCACCTGGGCGAGCGAGAACGCCCAGAACCTCACGTCCCAGTCCCTCCCCTGGTCGAGCCCGTTGAGTACGGCTTCGTTCACATTGCGGGCGAACGGGCAGAGGTAGTCGAAGTTGACGCCGAATCTCACGGTTCTGCCTTCCGGTGGCTGCCGCCGAGAACTCTAGGAAGACGCGCCCGCTCCCCCGCCTCGTCAGAACCCGGGGTCGCCCTTGCAGGCCGCCACACGGGCGATGGCGTACCGGTCACCCTCCCGGTCGGCGGGCTCGATCGACTCGGCGTAGTACACGACCCGAAGGCCGGCACACGCCGAGAGCAGCTCCTGGGGGTCGAGGCGAAAGTCGGCCGTCGAAGGGCCGTCGACGTCGAGGGTCGTCGTCATGTGGTGCTCGACCAGCAGCCAGCCATCGGGCGCCAGCGCCTCGACCAGTCGCGGCCACAGGTCCCGGTTGCGGTAGCGGATCACCGTGATGAGGTGGTAGGCGCCGGCGTCGAGCTCGAGATGGTCGAGGTCGGCTTGCCGGAACGACAGACGCACGCCCCGCCGTGCCGCCTCGGCCGCCGCCATGTCGAGCGCCGCCTGGGAGATATCCACGGCTTCGACGTCGAAACCCGCTTCGGCGAGACGAAGGGCGTTCCGCCCGGCTCCGCATGCCACGTCGAGCGCCCGGCCCGCCGGGATGCGATCGAGCCACTCCTCGAGAAACGGGGCGGGCTGAGGACGGGGTCGGTACTCGCCCGTGGCGTATCTCCGATCCCAACTCCGGCGTTCCGACTCGCTCATGGCTCGTCCTCCCGGGCGGTCTGCGACCGGCACCCCCGGGTGCTCCCGAGTCTCATGAGGGTTCGAGGCCTCACCATGGATGCTCCCGCCCGTCCCAGGTGAGGAACCGGCCGTGGTCGTGACGGGTCAGCCGATCGAACAGCCCGGCTCTCGGCCCGCCCACCCCGATTGATCCCCGCATTGTGGATGACACGGTCGAGCGGGTGTTCCTGGACGGCGACCAGCGAAGTCGACTGATCGACATCGCGCACGTCGAGCCGGTGCGTCGTCAGCCGGGAGCGGGTGCGGGGGGCGATCCCGTCACGGGTGGTGGCGTGCACCTCCCAGGCATCGGCCAGGTGCCGATCGACCAGCCCGAGGCCGATCCCTCGACTCGCTCCGATGACGAGGACCCGTCGACTCATGGGCGGACGGTAGCCACGGAATCGGGGACCGGTTCAGACGGGGGCGTCCGTCAGATCGGCAGGACCGATTCCGACATCGGACGACGCGGCCCGATTCAGCCCTTGCGGCCCGAACGCAGACGGAAGTGTGCCGCGGCGGCGTCGTGGCGGTGCCGCTTCCCGCCGGGAGCGCGAAGGTTCTGACGCTGTTGGAGCCTGCGCTCGTCCATCTCCTTGCGGCGCTTCAACAATTCCGACCGATCGGGCTCGCGGCCCGGTTCCTGTTCGCTACTCATCGAAGGTCACCTCCCCGCCACGCTACGCCGGGCCCGAAGGCCGGCGTAGGGCCTTTGGGCGCCAACCACCCGACCTCGCATTCGATACGATCGGAACACGTGACCCCCGCAAGACCCTCTGCCGCCATCTACTGCAACCGGACGCTCAACCTCCGATCGATCAAGGTGATCGGCTACGACCTCGACTACACGCTGGTCCACTACAACACCGAGGAATGGGAGCGGCGGGCCTACCAGCACACCGTCCGGCGCCTGGCCGAGCGAGGGTGGGCTGTGGAGGGACTGGAGTTCGATCCCGCCCGTGTCATCCAGGGGCTGACCATCGACCTCGAGCTCGGCAACCTCCTCAAGGTGACACGGTTCGGATACGTGATCCGGGCAGTCCACGGGACCCGGATGCTGGAATTCGACGAGACCCGGCGCACCTATGCGGGGACCACCGTCGACCTCGCAGAGCCGCGCTGGGCGTTTCTCAACACCCTCTTCTCGCTGTCCGAGGCGACACTGTTCGCCCAGTTGGTCGACCTGGCGGACAAGGGTTCGATCCCGGAGGTGATGGGATACGAGAGCCTCTATCGGGTCGTCCGCGACGCCCTCGACGCCGCCCACGTCGAAGGCACCCTCAAGTCGGAGATCGCCGCCGAGCCGGACCGGTTCATCGAAGCCGACCCAGACGTCGTCCAGACGTTGCGCGATCAACGGGCCGCCGGCAAGCATCTGATGCTGATCACCAACTCCGACTGGGAGTACGCAGACCGAATCCTCAGCCACGTCTTCGACCCCCGCATGGACTCCGGCGAGACGTGGAGAGACATCTTCGACACGGTGATCGTCTCGGCCAACAAGCCAGACTTCTTCTCCGACGACCACCGGCTCTACCGGGTGGTCGACGAGGAACGGGCGCTCCTCCGGCCGCACTTCGGGCCCATCGAGAAAGGCGGCGTCTACTTCGGCGGGTGCGCACGGCAGGTGGAGGAGAGCCTGGGGGTGTCCGGCGAGGAGATCCTCTACGTCGGCGACCACCTGTTCGGGGACGTCCACGCCTCCAAGAAGACCTTGCGGTGGCGGACGGCCCTGGTGCTCCATGAACTCGACGCCGAGGTGGAGGCGCTCTCGGCGTTCGGCCATCGCGAGGCGCAGCTGATGGAGCTGATGAATCTCAAGGAGGGTCTCGAGGCCACGCTGGCGGAGCTCCGCTTGCGGCGGCTGCGCCGAAAGAAGGGTGGCGAGGAAGAGGCGGACGTCGCCGAGATCGAGGCGCAGGCCGAACGGGTCCGCGCCGACCTGGCCGAACTGGACGACGAGATCGCCCCGCTGGCGATCGAGGCCGGCACGCTCAACAACCCGACCTGGGGACTGCTGATGCGGGCAGGCGCCGACAAGAGCCTGTTTGCGAGACAGGTGGAGCGCTACGCCGACGTCTACACGTCGCGGGTCTCGAACTTCCTCCACGCCACGCCGTACGCTTTCCTACGCGCGTTCCGCAGCGCTCTCCCCCACGACCTGGACTAGCCGGCGTGCCGTGTGCACCCGGTCGGCGCGTTGGGTCGGCTCCCCCACGGACGGACGGTTCCGATGTCAGGGGGACGTCTCGTGGGGAACCGATGACTCGGAGAGGTCGATCGTGATGTCGGTGCCCTCCGCATCGGCCGCCGTCCGCTCCGGGTAGAACTGGCGGGCCCATCTCCGATACACCCCGATCGGACCGTCACCTCTCGCCAGGCGGGGGCGCTCGACGTACGCCTTGTTCTCCCAGATGGGGAAGTCCTGCCCGGCGTCCCCGGCGAACCCGGCCAGGATGGAACGGGAAACGACCCAGCCGAGTACCCGCCGTGGAACGAGCGTGACCAGCCGGTGAACCCTGCCCGGCTCGGCGATATGCCTCAGCCGCAGTCCCAGCCGCAGGTCGACATGTGTGCCGTCTATCGGGGTGGCGAGCACCAGGAGCCGCGCCTCGATGCCCAGGTCGGGAATGGCGACGTGCACCAGCGAGTACCCGAGGCCCCGGATGGAGGGCGCGAACTCGAATCGGACGGGTCGAGCCAGCGGCCCGAGCCACGGCATCGGCCGCGCCGCCGCGTATCGAACCGTGAACGATGGACCGTCCACCTCCACGGGCTCCAGCATCTCCACCGAGTCGTAGCCGTGCACCACTGCGAAGTGGCCGAGATCGACGGCATTCTCGGTGGTCTCCTGGGGGTGATCCCGCAGGCGGTAGCTCCGGTGGACGAGACTGCTCCACCCTTCGCCGTCGAGTTCGGGAATGACGAAGCTCGGCCCCTGATCCGCACCGTGCCAGGCGAGGATGATGCCGTCTGTCTCGTGGACGGACCGAACGGGCGCCATCAGCTCACGCGGCGGATCGCTCCCGTACCCCGTGGCCACGCACGTGCCGGCGGGGTCGAAACGGAACCCGTGGAACGGACACGCGATCTCCTCGCCGTCGACGGTGCCGCCCACACCCAGATGGGCCCCGAGGTGAGGGCAATGCGCCGCCATCACCACCGGCTCCCCGGACACGGTCCGGAACGCGACCACTTCCTCGCCACAGAACGTCCGGCTCAGGATCTGCCCGGGCACGAGGTCGTCGGAGAACGCCACCGCGTACCAGCCGTCCGGGAATGGCGGCAACGTCGAAGGACGACGATCGGCCCTGAAGGCCCGGCGCCCGAAGTCGACCAGGTGGCGCGTGGCCGGGGCTGCACCCCACCCGGAACGGAACACGAGCGCCCGCTGCCGGTCGATCTCTTCTCTCCCGATCCGCACTGCCGGGCGGAACCCGAAGACCCTGGACGCGGTGTCCACCGCCCAGAAGTCGAACAACCGGTGGGGGAGTCCGGAGGCCGCCTCCGCCACCACCCCCACCAGGGCCGATGCCCCGAGCGTGGGCGTGAGTCCCAGGTCTTCGAGGGGTACGAACCGGTAGCTCCCCGAGACCCCCGGGGGAACGGGCTCAACGGTGTGCCCCACCACCCGCCACACGGCCGTGACGATGACCGTGGCCATCGCAAGCGCGGCGACTGCGGCTCGCTCGCCCAGGGAGACCACCAGCCACCCCGCTCCTCCGACGCCGATCCAGGCAGCCGCCAACAGCACTGCCACCTTCCGATCGGAATACGAGAGAATCTGAACCAGCTTGAACACGATCAGCCCGGCGACGCCCCACCACCCGGCCGCCAGATACAGGAGCACCGTCCATGCCACGGCGTCGGCGGCGAAGCCCACATGAGTGATGCCGGCGAGCCAGCGTGTGTGATACGAGGCGTATGTCACCGCCTGCATCTCGAAGCCACGGACACCCCAGTTCTGATCGAGACGGAAGGCGAACGGCATCGACATGACGCGAACCAGAGGCCGGGGAGTGACGTACACGAGCAGGTTCAAGACCGCCACGACCGAGAGGACCGACCAGAACACCGTCTCGATCGCGGGCGTGACCACTGCGAGCCACACCAGCAGGGCCAGGGACGCGCCCGCCGCCATGACCTCGAGCCCGTTGACAATCCCCCTCTTCATGCCTTCACCGTAGTGGCCGGCATTCGGCCCGGACAGGACCGAGCGGCTCAGTCCATGACGGGGAGGCGGCCGACGAGCTCGGAGACTCCTGGCTCCACACGTCCCAGCGCCACCGCCGGCGCCGGGTCGACGACAAGGCCAAGGCCGCCACACGACGGGCACAGGTCGACCTTGTGGCCTTCGAATTCCCAGCCACAGGAGACGCAGGCCAGCATGTCGAGGGCACGTGTCCACGTGATGGCGACCGTTGCCAGGTCGGTGCCTTGCACCATGAGCTCGTAGGCCGCCTCCGCCACCGACAGATCGACGGTGGGACCCACGGCGATCTCCGCCGCGGTGAGAGGGGCCTTCCGATGGCGTCGTTCGAGGTCGGCAACCACCTCGGCGATCGGTGCCCGCTCATGCATGAGCCGGAACCTCCACCCCCCACTCTTCGAGGTAGTCGAGGGCGCAGCCGATCAGCATGTCGAGATGGTCCTCCGCCGGCTCGCTGAGACCAAAGCCGGTGTCGAGCGAGTAGGGGACCATGCCGACCGCCGTACAGACCTCAGGTCCTCGCCCCCAGAGATCCGCCGCGGCCAAAGCCTCGGACAACCCCAACTGATGGGCGCTCATCATCAGGCGGCGCTCGCTGCGCACCGCCGAATCGTCGAGGACCACGATGGTGCCGGGCTCGGCTCCTTCGGCCACAACCGCATCCAGCACCAGAATCGCCTGTCGATCCGCCAGTGTGGGTACCAGGTCGAGTCCGAGGGTCCCCCCGTCGGCGACTTCGACGCCGTGCAGCCCGAGCGCTTCGATCCGACGGGCTGCCTCGACGCCGAGACCCTCGTCGGTGAACAGTTCGTTCCCTAGACCCAGCACCAACACCGGCGAAATCACACCCGATCCCTTCGAACGCGCTTGCGACCCGAGATCATCGACGAAATGCTCCCCGAGCACTCCTCCGCCATGCGACGAGGATGCGTCTCGGATGAGCCGAGCAGGTAGGGCAAAAGGCCCTACTTCACGAACGAACGATCGCTACGTTTGTCACATGGACCTCGATGCGCGGGTCCGCATGACCTTCGAGTACTTCGATCGCGTTCACCGCGAGATGTTCGCGGGCCACCCGGCGGCCAACCCGAGGCTGACCGTGGAAGTCGTGGACCCCGCCGAGGTCCACGGCGTTCACACGATGGTCCTGATCTGCCCCTGGACCGTCAACGGGTTGTTCTTTCCGCCCGGTGACCGATACCTGCCAGACGAGCTCGAAATCGGGGGGCGACCCCATCCCGTGTTCCCCAACCACCTCGACGAGCTCGGCCGCTACGGCTCGGTCAACCTGGTCGCCGACGTCTCGTGTCTCACCATGGCCGGAATCGCGGCTTCGCTGGAACCGGTCCTGCCCTGGTTCCGTGACGCCGTCCGCCGGCTCTACGAACCCGCCGACACGGTGGCTGAGCCCCACCGACGAGCATTGCTCTTCGGCAAGAAGGTCTGAGGGCGACGACCGGCACACGATGCCGACCGTCGTGGCGTACGGGCCTATACGGGCAAGGCGAACGCCGTGGAGGGCAGTGGGTCGTCCCAGTCGCCGCTCAGCGCCAGCCGGGCCGCCAGCGACCCGATCGCATCCGCGCTCTTGGCGGCGCGTCCGTTGCCTCCCGCCGCCACCACCAGCCGAGGACCCAGGTGGTCGACGAACGGCAGCATGGTCGGTGTGCGGGCGTAGATGCACGGCTTGACGGCATATGACAGGAACTCCACGCCCGGGAGCATGCCGGTCAGCTTGTCGATGAGCAGGCCGCGACGGCTCTCGGACTCCTCACCCGCCATCCACCGCCGCACCGACTCGTGGTCGTCGACGATGTGATCGCTCTCGGTCTCCGCGCCCAGCTTCAAGTACCAGCGGCCATCCGGATACCGCACGGGCGGGACCGCGTACACGTCGAGGTGCCCGGACGAGGCATCCTGATGGATCACGGCGGGGAGTCCGCTCAACCGGCTCGCCTCGGCGCTGCTCACCTCGCCAAGCACGATCGCCTCGGTCGTGGGGACGATGGGCACCTGCCGGCCTGTGAGCAAGCCGGCGTAGGCGCCGGCCGACACGATGGCTGTCGCCGCATGCAGGCGACCACCTGAGCGAAGGTGGAGCCGCACTCCATCGTCACCCTCCTCGATCGACTCGACGACGTCGTCGACGAGCGACGCCCCCTCGTGGACGGCCGCCATCTGCTGTGCCCGCAGCATCTTCCTCGGATCGATGTGGCCCGCAGGAGCAGGCTCGAGGATCGTCTCGTCGTCTTCGTCGAATCCGAACGGAAGATCCGCCCGGTTGCCAAACGGGATCGCGGTGGTGTCCACCCCATGCGATGCACCGACCGGGCGGAGGTCGGCGAGCCCGCCCACCCACAGCAGTCCCACCGGAGCGTGAAACTCGACCCCGGAGCGCCCGGCGATCTCGGGGTACTGGCTGATCGAACGGCGGGCCAGTTCGGACCATGTGGGCGATGGATCGAGCACCCGCGTGATCCGACCGGAGTCGTAGTGACTGGCGAACGGACCGACATGGGTCGACCAGTCCGACGGCTCCCCGGGGCCCACCCCGACGACGTCCGACCCCATCACCGCTGCGTGGCGGACGGCGGCCGCCCCGATCAACCCGAGGCCCACCACCACCAGTTGAGCATCTGTGGACATGCGGGCAGGGTAGAAGCGGCGATGGGCAGCGTGTCATGGACCCGCGCGCCAGGGAACCCTGACGATGTCGGCTGGTCGGGCGTTTCGTGTCTGGCGGCGGTCTGGCTCGCCCGCGCCGGCCCCCGCCCACGAACGTCACAATGCGGGCCGAGCACGCGCCCGCACCCATCCGTATGCTCGAAAGCATGGAATGGGTACTGCTCGTCATCGGACTCCTGCTGATCGCGGGGGTGTTCATCTACAACCAACTGGTTCAGTCGCGGAACCGGGTCGACAACGCCTGGGGCCAGATCGAGGTGCAGCTCAAACGCCGGTACGACCTCATCCCCAACCTGGTGGAGACGGTCAAGGGCTATGCCTCGCACGAGAAGGAGACATTCGAACGGGTCATCGAGGCACGCAACGCCGCCCAGGCGGCCGCCAACCCAGGCGACCAGGCCCAGGCGGAGAACTTCCTCACCGGCGCCCTTCGCCAGCTGTTTGCCCTGGCGGAGGCGTATCCCGATCTGAAGGCGTCGACCAACTTCTCCCAGCTCCAGACCGAGCTGTCCGACACCGAGAACAAGATCTCGATCAGCCGCCAGATCTACAACGACACCGTGCTCACCTTCAACAACCGGGTGCAGACGGTTCCGTCCAACATCGTGGCCTCGCTCACCGGATTCAAGGTCCGCGAGTTCTTCGACGCCCCCGACGCGGCGGACGAGGCGCCGCGCGTCCAGTTCTGACCGACATGCCGAGACGGCGCCGCCCGCGCATCGCCCGCCCGGTGGCGCTGGCCGCCGCCGTGCTCCTGACGCTGGCGCTGCCGCTGACGGCGCTGGCCAAGTCCTTCTCCCTTCCCGAGGCCGATGTGCTGATCGACGTCGCCCCGGACGGATCGGTGGTCGTCACCGAGCGCATCACCTACGACTTCGACGGCACCTTCCAGGGGGCGTACCGGGAGATCCCACTCCGGGCCGGCGAGGCCATCTCCGGCGTCGCCGTCTCCGAGGGCGAGCGGCGCTACCAGCCCGGGGGCTGCACCGACCTGGGCTGCTCGTCTCCGGACGGGACCTTCGGAGTGCGCGACCTGGGCGGACGGATCCGGATCGTGTGGCACTACCGGGCCACGGACCAGGACCGCACGTTCTCGATCCGCTACACGGTCACCGGCGTCGCGGTCGCCCACGACGACGTGGTCGACGTCAACTGGAAGGTGTGGGGCGACGAGTGGCAGGTGCGGCTCGGATCGCTCACCGCCCGGATGGCGATCCCGGCCGGAGCGGCCGAGGGCGACGTCCGTGTCTGGGGCCATGCCGACACCGTCGATGGCACCACCAGCCTGGGACCGGACGGCGTGTCACCCCGGCTGGAGGCGGGCAGCGTTCCGGCAGGCGAGTGGGTGGAGATGCGGGTGGTGTTTCCCCGGTCGCTCCTCACCTCGACCGCCGGCGCCAAGGTCGTTCGGGGGGACGGCCTGCCGTTCATCCTCGACGAAGAGGAGCGTTTTGCCGAGGAGACGGCCGGTCGCGCCTCCCGAATGCGATCGGTGATCTGGGGAGGAGTGATGGCTGCCACCATCCCGGCGCTCCTCGCCGCCGGATTCGTGTTCAACCGGTTCGGACGGGAGCCGAAGGTGGCGTACGACCGGGAGTACGAACAGGAGCCGCCGTCCGATCTCCCACCCGCCGAGGTGAGCGCACTCCTGTCACAGGGGGTGGTCACAGAGCGCGACTTCGTCGCCACCCTGTTCGACTTGATCCGGAGAGGGAG
Source organism: Acidimicrobiia bacterium (assembly GCA_036525795.1). Classification (GTDB taxonomy): domain Bacteria; phylum Actinomycetota; class Acidimicrobiia; order Spongiisociales; family ZC4RG35; genus DATCZS01. The sequence continues at coordinate 19,452 of DATCZS010000096.1, read as the reverse complement.
CATCGACGCCGATCCGTCGGCGGTGGACCGGGAGACCTGGATGGGACTGCGCACCGAGCAGATCACCGATCTGGTGCTGTCCCTGGCGGGCGACGGGCCGCCGGTGGTCGACCCCAGCGAGCAGGCGGTGATGCGCATCATGACCCGCGCCCTGGCCGACGGTCCGACTCCGCTTCACGAGCTGCGCAACCGGATCCGGGACGACATCTCGGCCAACGCCACCTCGTACAAGGACTTCCGGACGAAGGCCGTCGCCGAGATCGAGGCGAAGCGCCTGCTCGACCGCGGTGGGCGAAAGGTGGTGGGTGCCGCCTTCGGGCTCCTCGCTCTGCTGGGCGTGCTGGCCGTCTTCCTGCTGGCCCGCTTCGGCGAGACGAGCGTGTTCCCCGGACTGTTGGTGGCGGTACTCGTCGGAAACGGCCTGATCATGGCGATCATGGTCGGCGGTCGCCGGGCCTGGACCCGGCGCACCGCCGAAGGCGCATTGGAGTCGGCGCGCTGGGAGGCGTTCCGGCGCTATCTGACCGACTTCAGCCGGCTGCACGAGGCTCCCGCAATCTCACTCGACCTGTGGGACCGCTACCTGGTGTACGCCATCTCGTTCGGCGTGGCCGAGGAGGTCTTGGAGACGGCGCGAATCCAGGCCCCCCAAGAGCTCGAGCAGACCTCGAGGATCTACTGGTACGGCCACTACGGCCATTCCGGTGGTCCCACCCAGAACGCCTTCGCCGGCCTGCAGTCGGCACTGCGCGGCGCGTTCACCCCGCCCTCGTCGTCTGGCGGAGGCGGCGGGTTCTCCGGCGGCGGAGGCGGCGGAGGCGGTGGGGGCGGCGGAGGGGGCTGGTGAGCCGGGGCGAGGACTCCGCCATCCGGCGCAGTTCCACCCGGGGATCCCGCCCGATCCGGCTCGACCGGTCACCACCGCAGGCGGACTGCTAGTCGTCGAGCAGCTCCTGCAACGACGAGATCGCCTCGTCGGTGACCGGGCCCACATGGGACCACCGGATCGCCCCGGCACGGTCGAGGAGGACGGTCCAGATGGCGTGCTCGTCCCGGAGACCGACGCGGCGAAGGAACTGCCCCCTGTCGGTGTAGACGGTGATGGTGCGGTCGCGCGTGGTCGGATCGGGGATCCCCGCCCGCATCCCGCCGTCGATCATCCGCCGGTACAGGTTCGGATAACGGCGCAGGAGGGGAATCTCATAGACGCGCAGGCCCGGGTAGCGGTGTTCGGCGTCACCGAGGGCGGCCATCCAGGCGTCGATGTCCCGCTGCTGATGCTGCAGGAACGCCACGAACACCAGGTTGCGCTCACCCTCCAGTCCGGCCGGGATCTCGAACGGCTGCCGCGACAGGCTCTCGCCCCGCACGGTGGGAAAGGTCTCGAATTCCGTTGGCATGCGCCCAGTCTCGCGGACGATCGAGCCTCCCCGAACTCGCGCGACTTGGCACCTCCTCCCCTCCCCGAGGGCCCCTCTCGATGCGTCGAGGTTGATATGTGAGCAATCACTCACCTATTTTGGCGGTGATGGACGAGGTGTTCAGGGCGCTCGACGATCCGAGCAGGCGATTGTTGCTCGACCGCCTGTTCAGCCACGACGGGCGCTCGCTCGGCGAGCTGTGCGAGCTCCTCCCCGGAATGACCCGCTTCGGGGTGATGAACCACCTGCGGGTGCTGGAGGACGCCGGCCTGGTGGTCTCCCACAGGGAGGGGAGGAGGAAACTGCACTACCTGAACCCGGTCCCCATCCAGACGATCCACGACCGCTGGATCTCCAAGTACACCGCCCCGATCGCCCGCAGCCTCGCCGCCATGACCGTCCACCTCGAAGGAGGAACCCCCATGCCCGCCCCGAGCCACCTCTATCAGACCTACATCCGCACCAGTCCGGAGGAGGCCTGGAACGCCATCGTCGACGGCGACCAGACCGCGAAGTACTTCTACGGCACCCGGGTCGAGTCGTCCTGGGTGCCGGGAGAACCCTTTCGGTACCTGGCACCAGACGGGTCGGTGATCGCCGACGGCGAGGTCATCGCGTTCGATCCGCCCCGTCGGCTCGAGATGACCTTCCTCCCCCATTGGGATCCCGAACTCGAAGCAGAGGGCGCGGCGCACATGGCGTGGATCATCGACAGCGCCGAAGGGCTCACAAGAGTCACCGTCGAGTACTACGACCTGGCGGCGGACGGCAGGCAGGCACCCGACTTCATGCACGGCGTTCCCCTCATCGTGGCCGGGCTGAAGACCCTGCTGGAGACAGGGTCACCGATCTCCACCGGCTGAGCACGCCCCAGCCCCCACGCCGCCGTCACCGGGGGTTCTCCGAAAGGCGGCCGGACGGCACCGCGATCATCCTGTCTCCCCCCACCCGGGCGCCCCCTGTTCCACGACCATGGCGCAGACCTCGATGGCGAGCTCGACGAAGCGCCGCACGACGGGAGCGACGTTGGGCCCGATGGCCAGCGAGATCGTGCGATGCGGGATCGGAGGGTCGATCGGCTTCACCTCGACAGAACGGTCGTTGAGGTCGACCGCCAGGAGTGGCATCACCGCCACTCCCATTCCCGCCCGCACCATCGACTGGAGGGCGGCGTTGTCGTTGGTACGGAAGACATAGTCCGGAGTGATCCCGGCATCGACCAGCCCGGCGTCGATCTTCACCTGACAGGAGTCGGACGTCGGCTGGCCCACCAACGGGGTCGATGCCAGCTCGGTCACGGGAACCACCGGTCCGTCGAACTGGCCCGGAGGCGTCACCGCCACATAGGGGTCGTCGGTCAGGTGGACCACCTCCACCCCGGCCTCGTGCACGGGCGCCCCCACGAAGGTCAGGTCGAGCTCACCATCGAGCACCTTGGCGACGAGCACCCGGTCGTCGTTCGCCTCGAAAGGCCGCACATCGAGAGAGCCCGCCTCTCGACGGAGCCGCCCGACGATCGCAGGAAGCAGCTTGACCGCCACGGACTGGAAGACGCCCACATCGATTCGCCCCAGGCTTCCCTCGCGGAATCCGGCGAGGTCGCGCCCGATCAGGTCGACCCGATCGAGGATCTGCTCTGCGTGACCGAGGAGGAGCCGGCCCGCGGCGGTGAGCCTCACCGGCCGGGGACCTCCGGGACGGTCGAACACCGGATGCCCGACGATCCGCTCGAGGCCGGCGATCTGCTGGGACACCGCCGACTGGGTGTACCCGAGCGCCACCGCCGCCCGTCCGAATGTGCCTTCGGCGGCGACGGCTCGCAGCGCCTGCAGGTGTCTGAGATCGAGCCCATCGAGGGTGATCGTGTTCATGGGCATCGCCCTCCCTGTACATAAGCCATGCTGATCGACTCAATGATAAACGATCGCTTTACGGCATATATCGGAACGGATAGCGTGGCACGCAAAGGAGCTTGATCTTCATGAACACCTACGTCGAAATGCTCGACCGACTCGAACAGCGCATCGCCCGCGACGGCCTCACCGGCCACGACACCGAGCTGGCCCGAATCGGAGACCTCCTGGTCCGCACGGGAGTCCTGCCCGCCGTCGCAGGCATCCTCTCCGACCCCACCCAACCCGAGGTTGTCAGGATGCGTGCCCTCTCGCGGGCGTCTCGCGCCCTGCGGATGGCACCAACGGCTCCCACGGCTCTGGTTGCCTGAGGTCCACGAGGACCTCCGGCGGATACCCGACCGCCTGACCGGGCGCGCTCAGCTGGTTCGACCGGCGGGCCCGACGTCGAGGAACAGCGACTGGGTGGCACGGCCGAACGGCCCGCGCCGGTCGAAGAGATGCGACGTGGCGACGCCACGCCCGTCCCGACTCCAGATCGACTCGGAGTCGAGCGCCACCCACTCGCCGGCGGGAAGGCGGGCCAGATGGACGGACAGGTCGGAATTCATGAACAGCCACTGATCGCCGTCGGCGAACCGAGAGAGGCCATTGGAGAAGTCCGCCGCCAGCACCGCTCTCTGGGCAGGCGACATCTCCTCTCCTGCCACCAGTGGCTTGGTGAACCGGAACCACACTGTGGCCGGACCGGGCTGGGCGAAGGTGCCCACGGCCTCCCTGACCTCGACCGCGCCACGACCGAAGGTCATCGCGCCGGTGTCGGGAAACGGCACCACCTCGCCGAAGTCGAGCGGCGGGAGACCATCCGGTTCCGGCGGCGCGGGAACCGGTTCTTCGAAGGCTCGGGGAAACTCGAGGCTGGCCACTCGCAGTCGCTGCACCAGGCCCCGGGCCACCTCGGTCCCGCCGGCATAGATCCGCACCTCGGACGACTGGATCCGCTTGCCCTCGCGGACCAGTTCGACCACCACCTCCAGGGTGGCCACCGGCACCACGCGGAACAGCTCGACGGTCACCCGGGCCACCTCCATCGGCGCCAGGCTCGGCCGGCGCTCGACCGCTCGGGTGATCAGCGCCGACACCACGCCCCCGTGCTGGCCCTCCGGATACCACTCGGCGGCCGCCAATCGAGTCGACTCGAACAGCTCGCCGCCGTGGGGGCCGGCGCCTTCGAGAGGCAGGTAGGACGCGGGGAGTTCCGACATCGGCCACAACATAGATCCCTCCGGGTCGAGCCTTGCCGGCGGTACGGTGGGAACGCGTGCGGATCATCACCTACAACGTCAACTCGATCGGCGCCCGCCTCCCTCGACTGCTCGCCCTGCTGGCCGAGCACAGGCCTGACGTCGTCTGTCTGCAGGAGACCAAATCCACCCCCGAGGCGTTTCCCCACGGAGAGATCGCCGACGCCGGGTATGTCGCCGCCGACCACTCCGGAGGCCGCTGGGAAGGAGTCGCGGTGCTGGCCCGGACCGAGGTCGGCGTGCAAGACGTAGCGATCGGTCTCGCCGGTGAGCCCAACCCCGGAGAGGCGCGTTGGGTGGAGGCCGATGTCGGCGGCGTGCGGGTCGTGAGCGTGTACGTCCCCAACGGGAGGGCGGTCGACAGCGACACCTTCGTCGACAAGCTGGCCTTCTTCGACCGGATGGCAGCGCGGATGGCCGACCTGGGGGCCGGCGCCGCGGTGGTCGCCGGCGACATGAACGTCTGTCCGACCGACGACGACGTGTGGGACCCGCGGGCCACCGCCGGGGGCACCCACGTCACCGCCGATGAACGGTTGCGGTTCCGCCGGCTGCTCGACGCCGGGTTCGTGGACACGTTTCGCCTGGCGGCACCGGACGAGGCCGGGTTCACCTGGTGGGACTACCGGGCCGGCCACTTCCACAAGGGCTACGGGATGCGCATCGACCTGCTGCTCGCCTCCCGGTCGCTGTCCGGCCGGCTCGAAGCGGCGCGCGTCGACCGGGACTACCGCAAGCCGACCACGGTCCCGGAGTCGAAGCCGTCCGACCACGCACCGCTGATCGTCGACTTCGACTGAGTCGCGATCGGCCGGAGCACAGGACGCCGATCGTCGCTCCGCTAGGCGGTCTCTTCCTCCACCTCTTCCTCCCGCGGTGCGAGCAGGTGTTCGGAATGGAGATCGACCAGCGTCGTCAGCCCGGGCGGGACCCAGGCGTCGTACGCCTCGCGGGCGTAGCGCCTGCCGAGCGGGTGATCGAGCCCGAGCAGACGGGCCGCACCCACCTTGATCATCGACCCGTAGAGGGGGCCCCACACCTGGTCACAGAGGTCGCACGCCTGCTCGAACAGCTGGGCGGCATCGGACACCCGTCCTTCGAGGGCCGCCAGCGCACCCTCGGCCGCCCGGCTGAGGAGGTCGACGTTGCGGCCCCGGAAGGGACGCGCCCGGGACTTCTCGAGGATCGCCGAGAACCGCTCCGGGTCGTCGAGCGGCAGGGCCGACACCAGCGACCACGAAAGGTCGGGCCCGCCGGGTGCGTGATGACCCAACTCGATGAGGGTGTCGAACGCCGCTCGAAACTCGCCCAGGAGGTACAGATCCACTCCCTCGCTGACGGTGTCGCCGAGGACCGTCTGGGAGTCACCTGTGCCCCGTTGCGAGCGCCGTCGCCTGCGCACCTCGACCTCCTCGGTGGCATGGCCAGACAGCATCCGCCGGTAGCTACCGAGATCCTCGAAGTCCAGCCGCAATTCCTGGGACAGCGACGACGGATCGATCTCGGAGAGGGTGGAATCGCACCCGGACACGTCGAGGAGAGTGAACTGGGTCGACGCATAGGCGATGAGCGCCTCGGCCAGGAGCCGGGGGTTCCCGAGCCGGCGGGCGTCGTCGAGCCGTTCGAGGTGGAACCGCGAGTCCGTAAGAGGGTTGTCACTGGAGGACACGAACGAGAGGTTCGTCATCGCCCGGCGCTTGGTGCCGGTGAGCTGGTGTTCACGTGCCAGCTGCAGCGCCGCCTCCAGCAGCACCGTCGCCTCGCGAGTGCGGTAGGAATTGGACAGGGCAGCTCCCTTGGTGGTCCAGGCCTCGGCGATCGTGGGCACCAGATCAAGGGGTTCGGCCACCGCCAGCGCCCGGTCGCACCAGTCGGCCCCGGCCTCGTCCTGGCGGTCGAGCATGTACGCCCGGGCCAGTTCGGCCATGGCGACGGCATGCTCGGCCGTCTCCCCGGGTGACGCCTCCAGCGCGTCCAGCAGCGGGGGCCATGCCTCGTTCGACCGGCCGATGTCGTCGAGGTGTTTGGCCAGCACCGCCGCCGCCCGCACCCTTCCCGGACCGTCCTCCACCTCGGCGAAGGCCTCGAGGGCCTCACGGGCGAGCCGCTCGGCATCGACATCCAGACCGGCGTGGGCGGCGCGGGCCGCCCGGAGCAACAACTCGCCCCGCCGGGCGGCGTCGTCGGTGAGATCGATCCCTCGCCTGCACAGCCTCACCACCTGAGCGTGGGATTGGAGCATGTCCGCCCGGTCGGCGGCGGCCAGCAGAGACGCCACTGCCCTGGAGCTGACCGCTCCTGCCTCCGCTCCCGAAGGCGCCGCCTCCAGCGCATCGAGGTAGTGGCTGGCGACCACCCCCGCCAGCTCGGGGTCGTCGAGCGACTCGAAGTATGCCGCCACCCGGAGGTGCCGCTCCAGCCGCTCGGCCCGGCTGATCCGCTGGTGGGCGACCTCACGGATGATCGACTGTACGAATCGGTATTGACCCCGTTCGGGTGACCGGGGGTCGCGGTTGACCGACAGGATCTCGCGCCGCACCAGCGGTTCCAGATCCTCGCCCAACTGCTCGAGGGTCTGGCCGCGCAGTGCGGCCAGACCCTCGATGGTGAACGACTGGCCGACGATGGCGGCGTCGGCGATCAGGGCGCGCTGGGCCGGTTCGAACTGGTCGATGCGCGAGCCCACCAGCCCGTGGAGCGAGTCGGGAATCTCCAGGTCGGACACGTCGCCCGCCATGGCGTAGTGACCTTCGCCCGTCGGGACGATCAATTCGCGGGCTGCCAGCATCCGCAGCAGCTCGACCGCGTACAGCGGCACCCCCGCCGACCGCTCGACCAGACGATCGATGAGGGGCCCCGGAGCGTCGGCGACCACTCCCGTGACCAGCTCCACCATGGTGGAGGAGGCCAGCGGGGCGAGATGGACGCTCGTGGTGTTGGTGCGGCCCGAGCCCCACCCCGTCCGGCGGTCGAGGATCTCGGGGCGGGCCAGAGATACCAGCAGGATCGGCACCTCCGTCCCCAACGAGATCATCTCCTCGATGAAGTCGAGCACCCCGTCGTCTGCCCAGTGAAGGTCCTCGAACGCCATCACCACCGGGCTCCGCTCGGCGAGTCGATGGAAGAGCATCCGCCAGGCGGCGAACAGCTCGGCGCGGTCGCCGGCGGGAGCGTCCTTCACGCCGAGCAGCCCCTCCAGGCGGGGCTCCATCCAGGCGCGGTCGTCGGCATCCGGCACGTACTCGGCGAGCATCGTCCGCAGCCGGGTGCGCGTCCGGTGCTCGTCGTCCCCTTCGGTGATGCCGGCGCGCTGGCGCACCATCTCCCCCAACGCCCAGAACGCGAGGCCGTCGCCGTATGCGGGCGACCGACCGTGATGCCAGTAGGTGGTCTGGGTGAGGCCGTCGAGGTAGTTCCAGAACTCGTCGATGAGGCGACTCTTTCCGATCCCGCCCTGGCCGACGATCGAGACCAGCCGGATGCGCCGCTCCCGCTCCGCTGCGTGCACGCTGTCCTTCAACAGCCGTAGCTCATCACCGCGGCCCACGAACGGGGGCACCAGCCCGTCGGTACGGCGGCTGCCCCCGGCGCCTCCCACCACCCTGAGCGCCCGCCAGGTCTCCACCGGCTCGGACTTGCCCTTCAGTTCGAGGGCACCGGCGGGTTCGAACTCGATGGCGCGGCCGGCCAGATCCCGGGTGGCCCGGCCCACCAGCACCGTCCCCGGCAGGGCGGCGCTCTGCAGTCGGGAGGCGGTGTTGACCGTGTCGCCGATGATGAGTCCGGTGGTGGCGTTGCCGTCCCCGCCGACCGCCGCTTCGCCGCTGAGCACGCCGGCCCGGGCCCGCAGCTCGTCCATACCCTCGGCCCTCCCCAGCTCCTGGACCGCGTCGACCAGCTCCAGCGCAGCCCGCACGGCGCGCTCGGCATCATCCTCGTGGGAGACCTTCGCGCCCCACACCGCCATCACCGCATCACCGATGTACTTGTCGATGACGCCCCCGAACCGGTCGACGATCTCCCGCGCCCGGTCGAAGTAGCGGGTGAGCATGCCCCGCACCTCTTCGGAGTCGCGGGACTCGGTGAGCGGTGTGAACCCGACCAGGTCGATGAACAGTGCCGAGACGAAGCGCCGCTCCTGGGGCTCCCCGGAAGGAGGCGAGGGTGTGGTCGAGGCGGTGGGGGCCGGCCGGGGCACACCTTCGCCCAGCTGGGTTCCGCACTCGGCACAGAACTTGTCGGAGGCGCCCACCGACGACCCACAACCACTGCAGATCTGCGCCGTGGGCGTCCCGCACTCCGAGCAGAACTTGGCTCCCGCTCGAACATCCGCGCCACAGGTAGTGCAGGTCATCTGGTCCTCCGGAGCGAAAGGGTAGTGACCGGCCCTTGGACGCGCCCGGAGCGATGGCTCACTCGCCGGAGGCCTGGTCCGTCCCGCCGTCACCGCCCTCGTCGCTCACCGGCGCATCCGGGACCCGCTCGTACGGGCGGCTGCTGAGGAGGGCGACCACGCTCCGATCCGCGTCGACGCCGACCGCCTGATGGACCGCCACCGCCACCCCTGTGAGCGGCACGGCGAGAAAGGCGCCGACGATGCCGAAGGCCACTCCGCCGACGCCGATCGCCAGGAGGATCACCAGCGGATGGAGCGACAGCGCCCGTTTGAAGACGATCGGGTGAAGCACATTGCCCTCGAACTGTTGCACCCCCACCACCACCGCCAGAACGATCAGCGCATCGGTCACACCGCCGTTCACGAACGACACCGCCACTGCCAGCAAGCCCGACACGAAGGCACCGATGATCGGGAAGAAACCGCCGATGAACACCACCGTCATCAGCGGGAGCACGAGCGGAGTGCCGACCAGCGCCAGACCGATCCCGATGAACACGGCATCGATCAGGCCGATCAGCGCCAGGCCTCGCACGTATCCGGACAGGGTTCGCCAGGCAGCCTCCAGACCCCGGCGCGTCCGCTCGGGATCGGACACGCGCTCGAGCAGGGCACGGAACGCACGATCGCCGTCCTTCAAGTAGAAGAACGAGACCAGCAGGGTGAACACCAGGCCGGTGACGATCTCGAAGGCAACGGTGGCCCCGCCGAGCACGCCGGTGGTGATCGCCCCGGCGTTGGAGCGAATCTGTTCGATCGCCTGATCGACGTAGTTCTCGATGTCGGTCTCCGACAACCGCAGCGGCCCTTCGCTCAGCCATTCGGTGGCGGATTGCACCGACTCCTCAAGCGCCAGGCCCAGCGGCTCGATCCCGTCGGCGAACGACGGGACGAGCAGGAACACAAACCCGGCCACCAGCGGGACGAGACCGAGAATGGCGCCCCAGGTGGACAGCGCCGGCGACCATCCACGCGCCTTCAAACGCTGGACGACGGGACTGAGGACCGAGGCGGCGAACAGCCCGAGAATGATGGGAAGCATGACCACCTTCACGATCACAATCGCCTCGAACGTGACGTAGACGGCCGCCAGGAACAACAGGTAGCGCCAGCTGAAGGCCGCCGCCCGGTTCAGCCAGCCCGGGGTGGGTGCGTCTGCCATGGCGAGAGCATATGCCGACTGACGGTGGCGGGGGAAAGTGACTAGTCCCGGGGAGCGCATCGGATATGCCACTCCACTCCGCGGGCCGATTTGGTCGATGGAGAGGATGCGTCTCCGGACGCGAAGCGGAGCGGAGTCGGGGGCGGCCCACCCGGACAGGGTGGCCGCCCCCACCCTTTCGTCCAGCCACCCGACCCGGCGGAATCCGGGCCGGGACCACCGCATCCACCGGCAACGCCGCACAGACAGTCAGTCGCGGCGCCGGACGCCCCCAGTCACGGCGCCCGTTGGCGGGTTCGCACCGTCGGGGCCGCCCGGGCCCCCGGATCCCTTCCACGGATCACGGCCACACGCCACGCTGCAGCGCGGCCTCGCGACAGCGCTGCACCGCCACCGTCGTCGCGGCGGTCCTCAGATCGGGGAGCGGGATCTCGGGGTCGTCGGGTCGCACCCGGGCCCAGCGCTTCCGGTACATGTCGATCGACTCGGCGAGCGATGCTCGCTTGGTGAGCACCACCTCGGTTGCCCGGCGCATCTTCCGCCTGAGCTGATCGTTGACCTTGGTGTCTTCCCACCGCTGGTTCTCGATGTTCTGGGCCCACTCGAAATAGCTGACGACGACGCCGCCGGCATTGGCCAGGATGTCGGGAATCACCTTGACCCCCCGGCCCACCAGAATGTCGTCCGCCCCCGGCGTGACGGGTCCGTTGGCCGCCTCCACCACCACCCGAGCGGTGACGTGCTCGGCGTTCTCCCGGGTGATCTGGTTCTCGATGGCGGCAGGGATGAGGATGTCGCAGGGGGCCTCGAGGACACCGGTCGACGTGACCTCGACGGTGTCGTCGAACCCCAATACCGTTCCCGTGGCGTCCTTGTGGCGTCCGAGGCGGATCGGATCGAGTCCCGTCTCGGAGTAGACCCCTCCTTGGGAGTCGGACACGCCGACGATCACCGAGCCCGCCTCGTGGAACAGATGGGCCGCATGGCGACCCGCCGCCCCGAATCCCTGGATCACCACCCGGGCACCCGAGATCTCGAGTCCGGGAGCGCCGCCCAACTCCAGGAAGTGCTCGGCGACGAAGAACGCCCCCTGGGCGGTGGCACCGGCGCGAGCCGGAAGGCCGCCGAGCGACACCGGCTTGCCGGTGACCACCGGCAGATTCGACTGGCCGGGATGCATCACCGAGAACGTGTCGTAGATCCACGACATCGTCTGGGCGTCGGTATAGAGATCGGGAGCCGGGATGTCGGTGTGGGGGCCGATCAGGTCTCCGAGCGCCACCGTGAAACGACGGGTCAGTCGCTCCTTCTCCCGTATCGACATCTCCCGCGGGTCGCAATCCACGCCGCCCTTGGCCCCGCCGAAGGGAACGTCCACCAGGGCGCACTTCCACGTCATCCAGGTGGCGAGCGCCTCCACCTCGGATCGGCCGGTGGAGGGATGGAAGCGGATGCCGCCCTTCCCCGGGCCGCGGACGTCCGAGTGCAGCACCCGGTACCCGCGAAAGATGTGGACGTACCCGTCGTCCATCTCGACGGGCAACACGACCTCGACGATCCGCTCGGGCTCGAACAGCCACTGGGCGATGCCCCGCCACCCCGCCAGTTCCTCAGCGAACGGCACCGCCCTGTCGTACTGGACGCGGGCGATGTGATGGAGGTCGAGGTCCTCCGAGGCGGCGAGCGCGGTGATCATCCTGCTCCTGGATTGCTCTCTGCCTCCCGCGATACCGGGGCGATCCGAGTGATCCAAGGGCCGGAAGCCCCCGCTGTGCAAGGAGACGCCCGGAACGATGAATGTTCCCTCGTGTTCGTCGGCGACAGTCGGGCGAAACGCGGCCACACTGGGCCTGTGCAACAGGATGACCGCCTCTTCCGCCATCTCGAGGACTGGCTGGGATCGTGGCCCCCGGCTCGGGGGAAGGTGACCATCGTGGGGTCCGTGCGCCGGGAACAGCCGGGCTGGAACGGACGGGCGAGGCCGGTTGCCGGGATCCAGACGCCGGAGGGAACCGTTCTCTCCGTGCCGCCCTCGACGGTCGGAGCCGTGCAGGCCCTGGGCGATGACGTCGAAACGATCGCCGCCGGTCTGGCGGGGGCCCTCGGCCTCGACGGCTGGCGCTTCGTCAGCGGGGTGTTCCGCTGGAGCGACGACCCTGCCCCGACCGACCACCCTGGCACCTGGGTGCCGCCCCACGATCCGCGCATTCCGAGCTGGCTTCAGCCGTTCAACGCAGACGTCCTCGTGGCGTTCACCGGCGATGGGGTGGCTGCAGGCGTGGGACGCAAAGTGCACAACGCGTGGGGACACGAACTGGCCGTGGTCACCGAACCGGGTCACAGGGGAAAGGGATGGGCGAGGCGTCTGGTGGCCCAGGCGGCTCACCGTGTGCTGGAGTCCGGAGCGATTCCGACCTACCTGCACTCCCCCACCAACGCCGCCTCGGCGCGCACCGCCGATGCATCCGGCTTCCCCGACCGCGGTTGGCGGATCCTCGGACTGTTCGACGCGGCCCCGTCCTGAGCCTCAGCCGCCGGTCCGCCCCACCAGAACCAGTTGGCCGGGAGCGATCGCGCTCCCCTCGCTCTGCACGGTCACCATCACCACCGGATACGCGTCGGCGCCCACACCCGACCACAGGCTGATCCCGTCGGAACCGTCCCGCAGGTGGAACGTCCCGATCGAGACGGCCCCCGGGGTTCCGTGCAGCCATGCCTGGTAGTACGAACCGGCCGGCGCCGGGGGCAGATCGCGGATGTCGAGCTCGACCGATGTCCCCGACCCGGTGGCGGTCAGCACCGCCCGACCGGAGGCGTCGGGGGCGGCATCGGTGCCCTCGAGTTCGATCAGAACCACGCTCCCGTCGGGCGACCACAACGTCAGTCCGACGAATGCCACCGCGAACACGGCGGCGGCCGTGCCGGCGATCGCCCCGAACATGCTGCCCCGGCGCCGCGCACGGCGCTCCTCGGGTGTCGGGGTGTGGGGCGTCTCCACGTCGCCTTGGGCGGTTGGGCTGGTCATGTCGGCGGTGCTCCTGGAGGGCCAAGGCTACCCCAGCCATCCTCTCCTGTCTCCGCCGCCGCTCCCACCGTCGGGTGGCGCCGGCCCCGACGACGAGGGATCACCGGCTGCGGGGGCAGGCCCCGCCCGGCGAGGCGTCTCCCAACGACGACGTCCGGCCCATCCGACCGGTCGCGCCGGCGACGATGAATCCCCCGGTCGGGGGGCCGCCGCGAACGCAAATCTGATACGAGCACGCTCAAGTTCTGCTAGCCGTAGGGCTTACATTCGAGTAGGGTAGGTGGTGTCCACCACACACACTGAACCTCCTGGAGGAGCCCACATGGCCCGCGTAGTCGGCATCGACCTCGGAACCACCAACTCGGTGATCGCCACCCTCGACGGTGGGGATCCCACCATCATCGCCAACGCCGAAGGCGGACGCACCACCCCATCGGTCGTCGCCTTCAAAGACGCCGAGGTGTTGGTCGGCGAGGTCGCCAAGCGCCAGGCGATCACCAATCCCGACCGCACGATCCGCTCGGTCAAGCGCCACATGGGGACCGACTGGAAACAGACGATCGACGGCAAGGACTACACCCCGCAGGAGATCTCGGCGCGCATCCTCATGAAGCTCAAGCGCGACGCCGAGGCCTTCCTCGGTGACACCATCACCGACGCGGTCATCACCGTCCCCGCCTACTTCAACGACGCCCAGCGCCAGGCCACCAAAGAGGCGGGACAGATCGCCGGGCTCAACGTGCTGCGAATCATCAACGAGCCAACCGCCGCCTCGCTGGCCTACGGTCTCGACAAGGAGTCCGAGGACCACACCATCCTCGTGTTCGACCTGGGTGGAGGAACCTTCGACGTCTCGGTCCTGGAGATCGGCGACGGCGTGTTCGAGGTGAAGGCGACGTCCGGAGACACCCGCCTGGGCGGCGACGACTGGGACGACGCCATCATCGACTGGCTCATCACCGGCTTCAAGAACGACCACGGCGTCGACCTGGCCAAGGACCGGATGGCGTCCCAGCGGCTGAAGGAGGCCGCCGAGAAGGCCAAGATCGAGCTGTCGTCGGTCCCCGAGACCGAGGTCAACCTCCCGTTCATCACCGCCACCGCCGAGGGTCCGCTCCACCTCCAGGTGAAGCTGACGCGCTCGGAGTTCCAGAAGATCACCGAGGATCTCCTGCACCGGGTGAAGGGCCCGTTCCAACAGGCGATCAAGGACGCCGGGATCGCCGTGTCGGCCATCGACCACGTGGTCATGGTGGGCGGCTCGACCCGCATGCCGGCGGTTCAGGAACTGGTCAAGTCCCTCACCGGACAGGAGCTTCACAAGGGTGTCAACCCCGATGAGGTGGTGGCGGCAGGTGCCGCCATCCAGGCCGGCGTCCTCAAAGGCGACGTGAAGGACATCCTGCTGCTCGACGTCACCCCGCTCACCCTGGGCATCGAGACCAAGGGTGGAGTCATGACGAAGATGATCGAGCGGAACACCACGATCCCGACGCGCCGATCCGAGACCTTCACCACCGCAGACGACAACCAGCCCGAGGTCGAGATCCACGTCCTCCAGGGCGAGCGGGCCATGGCCGTTGACAACAAGAGCCTGGGCAAGTTCCGGCTGACCGGAATCCCTCCCGCTCCGATGGGCATCCCCCAGATCGAGGTCACCTTCGACATCGACGCCAACGGCATCGTCAACGTCACCGCCAAGGACCGCGCCACGTCCAAAGAGCAGGCCATGACCATCACCGGGGGCACGTCCCTCGCCCATGACGAGATCGACCGCATGGTGAAAGACGCCGAGTCGTACGCCGACGAGGACCGCAAGCGCCGCGAGGCGGTCGAAACCCGCAATCAGGCCGATCAGCTGGTCCACCAGACCGACAAGCTGCTCAAGGAGCAGGGCGACCAGATGACCGAGGAAGAGAAGTCTTCGGTCGAGGCGGCGAATGCCGAGCTGCGGGCGGCCCTCGAGGACGCCGAGGCAGACCAGGGTGCCGTCCGCGAGAAGATGGAGGCGTTGATCACCGCCAGCCAGGCCATGGCGGAGCGACTGTATGCCGCCGCCTCCGAGCAGGCCCAGGCGGCCGGCGGGGGCGAGGAAGACGACGACGACGTGGTCGACGCCGAGATCGTCGACGAAGGCGACGAGGACTGATGTCGTGTCATCCCCCCTCCCGTGAGCATCGCCATGACTGACATCCCCGTCGAGGACGTCGAGAGCGGGCCGACGGTCGATACGGGCGAGGCCGCGATGGTTCACACCGAAGACGAGTCGGGCACGCCGGATCCCGCGTCCCTCGGGCTGAGCCTTCCGGAGGATCCCGCCGAGGCGCGCGACGCGCTGTTGCGGGCGCTCGACGAGGCGCGCAATGACGCGAGCTCGTATCTCGACGACCTGAGGCGGGTGGCCGCCGACTTCGAGAACTTCCGCAAACGGGTGACCCGGGAACAGCAACTACTGGTGGATCGGGCGTCCGAGAGGGTGGTGAAGGCGGTCCTCCCGGTTCTCGACAGCTTCGACGCCGCGCTGTCGATCGAGGCCGACACCGAGACCGAGGAGAAGCTGCTCGGCGGGATGCGCGGGACCCACGCCCAGCTGCTCGACGTCCTGACCAAAGAGGGCCTCGAGGTGATCTTCGCCGTGGGCGAGCCCTTCGATCCGGAGCTGCATGAGGCGGTGATGTCGTCGGGCGACGGTGATCGACTGGTCGTCTCCCAGGAGCTCCGCCGGGGGTACCGACTGCATGGAAGGGTGATCAGGGCGACGCTGGTGGCGCTGGAGGCCGAGTGAATCGAGAGTGGCTCGAGAAGGACTTCTACGCGATCCTCGGGGTCACGAAATCGGCCACGCAGGACGAGATCAAACGCGCCTATCGCAAACTCGCCCAGAAGCTCCATCCAGACGCCAACCCCAACGACGCCACGGCAGAAGACCGTTTCAAAGACGTGTCGGAGGCCAACTCCATCCTCTCGGACCCGGAGAAGCGAGCCGAATACGACGAGGTGCGCCGCCTCGGTGCCGGAGGCTTCGGCGGGTTCGCGGGCGCCGGCCCGTTTGCCGCCGGCGGACAGCGGATCCGCATGGAGGACCTCGGTGACCTGTTCGGAGGAGCGGGTGGCCTCGGCGACCTGTTCGGTGGGTTCGGAGGATCGAGAGGCGGCGGTGCCCGAAGAGGAGCAGACGCCACCGCCGAGCTCCATCTGTCCTTCGAAGACGCCGTCGGGGGTGTCACCACCTCGGTCTCGGTCCGGGGCGAGACGATCTGCAGTCGCTGCCGCGGCACCGGCGCCGAACCGGGCACCGTCGCCCACTCCTGCCCCACCTGCAAAGGAGCGGGCCAGGTGGCCCAGAGCCAGGGTCTCTTCGCCTTCCCCCAGACGTGCCCCCAGTGCCGGGGGGCCGGCAAGCTGATCGACAGTCCCTGCACCACATGCCGCGGACGGGGGACGGAAGTACGGACGAGAACGATCAAGGTGAAGATTCCCGCCGGCATCCGCGACGGCGCCACCATCCGTCTCTCCGGGAAGGGGGCCCCGGGACCGGGGGGCGGGCCACCCGGCGATCTCATCGTGCAGGTCCACGTTTCCGCCCACCCGCTGTTCGGGCGGAAAGGCAACGACCTCACGCTGACCGTGCCCATCACCTACACCGAAGCAGCTCTCGGCACCAAGGTGGAGGTCCCCACTCTCGACGACCATGTCACCCTGCGGGTCCCGGCGGGAACCCAGAGCGGACGCACGTTCAGGGTGAGGGGCAAAGGCGTCCAACCGGCCAAGGGAAGGGTGGGCGACCTCCTCGTCCGGATCGAGGTGCTGGTCCCGAAGCGGGTGTCGCGCGACGAGAAGAAACTGCTCGAACAACTCCGAACCTACGAGCCCGAGGACATCCGATCGCATCTCGGGGCATCATCATCTGCACAGGAGGTGACCTGACGTGAAGGACCGCGAGCGAGGACGAGCGGTGTTCGTGATCTCGGTGGCGGCCGAGCTGGCGGGCATGCATCCGCAGACGCTGCGTATCTATGAGCGCAAGGGATTGATCGAACCGTACCGCACCCCCGGAGGAACCCGCCGCTACTCCCAGGCCGACATCGACCTCCTCAACCTGATCCAGGACCTCACCGAACAGGGATTGAACCTGGCGGGCGTCAAGCGGGTCATGGCGCTTCAGTCGAAGATCGAACGCCTCGAAGGCAAGGTGGAGGCGCTCCAGGAGGAGTTGACCCGCACCAGGGCCGAGGCCATACGGGCGGTGGAGGCGGCACATCAGGCCCACCGAAGAGAGATCGTGCTGCGCTCCCAGATGCTCCCCGACGTCCCCGGCCGCGACCGGCGTCAGCGCTGACGCTCATCCCCGGGGGAGCGGCCGATCGGTGAGGACGAAGATCTCGACGCGCCGGTTGAGCTGACGACCCTCCGGGTTGTCGCTGCCGTCCGGATTGACATTCGGCGCCACCGGCTCGGACGCTCCCCGCCCCTCTGCGGTGAGCCGCTCCTCACCGATTCCCAGCTCCCGGGCGAGGGCGTCCACGACGCTGCTCGCCCGAGCGACCGACAGCGCCTGATTGGACGACGCGGATCCGATCGAGTCGGTGTGTCCGACCACCACCACCTCGTCCCCCTCGAAGTAGTCCAGGACGTCGCGGATGAGGGCCAGCGACTGGAGGGCGTCGTCGCGCAACCCCGACGATCCGAAGTCGAAGAGGATGTCGTCCGGGAGCGTCAGCCGGAACCCGCCATCGACCGGGGTGGCATCGAACTGGCGCAGGATGGAGGCCACCGCCTGGATCTGGGTCTCCACGACGGTGAGCTCGGCCGAGACGAGCACGCTCCTCGCCTCGACCACGAACACCGATGCCTCGAGCTCGACCGGCCCGGGGTCGGTCCGCACGAGCGGGTAGGGACCGAACGTGAACGACGGCGACGTCGACTCGGCGTCGTCCCCGGGCTCTCCCTCGTTGAAGACGAATGAGACCTGCCCGGCATCGACGGCGAGCTGACCGCGGAAGCCGAGCGTCGCCTCCACCTCGCTGTTCTCCTCGACCACGAGGCTCGGATTCTGAGGCGGCGTCTGCAGCGACAGCCGGACACCGGAATCGTCCACCAGGAACGCCGGCGCCCCCGCGACGGCGATCGGCTCGTTCCGAGGGTTGACGATGATCACGTCCACCTCCACCGACCCTTCCCCGAATCTGATCGCGTCGATCCGCAGGCTCACGCCAGACGGATGGGTCTGCTCGTCTCCCGGGGATATCGGCCCGGGGGGAGGCGCCGCCGCGACGTCGTCTCCGGTGACCGGGATGCCCGCCAGCGCGAACCGCGGATACTGGGCGTAGCGACGGTCGGTCCGGTCGTCGTTGACCCCCAGCGTCAGCGAGGTGGCACCCGGGTCGATCCGACCGGCGAACGAAAGCACCCCGCGCCGGGCCTCTCCCGCCGGCACCGAGATGAACCCTTCCCCTTCCGGCATCACCAGGAAGTAGGGGTTGCCCAGATCGTCCACCAGGAACGACGGGACCGCCGTGGGCGAGATCGAGGCGTCCACCGAGGAACGGTTCTGGATCGACACCGAGACGCCGATCCGGGTCTGGGTGAAGACGATCCCGTCGAGCCGCAGTTCGACCCCGTTCTCGGCGATCACCAACCTGTCGAGGGGCGCCGGTGACGGAAGCGACGGCCGCGTCGCCGCCGGGTCGAGGGCCACGGGTCCCACGGTGAAGCTGGGAGCCGTGGTGGTCGACCCCTTGGGAGATGCTCCGCCGCCCTGATTGAACACCAGCGAGACCGACCCCCGGTCGGTGAGCGGGCCGAACACCGCGCTGAGCGTGACGTCATCGCCCGAACCCATCGACGTCACGGGGAGTTGCTCGAGCAGCCCTGCCGTCTCCCCCGCCGCGGAGATCAACTGGGTGTCGCCCCTGACCAGGTCGATCTCGAATCGCGACCCGTTCGAGATCCCCAACTCGACCACGGTGGCGTTGTCGAAGTACTGGATCCGCTCGAAACGAAGCTGCGTGCCGTTGGGGTGGGTGACGGCCCGGCCGATCTCGAAGGTCTCTGCGACGCCGGGATCCAGCACCTGGGTGTCGGAGGTGGTGGACGCGGGCGGGACGGTGGTCGCGGGTTCGTCTGCGGTGGGACCGCAGGCGCCGAGAAGCAAGGCCACAACCCCTGACACCGCCACCCTCGGCACCCGACTCATACTCCAGAGGCTATCGGGTCGGCGGCGTGCCAGGTTCGTACCTCCCGACGGGGGCATCGTGCTCCGATCCGTGGTCGCTACGGGGCGATGGCGGT
>DATCZS010000095.1:0-3975 GCA_036525795.1 Acidimicrobiia bacterium | reverse complement strand
GGGTGAAGACGCTCGAGGCAACTGCGGCGATGACGGCGAGGTAGATGTCCATCGACACCGGAACGCTAGCCAGATCGATCGGTGCTGTGCCCGGCGATGGTCACCTCGGGTAGGCGGTGGCGGCTTCCACCTTCACCCACACCCGTTCCCCCGGCTCGATCGACGGCGTCGGCCCGATCCGGGATCGCAGCATCGTGTCTCCGGGGAGGGCGACCGTCACGAGTTGATCGTGGCCGTAGAAGACCCGGTCGGTCACCACACAGTCCCCGTCGTGGTCCGGCACGATCTGCACTTCTTCGGGCCTGACCATCACGGTCACCGGTCCGGTGAGGGGCGTGGCGAACGACCCAAACGGCGTGTCGACGCGACCGTTCGCGGCATGACCCGGAACGAAGTCGGCGTCTCCGAGGAATCCGGCCACCCATGCGTCGGCCGGGTACCGGTACACCTGGTCGGGTGGGGCGGCCTGCACGATCCGGCCGGCGCGCATCACCGCCACCATGTCGGAGATCGAGAGCGCCTCCTCCTGGTCGTGTGTGACGAACACCGCCGTCGTCCTCGCTTCGCGCAGGATGTGGCGAAGGTCGGTGCGCACGCGGTCGCGCAGCGACGCGTCGAGGTTGGAGAACGGCTCGTCCAACAGGATCACGTCAGGGTTGGGGGCGAGCGCCCTGGCAAGCGCCACCCGCTGCTGCTGGCCGCCCGACAGTTCCGCCGGCAGACGCTTCTCCAGTCCGCTCAGGCCGACCATCTCGAGCACCTCGCTCACCCTGCGCCGTGCATCCCGGTCGCGGCCCCCCAACCCGTACCCCACGTTGTGGGCGACGGTCAGATGGGGGAACAGCGCATAGTCCTGGAACACCATTCCGACGTTCCGCCGTTCGGGGGGAACCGTCGTAGAGCCTCCCACCACGGTGCGCCCCCGGATGTCGACGGTCCCGGACTCGGGCTGTTCGAATCCGGCGATGACACGAAGTGCGGTGGTCTTGCCGCATCCCGACGGTCCCACCAGCGTGAGCAGTCCGCCGCTCCACACGTCGAGACTGAAGTCGTCGAGGGCGACGGCGTCGTCGAACCGCCTGTACAGCGAGCGGGCCCGGATTGCGAGGTGTTCAGCGGTCGAGGTCACGGATCGTCACCAACGCCAGAGGGATTGCGGACACGGCCAGCAGGATCAGGGCGGCCGCGCTCGCCCGAGTGTAGAAGCCTTCCCCTGTCGCAGCCCATATGCGGATCGCCAGGGTCTCGAACTCGTTCGGCCGGAGGAGCAGGGTCGCCGGGAGTTCCTTCATGGTGGTGAGGAACACCAGCGCCGCCCCGGCCAGCAGGCCGCGTCGCATGAGGGGCAGGGTGATGCGCACGGTGGTCTCGATGGCCGAACGGCCAAGCGATCGGCTGGCTTCCTCCAGGCTCGGCCTGATCCGGCGAAGGGAATCGGACGACGTGGCGACCGTCTGGGGGAGGAACATCGCCACGTAGGCGACGACCAGCAGGAACGTTGTCTGGTACAGCCCGGGGACCACCCGGAGGGCGAAGGTCACCATGGCCAGGCCCATGGCGATGTGGGGGAGGGCGTAGGACATCCAGGTGACGGTCTCGGCCGCCGCGGCCGCCCGTTGCCTGCCGCGAACCGTGACCATCGCCACCGGGATCGACACGAGCGCAGCGACCACTGCCGCCGCCACCGAGACCACGAGCGACCGGAGGGTCTCCGCCACCGGGGCTCCGATGGACTGGCCCGCCGTCGCCCCTCGCGCCAGCCAGGTGAAGAGAACGATCGAAGGGAGCGCGATCGACACCGTCGTCAGGCCTGTCAGGAATCCGACCGCCGTCACCGTCCATCCTCGCCCGAGGTCGATCGGTACCGGCCGGGCCGAGGGGGCTCCCTCGTACCGGGCATGACGGCGGGTGCGCCGCTCGAACCAGACGACCGCCACCGCCACGACGATCAGCACCAGCGCCAGCGTGAGGGCGGGCCGCCTGTCCAGCCTGCCCTGGTACTGGGCGTAGATGGCTCGTGTGAACGTGTCGTAGCGGAGAAGCGACACCACCCCGAAGTCCGAGATCGTGTACAGCGACACGAGGAGGGCGGATGCCGTGGTGGCGGGGCGAAGCATCGGGAGGGTGACCTTCCGGAAGGTATGCCACCGCGACACGCCCAGTGACCTCGAGGCCTCCTCCAGCGCCGGGTCGATGGCGCGGATGGCGGGGACGGCGGCCAGATGGACATACGGCACGGCGAACACCGTCAACGCCAGCCACGATCCGAAGAACCCGTCGGGAACCGGGATCGGCCCCAGCCCCATTCGGCCCACCAGCTCGCTCAGCACTCCGGTGGGTCCCGTCGCTCCCAGCAGGGTGAGCGCAACCACGTAGGACGGCATGACCAGCGGGAGGGCGACGAGGATCGTCCACACTCGTCTCATCGGGACGGTCGTGCGGGTGACCAGCCAGGCGGTGGCGGTACCGAGTGCAGTGGCGGTGGCCGTCACCGTCACTGCCAGTGCCAGGGTGTTCACCATCAGCTGGGCGAGCCGGCTGCCCGGAACGGTGGCCACCGCCCCGTCGCGGATGGTGGCGATGACCAGCGATGCCAGCGGGATGAGGGAGGGCAGCAATCCGAGGGCGGCCAGAGCCAGCCACCACCTTCCGATGCCGGTCCGGCGGGGCGCCGGCGTCTCGGGGAGGGGGGTGACGGTGGCCACCTCGGTCAGAGCAGCCCGGCCCGGGTCACCAGATCGGTGGCGGTGTCGAGCGCCTCTGCCAGCCGCGAGAGGTCGATGTCGGGGCCGACCACGGCGTCGATGGCGGGGAGTCCTTCGAAAGGCTCCACCCCGGGCACGAGCGGATACTCGAAGGTCTCCTCGGCGAAGTACCGCTGGCTCTCCTCGGTCAACAGGAACTCGACGAAGCGGCGGGCCGACTCGGGATGATCGGAGCCGGCGACGATCCCGGCTCCCGCCGGCATCACCAGGCCGCCCACGTCCCCCGGTGCCAGGAAGTGGTTCGCCGCCCTCGATCCGCCACCCTCGGCCTGAAGCCGCAGCAGGTAGTAGTGGTTGACCAGGCCGATCGAGATCTCACCGGCGTCTGCCGCCGCCACGATCGGGCTGTTGCCGGGGAAGTCGACCGGCTCGTTGGCGGCGATCGCCTCCAGCCATTCCAGCGTGGCGTCCTCGCCCCGATCGAGGATCATGGCGGCCACGAAGGCCAGGAACGAGCCGTTGGTGGGGGCGATGGCGAGCTGTCCCGCCCACCGGGGGTCGGCCAGCTGGTCGATCGATGAGGGCAGGTCGCCCGGGTCGACGCGCTCGGAGTCGTAGACCAGCACCCTCACCCGTCCGGAGGTGCCGACCCAGCGCCCGGACGAGTCGCGGAACCGGGCGGGCACCGCCTCGAGCACTTCGTCGGGGAGCCGGGTGAGCAGGCTCGAGGTGGCTCCGAGCGACGCCGGATCCTGGGCGAAGAACACGTCCACGTCGGTGGCGGCGCCTTCGGCCAGCAGGGTGGCCGCCAGTTCGGTCGAGTCGCCGTAGCGGACCTCCACCTCGACGCCGGTCTCGGTTTCGAACCGTTCGATCAGGGAGGCCACCAGGTCTTCGGACCGTCCCGAATACACGACGAGCGGTCCCTCTTCGCCGGCGGATCCGCCGCAGGCGGCGAGCAGCAACGCAACGATCAGGACGGCGATCGAGGTGGTGCGGTACATGGCCTCTCCGGAAGGTGATCTTTCCCGGGCAACGTATTTCCACTACCCGGATAGTGCAAATTGCCGAAGGGCCCTGTTTCCACGGGGTAGGGGCTCTTGTTCCCTCCCCCCTCGGGGTGGCTCTGTTTCCTCTCCTCTTGGGGTGGATCTGTTTCCTCACCTCTTGGGGGAGGTGGCCCGTAGGGCCGGAGGGGGCTCTTTGGTTTCCTCCCCTCTTGGGGTGGCTCTGTTTCCTCCCCTCTTGGGGGAGGTGGCCCGTAGGGCCG
>DATCZS010000094.1:0-5387 GCA_036525795.1 Acidimicrobiia bacterium | reverse complement strand
CGATCGCGTGCTCGAACTCGTCACCGGGATGGGCGGCGTGGTCGCCAGCGAACACGGCATCGGTGTTGCCAAGGCCGGATGGTGGCGCCGCTCGACCGATCCGGCCATCGTCGAAACCGCCCGCCGCCTGAAAGACGCCCTCGACCCCGGGGGAATCCTGAATCCGCGAGTGCTCTGGGGCTGAGCGCCCAGGAGCATCGACGCGTAGCCTTCGTCCCGCGACCCGGCGGGAGGTGCAGTGGATTCGGCAACGTGGTTCGACTTCAGCGGACAGGTGGTGGTCGTCAACGGCTGTGGCGGGATCGGTCAGGAGATCGTGTCAGGGTTCGCCCGATGCGGTGCGAACGTGATCGCCACCGACGTGGACGGCGAGCGGGCCGATGCCGTGGCCGCTGCGGTGGGCGCGGTCGGAGTCGAGGTCGACGCCCGTGACGCCGCCGCCGTCGATCGCTTCGTGGACGAGGCCGTGACCCGACACGGCAAGATCGATGTGGTGGTGAACACCGCGGCCGTGTACATCCGCGTGCGGGCGCTCGAGCTGACCCCCGAGGAGTTCGATCGGACGATGGCGGTCAACGTGAGGGGGACGTGGCTGTTCTCCCGGGCGGCCGGCCGCCACATGGTCGAGCGGGGGAGCGGGCGGATCATCAACTACGCCTCGAACGCCGGGATGCGCGGCTCTCCTCTCCAGCTCGCCTACAACGCGTCGAAGGCGGCCGTGATCTCGATGACGAAGACCCTTGCGGTCGAGTGGGCCAAGACCGGCGTCACCGTGAACGCGGTGGCTCCCGGCCCCACCGACACCGAGCTGATGGCGCCGGCCTTTTCGGACCCGGCGCTGGTGGCGTCGTTCGCCGAACGCATACCGCAGGGCTCGCTGACCCCGGCCGACGTCACGGTGGGACCGGTGCTGTTCCTCGCCTCCCGCCAGGCCCGCTGGATCACCGGCATCACCCTCTTCGCCGACGGCGGCATGAGCGCCACCTGACGCTCAACCGTCGGCTACCGGCGGTTGTAGTCGGAGTCCGAGACCTCGTCGCGCCATTCGGTGGCGCCACGCACATTGAGGGCGAGGTGCATCAGCGGCGAGTCGGGCTTGGCGCCGTGCCAGTGGACTTCGCCCGGCGGGGCGTGGACGGTGTCGCCGGCGGAGATCTCCTTGGTGGTCCCGTCCTCTGTCTGGACGAGCCCTGCTCCTGAGATCACATACAGCGTCTGGCCGCCCGGGTGGCTGTGCCAGTGGCTCCTGGCGCCGGGGGCAAACTGCACGCCGAGGAGGGTGATCCCTTCATGACCTTCCTCGAGACGGGCGTTCCAGACCTCGCCGGTGAAGTGTTCGTTGCCGGACGGGTCCCATCCGGTGTGTTCGCTCGGTGTGTGTTGCATGGAAGCAAGGTAGTCATCTGCCGGAACGACGTGCGTCGAGAGGTCCGGATCGAATCGAGGTGGGCGTCTCGGCTCCGACCGCCCGGCGTCGTGGGTGGCCCGATGCCCGCGCCACCGCGGCTGCCGACACCGCCCGCCTGGGTGTCCCGATGCCGCACCCGGGGAGCCTCTGGCGGCCCGGGTCGGATTGTCCGCGGGTAGTGTCTTCCGGCCCTGCCGGAAGGCCAGGCCGGTAGCCGATCATTGGCCCATTGGAGGCATGATGCGTGTGAAGTTTCGATCCCTGTTGGCGCTGCTGGTCGTCGGCCTGGCGGGTTGCGCGCAACCCACCCCGGCGCTCACCACCATCGCCGCTCCCGACCTGTCCGGTGTCTCGTTCGAGGTTCACCAGGCGCCTGGCTGAGGCTGCTGTCACCAGTGGGTCGGGTACCTACAAGAGCATGGAGCAGAAGTGGATCTCACCGAGGATCCCCTGCTGCAGGATTTCAAAGTTGCGAACGGTGTCCCCGTCGAGGCGGGCTCGTGTCACACGGCCCTGGTCGAAGGGTATGTGGTGGAAGGCCATGTGCCGGTGGGGGCGATTCGCCAGCTCCTCGACAGCCGCCCGGACGCCGTCGGCCTGGCGCTCCCCGGAATGCCGGCGGATTCGCCCGGCATGGGGGGTGACGTCGCCGAGTGGGAGGCACAGCCGGTGATGCTGATCCGCCACGACGGCGTGTTGGTTCCATTCGAGTACTGACGCCGGCGGTGCCGGCGGACCGGGGTGACCCACTTCGGCCTGCGGTCGTGGCGATCGCCTCTACTCCGATCCACCGAAGGTCTGGACGATGAGGACTGCGCGAGCAGGAGTGAGCGGATGCGCATCCTCGTGACATATGGATCCAAGATGGGCGGGACCGCCGGACTGGCCCGGATGCTGGTGGACGGCGTGATCGCGGAGGGCCACTACGCCGAAGCGCGGCCGGCCGGCCCGATGGATGACCTGTCGGAGTTCGACGCCGTCGTCGTGGGCGGAGCGCTCTACTCGAACAGGTGGCACAAGGACGCCAGGCGATTCGTAAAGCGGCATGCGTCGATCCTCAAGCCCATGCCGGCGTACTTCTTCTCGAGCGGACCCCTCGACGACAGCGCTGCCCGGGATCTCATTCCTCCCACCTCCCAGGTTGCCAAGCTGATGGCCACCGTCGACGGACGGAGCCACATGACATTCGGCGGGCGGATGCCCCCGGATGCCCAGGGCTTCCCGGCGTCGTCGATGGCCAAGACCAACGCCGGAGATTGGCGTGACCCCGAACAGGTCCACCGGTGGGCACGAGCCATCCTCGCCGACCTGGCTGCCCTTCACCCCGTGGGCTGAGCGCTCTGCCGGGTCACGGAGGGAAGCCCGGACCCTGCCTCAGGCGGGCACCACCCGCGGCAGCTCCACGCGAAAGACCGTCTTACCCGGCTCGGACGCGACAGTGATGTCGCCGCGATGCTTGTGCACAACGACGGCGTAGGAGATGTTCAGGCCCAACCCGGTGCCCGAACCCGGCGGTTTCGTGGTGAAGAACGAGTCGAACACGCGGTGAATCGACTCGGGGGCGATCCCGGAACCGTTGTCCTCCACCTCGACCGTCACCTGACCGTCCGCCGGGAATGCCCGCACCACGATCACCCCGTCCGATCGGCCCGACTGGTGGACGGCGTCAGCCGCGTTGTCCAAGAGGTTGGTCCACACCTGGTTGAGCTCTGCCCCGTAGGCCTGGATGGTCGGCAGGTCGTCGGCGTACTCGCGGCGCACCTCGATGTCCGACAGCTTGGACTTCAGGATCAGCAGGGTGTCCTCGATGCCGGTCGTCAGGTCGACCTCCTGCACCGGCGCCTGGTCCAGGTATGAGTACGACTTGAGGGCGCGAACGATGGCAGACAGCCGGCGCGTCCCCTCCTCCACCTCATGGAGGAGCGATCCCACCTCGTGGGCGGTGCGGATCGCCTCGAGCAGGCGGCCGGCTTCTTCGCCCGCCACTTCGACGATCTCGCCCATTGCGTCGACGAGACCGCCCTCGACGATGGCTGGAGCCATCTTCCAGGCGTCGTCGAAACCGGCGTCCATGAGCGTGTCCTCGACCTCGGCCTCCAGGTCGGATCTGGTGATGGCGTCGAGCGCCGCCGGCGGTTCCCGCGACTCGAGCCGGGATCGGAGTTCTTCGATTCCCCCCTGGCGGCCGGGATCGAGTCCGGTCGCCAGCGCCCGTTCGGCCGAGACCAGTTCGGCCACCGAGTCGCGCAGTTGTCCTGCGGCCCGGTTGACCGCTGCCGCGGGGTTGTTGAGTTCGTGGGCGAGCCCGGCGGTGAGCGTGCCGAGCTGAGCCATCCGCTCGTTCTGGGTGAGCAGCGCCTGGGTCTGCTGCCACCGGTCGAGCAGAACCCGGAACAGCGCCTGTACCGCCCCGATGCTCGACTCCATGAGAGCGTCGATCTCGGCCTTGGGGATGGCGATCAGCTCGGCGTCGACCCGGGCCCTGGCCGTTGCGGACCGGGGCGCATCCTGGAGGAGGGCCATTTCGCCGATCACTTCGCCCGGCTTGCGAACCGCCAGGAGGACTTCCCGGTCTCCGGTTCGTTTGACGATCTCGATCTCGCCGGTGTGGATGACGAAGGCCCGCTCACCCGGCTGGCCTTCGGCGAACAATTCCTCGCCGGCGTCGAGCCGGACGACCTCGGATCGCTCTTCCAGCCGGCAGAGGTCGTCATCCTCGAGTTTGGAGAACAGCGGTACGGCCCGCAGCGAGACGCTCACGTCACACGGTCTCGAGGTACTGGTGGACGAGGGCGATTGCGATCGCCCCCTGGCCGACGGCTGACGCCACCCGACGAACCACCCCTTCCCGGACGTCGCCTGCGGCGAAGATGCCGGGGACGCTCGTCTCCATGGGCAGGGGGTCGCGCTCCAGAGGCCACTCCGGCGGCCACTCGCCGTCCACCCGCAGGTCGGGTCCTGTGAGGAGGAAGCCGCGCGCGCTGCGGAGGACGACGCCGTCGAGAAACTCGGAGTGAGGGACGGCGCCGACGAAGATGAACAGACCGTAGGCCTCGGCCTGCTCCTCCTCCCCCGAGTCCCGGTCGCGCAGCACCAGGTACTCGAGCCGGCCCTCTCCGCCGGCGTCTGCCACCTCGGTCCGCAACTTCACGTCGATGTTGGGCGTCGCCCGGATCTGATCGACCAGGTATTGAGACATGGCCGCCTCCAGCGACGAGCCCCGCACGAGGATCGTCACGCGGCCGGCGTACTTGGACAACATCATCGCCGCCTGGCCCGCCGAGTTGGCCCCGCCGACGACGAAGACGTGTTCTCCCCGATAGGTGACGGCCTCGGACGGCGCGGCTCCGTAGTACACCCCGGCTCCGACGTACCGTTCGGCCGCCTCCACCCCCAGGCGGCGGATGGTCATCCCGGAGGCCACGACGAGGGCGTGACAGCCCAGGCGCTGACCGTCCGAGAGCACCACCGTCTTCACCGGGTCGGTGACCTCGACCGCGACCACCTCGGGTCCGGTGAGGATCTCGGCGCCGAACTTCATGGCCTGGGACGTGGCGCGGGTGGCGAGGT
Source organism: Acidimicrobiia bacterium (assembly GCA_036525795.1). Lineage (GTDB taxonomy): Bacteria > Actinomycetota > Acidimicrobiia > Spongiisociales > ZC4RG35 > DATCZS01. Next base: position 409 of record DATCZS010000094.1, on the reverse strand, counting down.
CACCCCCGCTGATCCCGGCGGGGAATCCCAGGTAGTTCTCGATCCGGGAGCTGGTTCCCGCCTGCCCGCCTGTGGCGGCTCGCTCGATGAGGGCGGTGCGGAGTCCTTCCGACGCCCCGTACACCGCCGCGCCCAGCCCGGCCGGCCCGGCGCCGACGATGATGAGGTCGTAGAAGGGATTCTTGGCCTCGGTCTGGAGCCCGACGGCCGTTGCCAGGCTGTGGATGTCCGGCCGGTTCATCCGGCTTCCGTCATCGAGGACCACCAGCGGGAGCTCGGTTTCGGCCGCCTCGACCATGGCCCGCGCCATCGAGTCCTGTTCGATGTCGTAGAACCGGTAGGGGATCCGGTTGCGGGCCAGGAAGTCCTTGACGACGTGGGCGGAAGGAGACCATCGCGTGTCGATCAC
>DATCZS010000093.1:0-3635 GCA_036525795.1 Acidimicrobiia bacterium | reverse complement strand
GAGTGCGCCCGGATGCCGTCGAGAACCTCCCAGGTCAGATTGAGCGGATCGAGGATGGTGAGCACGCGGACGCCCTGGGCCGAGTGCAGCCACTCGCCTTCGACGAAGGTGGACAGGGCGTCTTCGCCGGTGTGGCCGAACGGCGAGTGCCCCACGTCGTGGGCCAGGCAGATCGCCTCGGTCAGATCCTCGTTGAGGCCGAGGGCCGTCGCCATCGCCCTTCCCACCTGGGTCACCTGGAGGGTGTGGGTGAGGCGGGTGACGTAGTGGTCCCCCTCCGGGTTGAGGAACACCTGGGTCTTGTGTTTCAGCCGGCGGAACGCCTTGGAGTGGATGATGCGGTCGCGGTCGCGCTGGAAGGCCGTCCGGTACTCGTCCGGCTCCTCCGGGCTCACACGCCCCCTGCTCTGGGATGCCCTGGTGGCTGCAGGGGAGAGAAGATCGTGCTCGCGTTCTTCCCGTAGATGACGCTTGACGACTCGCATCTCGGACACCCCAGCAGGTTACGGCAGGAAGGATGGTGCGAGAAGCGGGCCCCGCCTCGTCGCGCGCCGGCGACGGCGCTCGTACCGGACGATCAGGACACTCAGACGAGTCGCTCGCGGAGGCGGGCGGAGATGTAGTCCATGCTCGCAACCACGATGGCGATCGCCAGCATCTGCGCAGCGGCCGACCGATACTGGAGGAGGTTGATGTTCTGCTGCAGCAGGAAGCCGATGCCTCCACCTCCCACGAATCCGATGATCGTGGACATCCTCACGTTGATGTCCCATCGATACATCGTGAAGGAGATGTATGGCGGAACGATCTGGGGGACCACGGCATAGACGACCGTTTGGAGCCGCGTTGCTCCGGTGGCTCGGACCGCTTCGATCGGACCGGCGGCGATGGACTCGACCTGTTCGGAGTAGAGCTTTGCCAGCGCCGCAGTCGTATGCAGGGCCAGCGCCAGCGAACCGGCGAATGGGCCGAATCCGACCCACACGACGAACACGATGCCCATCACGAGCGGTTCGATCGAACGAAGGGTGTTGAACAGCGTCCTGGACAGGTAGTACACGGTGAGTCCCACGTTCACCGATTCCCGCGAGTAGGCCCGGAGGGCACCGAGGAGACCGAGCGCACCACCGACGATTCCCGGTATCAGGACCGTTCTGGTCGGGTTGCCGATCTGATAGAACCACTCCACGACCTGACCGAGGAGCAGGGCGAAGACCACGCCGGCGGTGGCGGCGAGAGGCAGGTTGAGAACCTTGAGGACCTGGCCGGGAAGCTTCGACCGCAGGGCGTAGCCGAGCCGGCCCGCCAGGTTCATGAGTACCCCCGCCCCGAGGACGGCGGAGATCAGCACCAGAATCGCCTCGAGGATCTCTCCTGTGGTTGCGATGAAGTTGCCGAGGAACCCGACGGCCGGGACCCGGTCGCGCAGGAAGCCCCCGATCGTGACGCTCAGGTCGGCAAAGAGGAACACCGTCACGATCCCGGCGAAGACCGCGACCGAGATGACTCCGTAGCGGGCCGCTCGCAGTCCGCGTGATGGCGGCTGGACCTCGGTCTCGGGAATCGCCCACCGGAATGCGTACAGGATGACGATGGGCAGCGCCACCACACCGAGGGCAACGACCCAGGCGTTCACCGCGACGGCGCCTGCGACCGATCCGGCGGCGCGACCGGCGAGAGCCCCTATGACCACTCCGGCCGGCAGTGCCAGGAGGTACAGGGACAGGTTGGCCACCGGAGTCGTGATGTCCCTCATCAGGTTGCGGGCCGAGAGGAAGCTGAGGGGGATGGCGAGCGCCGTGCCGACCGTGGTTGCGAGAAGGGCGAGCGCCACCGTTTCGATGATCTTGTCCCAGGTTTCGAGCGCATTGTCGGACAGGCGGGGCGACATCGCGAACAGGTCGCCGAGGGGGGTGCGACCGAATCGATTCAGCTCTTCGGCGTCGTAGACGATCAGGGTCCACTCACTGAGGTCCGTGCCCGGGGGTCCCGTGATCGTGGCTGTGGGGGTGTCCGCCCCGAGATCCGTCGCAGAAACGAACACCTCCGCTCCTCCGCCGGTGATGTCCTCTGCGAACTCCTGGCGGAGATCGTCTCCGACGACGAACGGAATCTCTCCTTGCGCCGGCCCCGATCGGGGGCTGCTGTCGTTGCCGAACCCCATGAACTGGACGAGTTCGTTCTCGGCGTCGACGAGAGCGATCGAGCCAATCGTCTGGACCCGACCCACGACGACCAGCACGTCCATCGATCCGTCGGAAGAGATGATGCCGTCGTCTTCGATCCCGTTGCCGTTGGCGTCGCTCCACACCGAGACGCGGTCGGTCCATGTGCCGACCCGGGTCTTCGTGGTCGCCTGGACCTGTTGGGGGGCCGTCGACTCTCTCGACGGCAGCTCCGCCTGCACCGAGAATCGCCCGGTGGCGTCGGTTTCGAATCGGGCCATCTGCAGGGTGACGGCGAACTCGGAGTCGGGGACGAAGTCGACACCCGCGGCGACGCCCGGGACAAAGCCGAACCCTTCGATCGTCACGATGTCTCCCGGGTTCCCGCACGAGGGGGTCACGACGACATAGGGCTCGCTCTGTGCGGCCTCGGGGAGCTCCGGTCCGCAGGGAACGTACACGTCTGCCGAGACCACCACCTCCGCCTGGTCGTAGGTCACGAGATCGGGGTTGGCCAGGGCCCGGAGGATGCGGAACAGCTGCTCGCGTCGGGTCTCGTCTCGGATCTGAGAGAGGTCGACGTCTGTCTTCTCGACGGTGAATGCGTACACCACGAACGCGATGACGATCCCCAGGATGATGGTCAGCCACCTGCGCGGCGACCGTTTCGGATGCAAGGGAGGGATGGTCTCGTCGTCAGCCGACACGTTCGGCATCCTTCCCGTAGATCTCCTTGAACTTCACGTCATCGATCGCCCCGGGGGGACCTTCGAAGACGAGCTTTCCCTCGTTGAGGGCGATGGCCCGGTCGGCATAGGCATGAACGAGGTCGAGGAAGTGGAGCGAGCACAGCACCGTCACGTCGTCGTCGCGGTTGATCGCCTGGAGGTACTGCATGATCGAGTGAGCGAGCACCGGATCGAGCGATGCCACCGGCTCGTCGGCCAGGATGAGTTCGGGCGACTGGATCATGGCGCGGGCAATCCCGACCCGCTGCTGCTGTCCGCCGGAGAGCTCGTCTGCCCTGGTCGTGGCCTTGCTCTCCAGGCCGACGCGCTCGAGTTGTGCCATCGCTCTGTCGAGATCGGCGCGGGAGAAGCGGTTCACCACACTGAGCGCCGGGTTGGTGTAGCCGAGTCGCCCTGCCAGCACGTTGGTGATCACCTTGGACCGATTGACCAGGTTGAAGTGCTGGAACACCATGCCGATTCGTCGTCGGATTCGCCGGAGGTCCTCCTGGCTCGCCGCGGTGATGTCCTCCCCGTTCCAGGTGATGCGGCCGTCGGTCGGCTCGATCAGCCGGTTGATGCACCGGAGGAGAGTGGACTTTCCCGAGCCCGAAAGCCCGATGATCGCAAGGAACTGGCCTTCGGGCACCTCGAAGCTCACATCGTCGAGGGCCATGACTCCACCCTCGTAGATCTTCGTCAGGTGCTCGACCTTCAGCATGTGGGGTTCCTCATATCGACG
>DATCZS010000092.1:0-32289 GCA_036525795.1 Acidimicrobiia bacterium | reverse complement strand
AGCGGCGACCACCCGGCCCGGTGACCGAGCGGGCGGTGGACGTCATGCGCCGGGCCAGGTCGGCCGGGTGGGGACCGGAGGACATCGCCGCGGTGATGGAGATCGTGGGAGGAGGAGAGACCAGTGCTCGACCTGCATGATTCGGCGCTCGTGCGCGACCAGCTGTTCATCGGGGGCGGCTGGCGCCCCTCGGTGGGAGGCGGGCGGTTCGACGTGGTCGATCCCTCGGACGGATCGAGGATCGCGACCATCGCCGACGCCACCCGGGCAGACGCCGTCGCCGCCATCGAGGCGGCCTCCGCCGCCTGGGCGGGATGGAGGGGGCGGACGGCCAAGGAGCGGGCCGCCGTCCTCCTGGAACTGCACCGGCTGATTCTCCACCACGCAGACGACCTGGCGAGGATCGTCACCGCCGAGATGGGCAAGCCTCTGCGAGAGGCGAAGGGAGAGATCCTCTCAGGCGCCGACTACGTCCAGTGGTACGCCGAGGAGGGCAAGCGGGCGTACGGAGAGGTCATTCCCAGCCACGTGGCCTCGATGCGCCTGGTGGTGATCAAGCAACCCGTGGGCGTGTCGGTCGCCATCACGCCGTGGAACTTCCCGTTTTCGACGATCGCCCGCAAGGTGGCTCCCGCCCTCGCCGCCGGATGTCCGGTGGTGGTGAAGCCGGCGGAGGACACCCCCCTCTCCGGCCTCGCGCTGGCCGAGCTGGCGAGCCGCGCCGGGGTGCCGGACGGGATCTTCAACGTCGTCACCTCCTTCGACCCGGTCGAGGTGGGCCACGAGCTGACCACCAATCCGCTGGTGAGGAAGGTGTCGTTCACCGGGAGTACCGAGGTGGGCCGCCTGCTCATGCGCCAGAGCGCCGACACCATCAAGAAGGGCAGCTTCGAACTGGGCGGGAACGCCCCCTTCATCGTGTTCGACGATGCAGATCTCGACCTCGCCCTCGCCGGCACGATGGTCTCCAAATACCGCAACGGCGGCCAGACCTGCATCTGTGCCAATCGGGTGTTCGTGCAGAACACGATCATCGACGAGTTCGCCGAACGGCTGGCAGCCGCCGCTCGGTCCCTGTCGGTCGGACCGGGCGACGACGACGCCACCGACATCGGTCCGCTCATCAACCCGGATGCCTTCGCCAAGGTCAACCGCCTGGTGGACGATGCCGTCGACCGCGGGGCAGTGGTCCGCACGGGAGGGCGGCCTCACTCGCTCGGCGGGACGTTCTACGAGCCGACCGTGCTGACCCATGTTCGCCCCGAGTGGTCGATCGCCAACGAGGAGATCTTCGGCCCGGTGGCGACGCTGTTCTCCTTCGACGACGAGGCCGACGTGATCGAACAGGCCAACGCCACTCCGTACGGGCTGGCCGCCTACCTCTACACCCGGGACAACGGCCGGGTGTGGCGGGTGGGCGAGGCGCTCGAGTACGGGATGGTGGGCATCAACACCGGGGTGTTCATGACCGAGGTGGCCCCGTTCGGCGGCATCAAGCAATCCGGCATCGGCCACGAGGGCGGACATGAGGGCCTGGCCGAGTTCCTCGAATCGAAGTACCTGGCGATCGGCATCGGGTAGCAGAGATCGGAAGGCCGCCTCCCAACTTCGTGGGGGGGTGTCCTCACCGATCCCCCTCCTCCCCGGCGGTCCTTTCGATCAGCCAGCGGTGGGCCTTGGCGAGCGCGGCGGATGCCGGCGCCACCGAGTCGGGGTGGACGAGTTGCTCGAAACGATCGTGACCGAGTTCGTCGGACGCGCGTTGAAGAACCTGCCGAACCTGGCCGCCCAGGTACGGCGGCAGGCGCGGGGCGGCGAGGCTGGCTGAGAGGTCGGCCGCCTCGGCGAGACCTCCCAGCGCCCCGATGACGACGATGGCCGTTGCCAGGATGGCAGAGGCCATGAGCAGCGCTCCCCCACCCTCCAGGTCGGGGTCTGAGGCTCGGATGACGTGGTCGGCGGCCGAGGCGAGGTCCCCGGACTGGATGTCGGTGAGGGCGAGCACCGTGTTGCTGGAAGCGATCTGGATCGCGGCGCCGAGACGGGTTGCCAGCTCGAGACTCTCGTTGCCAAGGGCCCGAGCGGCAACGGAGTCGAACCGTTCCACGGCAACGATGCCGGCCAAGTTCAGTCCCCACATCCTGTAGAAGGGGCCGCTCGCGGTTCTGGCGGTGATGAGGTCGTCGGCGAGCGTCTGCATGGCGACGGTGTCCCCTTCCGCCAGAGCGATGAATGCGAGATTGGCGAGCACCGGAACCCTCTCCGGGCTGTCCCCGCCGAGCTCGAGGGCCTCTTCGTATCTGCTCCGTGCTGTCGCGAGGTCCCCGAAGGTGTAGTGCAGGACGAGCGCCAGGTTGTTGAGGGTGCCGATCAGTCCTTCCCGGTTGCCGAGGCGCCGCCAGATGGTGAGGGAGTCCTCGAGGAGGGCAGCCCGTCGGGTGTGGTCGGGTTCGGTGATTGCGACGATGTGTTCCACCCATGCCCGGTCGGCCTCGGGAACGGATTCGATCCCTGGGAGGTCGAGCACGGCCTCGGCCCAGGTTCGGCCCTCCAGGTTGTCGCCTCTGACCCACCAGAACGGGCGAAGGGTGGCCACGGTGTGTGCAGCGAGGGCGACATCGCAGCTGGAGATCGACCACTGAAGGGCGGCGCGGATGTTGTCGAGATCGGCCGTCATGCGGTCGATGGCGGTCAGGTGGTCCTGACCTTCGTAGGTGAAGCCGAGCGTGGCGACGAGGTCTGTGAACCAGGCGCAGTGGCGGTCCCGGGTCTCGGCAACCTCTCCGACCTCTTCGAGGCGATCGTGGGCGTAGTGGCGGATGGTCTCGAGCATGCGGTAGCGACCCGAGTCGGGGAGATGTTCGAGCAGGGATGCCTGCACCAGCCGGTCCAGGCGATCGAGGATCATTGGATCGGCGCAGACGGCGGCGGCCGCCTCCAGGGTGAACGAACCGCTGAACACCGCCATACGCGCCAACGCCAGCTGCTGTGGCTCGTCGAGCAACTCCCACGACCAGTCGACCGCCGCCTTGAGGGTGCGCTGGCGGGGGAGCCGTGTGCGGCCGCCCCCGCTGAGCAGGACGAAGCGGTCGTCGATCAGCGCTGCCACCTCGGCGACGGCAATCGAGCGAACCCGTGCGGCGGCGAGCTCGATGGCCAACGGGATGCCGTCGAGATGGCGGCAGATGTCCTCGATCGCCGCCAGATCGGCACCGTCCGGAACGTAGTCGGGCCGCCAGGCTGCGATCCGCTGGATCATCAAGCCCGCCGCCGGCGAGGGCCCGCCCGCCGGGGTGGGTGCGGTGCCGAGTGAGGAGGCCCGCCTGACCCGCTCCCCGGGAATGTCGAGCGGCTCCCGTGATGTGGCGAGAACCCGGATTCCGGTGGAACGGCTCAGGAGCTCGTCGATCATGGCGGCGGCGCCGTCGATGACGTGTTCGCAGTTGTCGAAGACGAACAACGCTTCCCGGCCACCCACCCAGTCGAGGACGGCGTCCACCGGTCTTCCTTCACCCGAGAGCCGCACGCCGGGCGCCGCGGCCAGCACCGACCCGATGAGAGCCGGATCGGCGATCGGAGCCAGGTCCACGAACCACACGCCCCTCGGGTAGCGGGGCAGGGTCTCCGAAGCCGCCTGCAGCGCCAGGCGGGTCTTGCCGACGCCACCCACCCCGGTGATGGTGACGAGCCGATGTTCGGTGAACGCGGCGGCGATGGCGACGAGCTCATCGTCACGGCCGATGAGTGCAGTCCGCAGGATGGGAAGGTTGTTGGGATAGGCATCGAGGCTACGGAGCGGTCGTTGGTCGACCGGGAGGCCGTCGGCGTGCACCAGGTGGAGAACGAGGGGGACGTCGAGGTCCTTGAGGCGGTGTTCGCCCTGGTCGACGAACCGCACCGCGCCGGGGTCGCCCACCGCCTCGATGGCGGTCGACGAGATCACGATCTGGCCACCATTGCCCGCATCGGCGATGCGGGCCGCCCGGTTCACCGCCGAACCGAAGTAGTCGCCGCCGCGTTCGTGCGCTTCTCCCACATGGACGCCCATCCGGACCCGGATGGTGACGGGGGCGTTGGCGTTGCCCGACGTCAGCTCTCGCTGCGCCTCGACCGCCGCCGCCAGCGCCTGGCGAGCGGAATCGAAGGACGCCCCGAATGAGTCTCCCGCCCGCGAGAACACATGCCCGTCGTGCCTGGCGATGGCTCCCGCCACGGTGGCATCGTGCCGGGCCATCTCTGCGCGCATCTCGGCGTCGTGCTGCTCCCACAGCTTCGTGGAGCCTTCGACATCGGTGAAGAGGAACGCCACCATTCCGGTGGGAATACGGTTCATCGAAGCCTCCGCCGACCACCAGCAATTGCCCGGCGACCGCCCTCCGACGTCTCCCGGCCGCCCAGAAGCACGGTAGCCAGTTCGCCGCCTTCCACTTCGGACATGACGCCTCGGGCACGAGCCGTCATGGATCGATCGTCACAGAAGACTCAGATCCGCAACAGCCTCGCCGCGTTGAGGCCGACGATCGCCTCGTGCTCGGCTTGGGTGAGGCGGGCCTGGGCGAGGAAGCCGAGAGGATCGGTGGGACCCATGTCGAAGGGGTAGTCGGTGCCCATCAGCACCCGGTCGGGTCCGAACTCGCGCACCAGGTACTCCACCTCCTCGGGTCGAAACACGGTCGTGTCGAAGTACAGCCGGTGTAGGTACTCGCTGGGCAGTCGGGGGATGTGGCGCCGGGTCTCGGGACGCACCCGGTACCCGTGGTCGGTGCGGGCGAAGTAGAAGGGGAGATAGCCGCCCCCGTGGACCACCAGCATCTGGAGATCGGGGAACCGTTCGAACACGCCCCCGAGGATCATCCGTGACACGGCCACCGTCGAGGCAAGCGGCATGCACACCAGGTTGATCAGGTAGTAGTCGTCCATTCGCCGGGGCTCGGTCCAGCCGTGGGGATGGAGGATCGCCAGCAGGCCCAGCTCGGAGGCAGCCGCCCACACCGGATCGAAGCGGTGATCGTCGAGGTCACCCCCGTTGACGTCTGCGTTGATCTCGAACCCGTTGAAGCCGAGCTCCTCGTGGGCTCGGCGCAGCTCGCGAGCCGCCGCCTCCGGGTGCTCCATAGGGAGGTTCGCCACCCCGACGAAGCGGTCGGGGCGCTCGGCCACCATCTCGGCGATACGGTCGTTCTGGATCGACGAGACCCGGGGACCCAACTCGCCGTCGAGCCAGTAGAAGTACTCGGGCGGGACGATCGACAGAACCTGCATGTCCACCCCCTGCAGGTCCATGTCGGCGATCCGGGCGGATGTGTCGACGAACTTCTCGACCATCGTGGCGCGGAGCTCGCGGTTGTACCGGGTGCTCTCCTCCGGCTGGACGACCATGCGCGGATCCATCTCTGGCCGGAAGTGCGGCCTGGCGATCTCTGCCGCCGCCGGCACCTGGACGTGGGAGTGGATGTCGATCGTGCGCAACGCCGGTTTGTGGGCGGTGCTCGGCTTCCATTTCGGGCCGAGTTCGGGCCACCAGGGTTCGGTCATCGTCATGCTCCTCTCAACTCCGGAGTGGAGCGACCAGGTCGTCCACCGTTGCGTCCTCGAGGTGGCGGGCGATGTCGCACACCTCCCGGCGTACCGCCTCGTCGTGCCGGGGGCTCAGTTCGGTCAGTTTTTCGGCCACCTCGTCGAAGCTCATAGGGATCTCGGACTCCCCCCGCATGTGGGTGGCGGAGCGCTCGACGGTGCCGGAGGACGTCTCCAGTGTCACCCTCCCCGGCCAGAACTCGGGATGGATGGCGTCGAGGTCGTCGGCCGACCGAACCTCGGTGATCGAGAGAAGGCGCCTGAACTCGTCGGAGAACCCGTCCTCGAGAACCCGGGAGAACACGTCGAGGCCGGCCCGCTTCTCGGTGAGCGCCAGGGCGGCAGCGAAGGGCGCGCTGAACTGGGCGTCGACTGCAGACGCCGGAGTCCGCTTCGCCTCGATGGGCGACCCCACCAGAGCGAGGCCGTAGGTCGGCATCTCGATCAGGATCGAGCGCACATCGGTGGACTGCAGGCCCTCGCGGGTCAGGCCGATCAGCAGGTCCAGCGTCTGGTGGGTGTACCGGCAGAGCGAGTACGGCTTGATCGCCACGTTCAGGGTCTCGTACTCGGTCCCCAGCGTCTCGGTTGCCTGTTCGGGCACCGGCCGCAGGGCGTAGCCCTGCAAGAAACCCTGGTCGCCTTCGAAGACCTCGGCGGCGCCGAGGAAGCCGGCCCTGGCCAGGCTCATCGAAACGAATGACGAATGGGTGGCGAGACCGGGGTGCATGCGCTTGTTCCACGCCCCGTTGACGACGTACTGCATCGATCCGGCCGCCTGGCTCCCGTTGAGACCCATGGCGTCGACGATCACGTCCGGACCGGTCTGACGCAGGCGCCCGATGATGGCCGACCCGGCGAAGGTGGCGCACGTTCCCGTGGGGTGGAACCCCATCTCGTGGGACGAATGCGGACCGAGCGCCATCGCCAGGCGGCAGGCGATCTCGTAGCCGATCACGACCGCCGTGATCAACTCCCTCCCCGAGGCGCCGGTCTCCTCCCCTGCCGCCAGCGCGCAACTCACCACAGACGACCCGGCATGAATCACGCCCTTGGCGTGATGGTTGTCGTAGTCGAGGCTGTGCGCCATCGATCCGTTCACCAGGGTCGCCCATTCGGGAGCCATCGATTCGCCGGTGGCCAGCACCGTCGCCCCGGTCGCCCCCCGGTTGAGGGCCCTCACGCCCTCGACGATCACCGGCCCAGAGTCCATCCAGGCGTACCCCCCGACGGAATTGGCGACGATGTCGAGGATCAGTTTCTTGGCATGATCGACGACCGACACGGGCAGGTCTTCGAAGCGAAGGTCGGCGGCGTACTCGGCGTAGCGGCGAGCGATGCTCACGTGGTCCTCCTCCAGACCGGGCCGGTCGGCCGCAACATACATCGTCTTCGCCTCGCCGGCCCTTCGGCCGCCTTTCCGCCGACACAGATCCCCCCGCGGCTCCCATATGCTGTGCCGCCATGTCTGCCGGGCGGGCCCCTCGATGACCGATCGCCTGATCCACCCGGTCGGGGTCGCCTCCTCGCGGTGGGAGCGACTGGCCATCGCCATCTCGACCGGGGCCATGGGCACACTGGGATTCTCGATCACCTCCCCGCTTCTGCCCGACCTGGCCGACGCCCTCGGAGTCGACCGGGCCGCCATCGGACTCGTGCAGGCGGCCGTATCGGTCCCCGGCGTGCTGCTGTCCGCGCTGATCGGCTACTTCGCCGACCGCCTGGGCAGGCGAAGGGTGGTGCTGTTCAGCCTCATCCTGTTCGCCACGGCCGGCGCCGCCGGATTCTTCGCTCGGTCCTACTGGCTCCTGGTCGGTGCTCGCTTCGTGCAGGGAATCGGGACGTCCGGCATCCTCGGACTGTCGATCGTCCTGGTGGCTGACCTGTTCGAAGGTCCCGAGCGCACCCGGGCGATGGGGTTCAACCTCACGGGGTTGACGGTCGTGAACATGCTGGGTCCCATCACGTCGGGGTTCGTGGGCGCCACCGACGTGTTTCGTCCGTTCCTCATCTTCCTGATCGGCTTCCCCCTCGCCATCTGGGCGAGTCGCATGCCGTCGGAGCGGGGCCACGTCACCGAGTCCCCGCTGCGCCACGCCGGGGCGGCACTGCGCGACCTGCGCCGAAACCGGCACACGGTCGACTTCGTCGGCGTCCTTGGCGCCACGATTGCGACGACGGTCCTCCTCCACGGATTCGGATACACCACGACACCGCTCTTCCTCGACTCGGTGTTCGGGATCGACTCGAGCGGCCGGGGCTTGATCATCGCCTCGTTCCAGGTCGGAACGGTGCTTGCCGCCATCCAGATCGGTCGGCTGCGGGCGCGGCGCGCCGGATCCACCATCGTCGGGCTGGCACTCTCGTTGATGGCGATCGGGGCCGGGGTCACCGCCATCGCGCCCGCCTGGTGGTTCGTGTCGATCGGGCTGGGGCTGAGCGGGGTCGGCTTCGGCCTGTTCGTGCCCCTCGCCCAGGATCGGGCCGCGACGGTGGGAGGCGCGTTGTACCGGGGCCTGACCGTGCTGACGTGGGTGACCTTCGTCAGGATCGCCCAGGTGATCGGACCGCCCGCCGGCTCGTCGATGTCCGAGGCGCTCGGATCACGGGTGACGTTCGGGATCGCCGCCGCCGGGATGGGCCTGGCGGCCCTGACGTGGCGTCCGGTCCGACGCTGGGCGACCGCCCGGTCGGCGCATCGCCAGGGATGAACCACCTTCCACAGAAGACACCGGGGACCACGCCGGCATTCTTCGGAATGGCGGCACGCCGCCGCCGACCACGCTGCAGCCGCAGACAGCCTCGGTAACCTCCCGCTCATGCGACTCGTCACGTTCGAACACGAAGGTACGCGGAAGATCGGATCATTGGATGGCGACGAGGTTCTCGACCTCGCCGCAGCCGACCCCGATCTGCCTCGAGACATGGTCGACCTGATCGCCCATTGGTCGGCCGATCGGATGAACTCTGCGGCAGCCGATGCCATCCGCCATCCGCTGAACGAGGTGCGGCTGCTCGCCCCGCTGAAGGTCCGCAAGAACGTCATCGCCGTGGGCCGCAACTACCGCGACCATGCCAAGGAGTTCTCCGATTCCGGCTTCGACGCCTCGGAGAAGCAGATGATCCCCGACAACCCGGTGGTGTTCACCAAGGCGCCCACGTCGGTGATCGGGCCGGACGATCCGATCGTGCTGGCCAACGACCCCACGGGAACCACCGACTACGAAGGCGAGATGGCGGTCGTCATCGGGCGTGAGTGCCGCAACGCCACCCGGGAGGACGCCCTGTCGTACGTGTTCGGCTGGACGATCGTCAACGACGTGACCGCCCGCGACCTGCAGAAGCGCCACGTCCAGTGGTTCATCGGCAAGAGCCCGGACACCTTCTGCCCGATGGGGCCGTGCATCACCACCATCGACGAGCTCCCGGACATCCGCCAGTCCTGGATGACCACCACCGTCAACGGGGAACAGCGTCAGAACGCCCCGATCTCGGCCTTGATCTTCGACACGGAGTCGCTGATCGTGACCCTGTCCGAGGTGATGACCCTCGAACCGGGCGACGTCATCGCCACCGGCACCGGCCTCGGCGTCGGCATCGGGTTCAATCCGCCCCGCTACCTGCAACCGGGTGACGTGGTCGAGGTCACCATCGACGGCATCGGCACCCTGAGAAACCCGGTTCGGTGACCCGAACCCGGGCGACAGCCCGAGGTTCCGGACCTGCACCGGTCCTGCAAGATATATGATCCGGTGTCGCCCCCTCGAAGAGGAGCCATGACCGATATCCCCACCTGCCTTCCCCCGGTGCGAGAGACCCGGAAGTCACGGTTGGAGCTGCCGCCGGGGGCGGTCGACTGCCACACGCACCTCTTCGAGTCGCGATACCCGCTGTCGCCGAATCGGGGCTACAACCCGCCCGACTCCACCCTCGACGACATGCTGTTCATGCACTCCCAGATCGGGATCGAACGCGTGGTGTTCACCCAGCCATCGGTGTACGGCACCGACAACTCGGCGATTCTCGACGGGATGGCGGCGCTGGGCGACAGGGCCAGGGCGATCGTCGCGGTCGACTCCACCGTGACCGACTCCGAGCTGGCGGATCTCGACGCCAGGGGGGTTCGCGGGATCCGGCTGAACCTCGACAACAAAGGTGGCATGCCGGTCGAGCTCGACGAAGTCCCCCGGCTGGGACGGCGGATCGCCGACCTGGGCTGGCACCTGGAGTTCCTCTTCCCCGGTCCGATGCTGGTGGAGCTGGCCGCATTGATCCGTTCGGTCGAGGTGCCCGTGTCGATCGGACACTTCGCCTACATGCCTGCCTCCGAAGGCGTCTCCTTCCCCCCGTTCCAACTCCTGGTGGAACTTGTGAGGGAGGGGAACACATGGATCAAGCTCTCCGGGCCCAACCGTCTCGGCGTGGGCGACCTTCCTCCCTGGGACGAGGTGGTTCCCATGGCACACGCCCTCATCGACGCCAACCCGGACCGAATGGTGTGGGCGAGCGACTGGCCGCACCCCAACAAGTACGAGGTCCAGCCCAACGACGCAGATGCCATCGAGCAGCTCGAGCGGTGGGCACCCGACGCATCGATGAGGAAGCGGATCCTGGTCGACAACCCCGAGAGGCTGTACCGGTTCTGATGCCGACCGTCGCCCTGATCGGAGTCGGGATCATGGGCTCCCGGCTGGGGGAACGTCTGATGAAGGCCGGGTTCACGGTGCGCGGCTTCGACGTCGACCCCGAGCGCATGGCGGAGTTCGCGGCCGCGGGCGGTGTGGCGACCGGCTCGCCGGCCGAGGCGGTGGAAGGCTGCGAGCTGGTGGTGCTGTCGCTCCTCACCTCGGACATCTCCCGCCAGGTGTGCCTCGGCCCGGACGGGATCGTCGCCTCATCGACTCGACCACTGCTCGTTCTCGACGCAACCACAGGGCGACCCGATGATGCCGTGGCGATCGCCGGCGACCTGGCCTCGGCAGGCGTCGATTACGCCGACATGACGGTGAGCGGAAACGCCGCAGTCGCGTCTCGCGGCGAGTTGGTGGTGATGCTGGGCGGCAGCGCGGAAGCCTATGCCAAGGCGGGTCCGATCATGCAGGCCATCGGACGGTCGTCGCATCACGTAGGTTCGGTTGGTGCCGGAGCTCGCATGAAGCTGATCGTCAATCACGTGCTCGCCGTCAACCGGGCGGCGCTCGCCGAAGGACTGGTCGCCGCCGAACTGGCGGGCCTCGACCTCGCCAAGACGCTGGAGGTGCTGGCGGACGGAGTGGCCTACTCGCGCGCCATGGATCTGTGGGGCCGGCGCATGGTCGAGGGGGATCACGAGCAGCCCAACGCACGGCTGCGACAGAGTCACAAGGACTCGAAGCTCATCGTCGAGCACGCCCACCAGGTCGGGGCGCCCGCCGCCTTCATCGAACAGGTCGAGTCCCACCTCGGGGAAGGCGTTTCCGGCGGACTGGCGGACAAGGACAATTCGTCTGTGGTGGAGGTGATCAGGCGGCGGGCCGGGGTGGGTCGCATCCCCCGCGCCGATGGCGAGACGGAAGGAGACGGGAATGGCTGACGCGACGAGTCCCGAAGGCTGGGCGGAGCGGTGGGGGCAGAGCGCGGTCGCCAGGCCGTCGACCCTCACCGTCGATGTTCACACCCACATCCTCGTTCCGGAGTCTGCCGAGATGACCCGCCCCCATTTCACGCCCGAGATGGACCCGCGCACCTTCTACTCGGCACCCGAGACAAAGGAGCTGAACCAGCGGTTCTACGGGCTGGTCCAGGACAAGTACACCGACCCGGGCACCCGCCTCGCCGACATGGACGCCCTCGGCATCGACATCCAGCTCCTCGGGCTGTCCCCCTTTCACTACTTCTATTGGGCCGATGCAGATCTCGCCCCGCGGGTGGCCTCTGTGCAGAACGAGCGGATCGCCGAGATCGCACGGATCGACCCCCGCCGTTTCGTGGGGCTCGGGACCCTCCCCATGGCCCACCCGGCGGCGGCCGTGGAGGAAGCCCACCGCCTGGCCGGGGAGTACGGATTCCCCGGTGTCTACCTGGGTGCGGACATCACCGGGATCGACCTCGACCACGAGATGTTCGAACCCGTGTGGGACGCCCTGGAGGAGCTCGGACTGGTGGCCGTCCTCCATCCGGCCGGCTTCACCCACGCCGAGCGCCTCACCGACTACTACCTGGTCAACGTGATCGGGATGCCGCTCTCTTCGACGCTGGCGGTGACGAGGATGATCCTCGCAGGGGTGTTCGAGCGACACCCTGACCTGCGGATGCTGGTGGTCCATGGCGGCGGATACCTGACCTTCTACTCGGCCCGCACCGATCACGCCTTCCGGCACCGACCCGAGTTGCGCCACCACATCGACAGGCTGCCCTCCGAGTACCTGTCCCGGCTCTACTACGACATCACCGTGTTCGACCCGGGCATGATCGAGCACCTGGTGAGGGCCTACGGTGCCGACCACGTTCTGCTGGGCACCGACTACCCGTTCGACATGGGGCTTCCCGATCCTCTGGCGTTGGTGGCCGGGGCGAGCCTGACCGAGGAAGAGCGTGATCTGGTCGTGGGCGGCAGCGCCGTCCGGCTTTTCGGACTGGAGGTTGAATGATGGCGAGAATCCCCCTCATCGAGCAACGACACCAGGCTGTCACCGCAGCCCAGCAGCAGGTGTTCGACTCCATCGTGGCGAGCCGCGGATCGTTGATCCGGCCGTACCAGGTGCTTCTCCACGCGCCGTCCATCGCCGAGCCGCTGGCCGAGACCGGAGCTCGGATCCGGTTCGGCGGGTCGCTGCCCGATCACGACCGCGAACTGGTGATCCTCACCGCCGCCGTCGTCCACGGCTGCGCGTTCGAGTGGGACAGCCACGTCCAGATCGCCATCGACGCCGGAGTACGCCAGGAGGTCCTCGACCATCTGCGGGACGGGTCGGGATCGCTCGACGAGCGCGAAGAACTGGTGATCTCCTACGTCAGAACCCTGTGCGCCGCCAGCACCGTCCCCGCCGACCTGTTCGAGCGTGCGCGGGCCCGCTTCGGCGACTCGGGAGTGGTCGAACTGACGGCCACGGTTGGGTACTACACGCTGCTCGCCTATGTCATGGGCGCAGCGGATGCCTGCTGAGGTGCGCCGCATCGGACGCCGGCTCACGGTCGTCGCGGCCGCCTCCCTGGTCGCCGTCGCCTGCTCGGGCGGCCCCGAGGTGGTGGCCGTCGTCGACGGAACGCCGATCGGAACCGAGGAGCTCGAGGCGCTCCATCCGGACGCAGACGACCTCATTCCCGAAGAGCGGGCCGACAGCGTGTTCCTGTTGATCCTCCACAGGCTGCTCGTCGCCGGAGCCGAGTCGGATTTCGCAGTGGTGGTCGAACAGGCGGAGCTCGACGGCGCCTTCGCCGACCGCACCCGCCGCTTCGGAGACGAGGTCGACACCCGCCTCCGCGACAGGGGGGTCACCCGGGAGCGGGTCCTGCTCGAGGCGGAACTCGACGTGATCCGGACCCGGGTCGAGGGCCTGCTGATCGAACGCGGCGATGGCTTCGACCTCGACGCCGCCTACCGGGAGTTCATCTCGGTCAACTCCATGGCATGCCTCGTGATGCTCGCCCCCACCTCGCCGGAGGTGGAAGCCGACATCGCCGCCTTCGTCGAGAACGATGTGTCGCTCGACGACGTGGAGCGCCAGCTCCCCGACGCGGTGGAACGAGTCGACCTGGGGTGCGCCAACCCGTTCCGCCATCCCGAGCCGTTGCAGCCGGTGGCGGTGGACGGGGAGGTGGGCAAGGCGTATCTGCGGGAGTTCTCCGACGGCACCGTCTACGTGGCGGCGGTGGTCACCAGGGACGCACCGACGATGAACGACGTGATGCAAGAGGTGCTCGAGATCGCCGCCGCCACCCAGGGGCGCGACCTGTTCGACGCATGGGCGGTGGAGATCCTGCGGGCTGCCGCCGTCGAGATCGAGGCTTCGGTCGGCACGTGGGAGACGACCTCCGAGTCGAACGGCATCCCCACGGTGGTCGCTCCGGCGCCCTGAACGTGGCGGGCGCCCGTCCCTGCGGCGCCATATATGATGCACGATCTGCCGATGTGAAGGAGCCTCCGTGTTCGTCTCGTGTGCCCTGCGGGCGCCGGTTCCGGATGGGGGACGGAGCGGTGGCTCTCGTTCTCGTCCCGGCCCGGTGATCGATCTCCACTGCCACTGGGAGAGCAAGCAGGTGATGGATCGCATGCATGCCGAAGCCGACCGGCTCGGCAAGGTGTCCCTCACCGTGGGCAGCGAGCTGACCCGCGAGGTCAATCGCCGCCAGATGGCAGACATCCGTCCGCAGATGGAGTCGGTGGACGTGCGCCTCGCCGACATGGACCGCATGGGGGTCGACATCCAGACGGTGGCCCACTTCCCGCCGCAGATGTACTACTGGGCCGACCCCGCCGTGGCAGCCGAGGTGTTCCCCACGATGAACGACGACCTCGCGGGCCTGGTCGCCGGTCATCCCGATCGCCTGATGGGAATGGGAAACCTCCCCCTCCAGGACACCGACCTGGCGATCGGCGAACTCCGGCGCTGCATGGACGAACTGGGTTTCCGCGGCTTCCAGGTCTCGACCCGGGTGGAGTCCGAGGAGCTGTCCGCTCCCCGGCTGGAGCCGTTCTGGGACGAGGTCGAGTCGCGCGGTGCGGTGATCGTCATCCACTCGAGCGGCCACGACAACGCCCGGCGGCTCGACCACCACTATCTGATCAACGTGGTGGGACACCCCATCGAAGGGGCGATGGCCGCCAGCCACCTGATCTTCAACGGGGTGATGGAGCGGCATCCGGACCTCAAGGTCGTGCTGGTGCACGGCGGCGGCTACCTGCCTCCCTACGCAGCCCGGATGGATCACGCCTATCACGCCAGGGAGGACGTTCGCGAAGGGCTTCCCCTGCAGCCGAGCGACTACCTCAAGCGCTTCTACCTCGACACGATGGTGTTCGCCGAGAACCAGCTCCGGTTCCTGATCGACACGTACGGGGCGGATCACGTCGTGCTCGGAACCGACTACCCGTACGACATGGGTGAGACCGACCCCGTGGGCCTCATCACCCGCACGGTCGGCGACGACGGAGACACGATCGCCGCCATCGCCGGCGGCAACGCCGCCCGACTGCTGGGCCTGAGCTGACTCACGAGGAGGGACAGAGATGAGAGGAGAGCCGATCGGACTGGCGATCATCGGGTGCGGCACCATCGGACGCATCCGGGCGGTCCTCGCCAGGGAGACGCTGGCGGTTGGGTGGCTCGGCCTGTGCGACATCGATGAGGGGACGGCGAAGCGTCTGGCGGCAGATACCAACGCCGACTTCGTCACCACCGACTTCCGCCGGCTGCTCGCCCGACCGGAGGTGACCGCGGTGATCGTGGCCACCGCCGAGAACGAGCACGTCGAACCGATCCTGGCGGCGGCCGAACTGGGCAAGCCGATGTTCATCGAAAAGCCACTCGCCACCGACCCGGTCGACTCTGCCCTGGTGTTGAAGGCGATCGAGGACAGTGGGGTGGACGCGGTCATCGGCTACACCCAGCGCTTCCGCCGCCGCTTCCAGACCGTCAAGCAACGACTGCGCGACGGTCAGATCGGCGAGGTCACCAGCGTCGTGACCAGGGCGTTCATGAACCGCATGGTCCCCATCGCCACCCTCATCAAGACGGAGGACCGCGGGAATCTGACTCCGATGGTGGTGTCGGGCACCCACAGCCTCGACATGTGCATGTGGCTGATGGAAGGCAAGGAGCCCGTCGAGGTCTACGCCCGCTCGGTCGACACGGTGCTGGGAGACCTCGGCACCAAGGACGCCACCTTCGGCATCTTCACCATGAACGACGGCACGCTGTGGAGCATGAACATCAGCTGGGCGCTCCCCACCGAGTGGCCGGGAGCGGTGTACGGGCTCGAGATCGGAATCGTGGGCACCAAGGGGGTCATCGACATCGAGGACACCCATCGTGACGTCATCATGGCGACTGAGATCCCCCAACCCGCCGGGTACACCTCCAAGGGTTTCAAGCCGCCCGCCCCCCGCCACGTCGACTTCATCGGCAGCTATCCGCCCGGCGACGTCTCCGACGGGCTCCTGTGGGGCCCGATGCGCGAAGAGACCCTCACCTGGTACAACCGGCTCACGACGGGCGTGAAGACGCCGCACGCCACCGCCGCCGACGGTCACCGCAATCTGCTGCTCACGATGGCGATGGACCTCTCCGCCCGCACGGGCAAGGCGGTGCCTCTCCCGATCGAACCCGAGAAGCTGGCTTGACCTCGAAAGGACACGACATGAACGAACTGAACGTCGGAGTGATCGGGACCGGATGGTGCGGCGGGATCCGCGCCGTCACCGCCGCCAACAGCGCCCTGGTCGGGGCTCTCCACATCGCCGAGACCAAGCCGGAGCGGCTCGAGGAGATGAGGGTCCTCACCAACCCCGTGACCGCCACGGCCAACTGGGAGGACCTGGTGGCCAATCCGGACATCCAGGCGCTGATGATCTCGGCGACTCCCGAGACGGTGCACCACCCGATGACGAAGGCCGCTCTCGAGGCGGGCAAGCACGTCCTGTTGGAGAAGCCGATCTCGATCACCCTCGACGAGGCGGACGAACTCATCGACATCGCCGAGCGCAAGGGCCTGAAGTTCACGATCGGCTACTCCCAGCGGTTCAACTCCAAGCAGGCACTGGCCAAGCGGAGCCTGAGCGAGGGCTCGCTGGGCGATCCGGTGAGCATCCTCATCAGCCGCCACATCACCCGTTCCCTCGGCTCCAAGGTCAGCTCACGCACCAAGCTGTCACCGGCGGCGATGGAAGGGACCCACGACCTCGACACCGCGTTCTGGCTGTTGGAGCCGCGGAGGCCGGTGCGGGTGTACTCACAGAATGCCTGGGGCGTGCGCCGGGAGCTGCACGGTGTGCCGGACGTCCAGTACATCACGGTGACGATGGACGATGGCGTGGTGGTGATCATCGGCGCCGGCATGAGCCTTCCGCGGGGATACCCCAACTTCTCCACGACGTGGATCGAGGTGATCGGCACCGACGGGGCCCTGCTGATGGACGCCAGCCACAAGGACATCATCTTCAACACCGAGAAGGACGGCGTGCGCTTCCCGCTCTCCACCATGCCGGGTGAGTTCGTGGACCACGTCTATGCCGGCCCGATGGAGCGCGAGACCCAGCACTTCCTTGAGGCAGTCGCCTATGACCGGAACGTGATGGTCGACCCGAAGTGGGCTCGCACCACCATGGAGGTCTACCTGGCGGCCGACCTCTCGGCCGAGCGGAACCAGGTCGTCGAGCTTCCGCTCGACCGCGCAGAGGTGGCCGCCATGGTGTCGGCATCGGTGTCGTAGCAGCACCCGACCGCTCCGAATGATTCGCCCCCCGGAAGGACGGCCCCCGGGAGGCGAATTGCGTCTTCTTCTCAGAGAGACGGCGGTCTTCTGGTGGGTGTGACCCTCGCCGGCGTGGCCGATGTCCTCACCGTCCTCGGCGGGCGCGGAGAAGAGGGCCGCCAAAGAGAGGCGAAAGGCCGGCGGATCGGCCGGCGGCTCCACCACAGCAGGCGGTTGCGGCTCCGTGTGCCCGGGCGTACCGTCGCCGGATGAACATCACGCTGGGGTTGCAGCCCTGGAACCAGGTCTTCTCCTGGCCGGAGGCACGGGCGGCGGCGATTCGCGCCGAAGAACTGGGGTACGACACGTTGTGGACCATGGAGCACGTGGTGGCGTGCATGGGAGCACCCGACCAGGACACCTTCGATGCGTCCACCCTCCTCACCGCCTGGTCGCAGGTGACCTCGACGGTCCGGTTGGGCGTTCTCACCGGCGCCAACACGTTCTGGAATCCGGGTCTCCTCGCCAAGAAGGTGACGACGCTCGATCACGTCTCGGGCGGAAGGGCGATCCTTGGTCTCGGCGCCGGATGGTTCGAGCCAGAGCACACCGCCTTCGGGATCGAGTTCGGCGCAAGCGCCGGGGAGAGGCTGGCATGGCTCGACGAGTCGGCCGCCGCCCTCCGCGACCTCCTCGACGGCAAAGCCGTCACCTCGCCCGGTACGGGCCGGTACCGGCTGCATGACGCGCGCCTGTGGCCCCGGCCGATCCAGGATCGTCTCCCGATCTTGATCGGTGGGGGCGGCGAGCAGAAGACGCTGCGGACAGTCGCCCGCTACGCCGACATGTGGAACTGGGTTGCCCACCCGGACCTCGAACGTCTTCGCCGCAAACACGAGGTGTTCCTGCAGCGGTGCGAGGAGGAGGGGCGCGACCCGGACGAGATCGAACGGTCGGCGTTTCTCAGCCCGGTGGTGCGTGACACAGAGGCAGAGGCGATGCGCTTCTTCCGCACTCAGATGGAGGCGAACCGACTCGACGACTCGGTCCTCGACGATGCCGACATCTACGTGACCACCCAGGACCGGATGACCGAGCTGATGGTGGCGTGGAAGAAGATCGGGATTACCCACTTCATCATCCAAACGGCGGCGCCCTTCGACGACGAGACCGCCGCGCGCTTCGCCGGTGACATCAGACGCCAGGTGGAAGCCGCCTGAACGTCGGGATCGGCGTCAGACCCACCACGCGCCGGATGCGCCGAGCCTGAGCACGTGGAGGGCGGCGCCGGCGGCGTAGGAGACGGCCCTCTCGCCGGTGCCGAAGAAGCGCATCTGCCGCTCCCGGGTCGCCTCCGGAGTGGCAACGGCGAAGGTGACGAGGCTGGCCGGCTGGCCGGCGTCGTCCACCACCTCGACTGCCGCAATACCCACCCCGACATCTGCCCCCGAACCCGATCTGGCTCTCTCGGCGAGCTCGGTCGCCGTCCCCGGGTCGCCGGTGAGGGTCGTCGCCGCGGCAAGGACCTGCGGGATCCCTGCCGCCAGCCGCGCCCCGACCTGACCGACGGTGGCCACCTCGCACACCGCGACGGTCCACCCGTGATTCGACATCGCCCGATCGATCACATCGAGGATCGACTCGTCGTCGGTGGCGAAGATGAGATCACCCAACCGCCTTCGCACCTCGGTCTCGACGGGGGCGATCAGCGCCTCTGCCGCCGCTTCGGTCGCGGCCTTTGCCGTGATCCGGACCTTGACCTCCATGTCGGTGATGAGGAAGGCGATCGAGGGGTTGGTGGACCGATAGAGATCGTCGAGGACCTCGGCGATCTGGGACTCCCCGTAGCCCCAGGTGTGCAGCACCCGGCTCTTGATCGACGTCGGGCCGCCAGACGCCGCCCGCAGCCGGGGCATCACCTCCTCATCGAGCAACGCCCTCATCTCGCGGGGGACACCCGGCACCGCGAAGATCCACTTTCCGTCGTGGTGGAGGGCGATGCCCAGGGCGACACCCTGACTGTTGGGGAGCGGCTCCGCACCCTCCGGATGATCCGCCATCCGCAACACGCTGTCGGCGACCGAGCCCCTTCGGGCGAGGATGCGCTGTCTGATCTTCTCGGCGTACTCCTCGTCGCGGGCCATCGGCCTGCCGGTGGCGGCGCAGATCGCCTCCCTGGTGAGGTCGTCCTGGGTTGGACCGATTCCTCCGGTGAGGATCACGGCATCGGCCCTCTCCAGGGCGGTGGTGATCGCCCGAGTGAGCCGTCCGAGGTTGTCGCCCACGGTCACCTGGTGGTGGGCGTCGAAGCCCTCGTCCGCCAGGAGAGCCCCGATGGCAGAGCCGTTGGTGTTGACGATCTGTCCGATCAGCAGTTCGGTTCCCACCGCGATGACTTCGACGATCATCCGCTCCTCAGTTCCCGGGCTCCCACAGCCCGAACTTCCATGTCTGATCGCCCGGGAACATCGTCCCTGCGACCTGCGATCGATGGCCCATCTCCCTCGTCCGGGACACCGCGGTGCGACCCAACTCGAGCTGGCGCGGCTCCCAGCGGCTGAGGGCTGCGTCGATGTCGTGGTCGCACTCGACCAGCGCGTCACGCAGTGCCCAGGCGTCGGCGCACGCCTTGGCCTGACCGGCCGCAACGTGGGGCCGCAATCCGAACGCGGCATCACCGAGGATGCACACCCGGCCGAACGCCATCTGTTGCGACTCGAGGTCGAAGATCGCCTGCACGAGCGGCTCCTCACACGACAGCACGATGTCGCGGATCTGCGGGGCGAGGGTGGCGGCAGCGGTCTCCCTCATCTCCGCCACGAAATCGGGGCGGATCGTGCCAGGAGGCATGGTTGCGGTGCGGCGACGGCCGCTCGTGTCGGTCATCAGGGCATCGAAGGTACCGTCGTCTGCGTAGTTCCGGTACCAGACCGAGTTGATGATCCGCTCCCCCGGCTCGATGCTGCCTCCTGCATCCGGGATTGCGTACACCAGGATGTGGCTGCGGTCCAGCACCTGGTACAGCATTGCGTCTGTCACCGCCTGCAGCGTCTCCGGCCCGAGCACCCGTTCGGGTGTCACGCCCCGCCAGGCGACGTATCCCGCGTAGACCGGCTCGGTGGCGGGCAGAAGGATCTTGCGCGCCGTCGAGGCGAGCCCGTCTGCGCACACCAGGAGGTCGCCGTCGATCCTGCGCCCGTCTGAGAGAACGAGGGTCACGCCGTCGGCGCGCCGGTCGAAGCCGACCATCTCCGAGTCGAGGTGATACCGGTCGAGATCGAAGGCGTCGAGCAAGGCGCGATACACCGTGTTCCAGCCGCTGAACCGGAAGCGGTCCGGATCGGCGGAGAGGACCTCCCCGTCTGCGTTGACGTAGGTCCAGTAGGTCAGCTCGAGGCTGACACGATCGTCCTCGCCGCCGCGTTCGGTGAAGTACCGCTCGGTGACCGGCAACACGACGATGCCGGTCCCCCGCTCCTGGAGGGCAGCCGACGCCCGCTCGAACACCTCGACGTCGTACCCCAGATCGCGCAGGAGGACGGCGGTGGTCAGCCCACCGATCGAACCGCCCGCCACGAGCACCCGGGGGCGGTTCACGGTGCGTGAGGGAATTCGAGGCGGGGCACCGGGGAGATCACCCTCAGTCGAGAAGCTCGACGGTCACAAAGCGCAGATCGGTGTCGCCGATGTTCTCCAGGTCGTGGATCAGGGCGGTCTCGGGAGTGTGCTCGAGGTACTTGGTCTCGCCGACGGCGTAGTCGCGCACGGCGTATGTGCCGTCTGCGAAGCGCTGCAGTCCCCGCGATCCTTCGACGACGGTCCAGAAGTAGTTCCGGGTGTGGGCGTGGAAGGGCCCGCGTTCCCCCGGCTTGAGCAGGATCTCCCACACCCTGATCTTGTGATTCTCGAACCAGACGCTCGTCCCCACGTCGAAGTTGTCCGGGGCCGCCTGCAACTCGTCGACGTAGTCGGCGGGATCGAACGTCCCCTGCTCGACCAACTCGGTGGATGCCTCCATGTCGTCTCCTTCCTCTCCTGGCAGATCCTATGGCCGGCCGGCCGCCTGGGCCGGAACGGCGCGCGCCCTGTACAGCCACAGGCTGCGCGACATCGCCGCGGCGGCGACCGCCGAGAGCACGGCGCACAGCACCCAGGCGGTTCCGAACTGCCCGCGATCGGCGAGGAGTCCCACCGCCATCGGTCCCAGCATCGTCCCGGTGAGGTTGCCGGCGAGGATCACTCCGGACGCCCGCGCCGGCGCCTCCGGATGGATCCGGACCACCGTGAAGTAGACCAGGCCGGGCCAGCCCCACGATCCGATCATCGCCAGGGCCATCGCCACCAGGTACACACCAGACGACGAGGTGGCGGCGAGCACCGCCCCGGCGGCCGCGCCCAGCGCCAGCATCGCGACCATCTCGCGGTGTCCGCTGCTGCGGGTCCGATCCGCCAGCCATCCCGCCACCACCCGGAAGGCGAACACCAACCCGGCACTCCAGGCGAGAAACGCTCCGGCGGCCGCTTCCCCCACCCCGACGTCGACTGCCGAGGGGACCACGAACAAGGCGAGCGAGTTGCCGGCGGCGCCGCCGCAGAACCCTCCGACCGCCAGCCACTTGAGCGACGCCGAGACCGGGGTGCGGGCGCCGGCGCGCGAAGGTGCCGACTCTGCCGGCGGGTTCTGCAACCTGGGCGAGATGGCGATCGACAGTGCAGCCAGCACGGCGGCGATGGCGAACGGCCATCGCCATCCGAGCGTGACACCGACCACCGGAAGCAGGGCGCCCGCCATGGCATTGCCCAGAGGGATCGCCCCCTGTTTTGCCCCGAACGAGACCCCCTGGCGGTGGAAGGCGGCATCGGTGGCGAGAAACACGTTGGTCGACACCTGCATGAATCCGTTGGCCAGGCCCCCCAGCGAGGTCACCGCCAGCAGAAGCCACCACGTCTGGGCGCCGACGGCGACGATGCTGGCCGTGACGGCGATGCCGGATCCGACCCTGAGACCCGCCTGGGCGCCGATCCTGGCGACGATCCCTCCGATCGGACGCGCCGCCACCGCCGCAAGCCCGAAGTGGAGGGCGGTGGCGAACCCGAGCCGCGCCGCCGAGAACCCGAGTTCGTCTTGAAGTGACAGCAGCTGCGAGCTGGTCAGGTACAGCGGGAGGATCCCGACCAGGACGTAGACGAGCGCCGTGGTGAGGGGACGACCGCTCAGCAGACGCCCGGCGCGCGACGGCGGCGTCACGGACATGGGCGTGTGCCGGAGGGGTGGGGTGGCATGGGCTGACGGCGATCCTATACGATGCAACATCGGCCTCGGAGGGCGCCACGGAAGGCCACCGGGGCCGGAAGAGACCGAGTATCGGGCGAAAGGAACCTCCGATGGAAGGCGAGTACGGCGAGATCCTCTACGAGGTTGTGGACAACATCGCGTGGATCACCATCAACCGTCCCGAAGTGAAGAACGCGTTCCGGGAGCAGACCCTCGACGAACTCGCCGATGCCTTCAACCGCACCAGGGAGGATCCGTCCATTGCCGCCGCAGTGGTGTCCGGGGCCGGCGGAGCCTTCTCGGCCGGTGGGGACTTCCACGCCATGATGAAGCTCAACAAGGCCAACTCCTACATGTGGAACGATCGGATGCTCAAGGTGGCAATGACCATCCGCAACCTTCCCATCCCGGTGATCGCCATGGTCGAGGGCCCCTGTGTGGGCGGCGGACACGAGCTGATGCTGTGGTGTGACCTCGTGATCGCGGCAGAGGATTCCACCTTCGGCCAGACCGGCGCCAGGGTCGGTGCGTGTCCCACCGTCGGCGCGACCCAGTACATCGCCAAGCTGATCGGCGAACGTCGCGCCAAGGAGATGATCTTCCTCTGCAAGACGTACTCGGGGAAGGAGGCAGCCGAGATCGGCCTCGCAAACATCGCGGTCCCCGCCGACCAGCTGCGCGCCAAGGTCGAAGAGGTGTGCCGCCAGATCATCGGGTACTCCAGCCAGACCATTCGGGCCACCAAGGTGTCGCTCAACTTCGACTCAGACGCCCTGTACCCGTCGTGGCAGCACGGCATGGAGCTGCTGGCCAACATCTGGGGCACCGAGGAGTCCATGGAGGGCATGAACGCCTTCCTCGAGAGGCGGAAGCCAGACTTCCAGCAGTTCCGCGAGCGCAACAAGCACGAGCTCGACACCTACAAGGACACCTTCGAGCGTGGACTCAACCAGTCCGAAAAATCTCGCAGCGCTCGCGGCTGATCACGTATCCGACGGCGACGTCGTCTTCCTCGGCGGATTCGGCCACGCCGTCCCGTATGCCCTCGGCCACGAGTTGATCCGCGCCGGGAAGCGAGATCTGACGATCTGTCGCAGCGGCGCAGACATCCTCGCCGATCAGCTCATCGCCGCCGGCTGCGTGTCGAAGGTGATCTTCGGGTGGATCGGCAACCCGGACGTCGGCATCGCCCATGCCTTTCGGCGAGCGGTCGCAGACGGGTCGATCGACTGGGAGGAATGGACCAACTGGTCCATGGTCCTCCGCCTGCAGGCGGCCGCCTGGGGCGTGCCCTTCCTCCCGGCGCGGGTGCTGGCGGCAGGCGACGCCCAGACGGTCCTCCCCAACCTTCGTCGGATCGACTGTCCCTACACCGGTGAGGAGCTGACGGCCATCCCCGCCCTGGAGCCGGACGTGGCGCTCATCCACGCCCAGCGGGCCGACACCCGCGGCAACGTCCAGCTGTGGGGAGTGGTCGGCGACACCGTGGTCGGCGCACTCGCCTCCAAGAGGGTCCTCGTGACCGTCGAGGAGATCGTCGAACCTTCCGTGATCGACGGCGACCCGAACCGAACGGTGCTTCCGGCCCACCGCGTGACGGCGATCTCGCCGGTGCGCTGGGGAGCGCACCCTTCCTACGTCGAGGGCTATTACACCCGCGACAACGCCCACTTCCGGAGCTACGACGCGGCGGCCCGCACCCCGGAAGGGCTGGCCGGGCACCTCTCCTCCTGGGTGGACATCACCCGCGAGCAGTATCTGGACCGGATCGACCGAGAGGGCCTGGCGTGGAGATGATCCGCGACGACGAACGGATGTCGGTGGTCGCAGCCAGATCGCTCGAAGACGGCGAGGCCTGTTTCGTCGGGATCGGGGTCCCCTCCGTCGCCGCCCTGGTGGCCAAGCACACCCATGCCCCGAACCTGACGCTCATCTACGAGTCCGGGGCGTACGGGACGGTCCCGCCCGCCCTGCCCATGTCCACCGGGAGCCCCTCGGTGGCTGCCGGTGCCTCCTGTCTGGGAGACTGCGCCCTAGTGTTCGGCGACCTGCAGGCCGGCCGGGTCGATGTCGCCGTCCTGTCTGCCGCCCAGGTCGACCGGCGCGGGAATCTCAACTCGACCGTCATCGGCGACTACCGCGCGCCCAGGGTCAGGCTGGTGGGAAGCGGAGGCGCCCACGACATCGCGTCGCTGGTGGGTCGCACCGTGATCGTCATGCCGCACGACCCGCGCCGGTTCGTCGAGAGAGTCGACTTCGTCACCGCGCCCGGCTACGAAGCCGACGGCCGCCGGTCCCCCCGGACCCGGGGCCGGGGCCCGGTCCAACTGGTCACCCCGCGGGGGCGCTTCGGATTCCCTGGCGGAGAGCTCACACTCGAGGCGGTGCAGAGCGGGTTCGACGTCGAACAGGCCGTCGAAGGGTTCGAATGGCAGGTGCCGGTGGCCACCGAGGTCACGGTGCTCGACCCCCCGACCGCAGAGGAGCTTCAGATCATGAGACGCTGGACAGGAGAGACCTGATGGGAGCGCTCGACGGGTTGGTGGTACTCGATCTGACCAGGGTGCTCGCCGGGCCGCTGGCAACGATGCTGCTGGGGGATCTCGGGGCAGACATCGTCAAGGTGGAACGCCCCGGAAGCGGCGACGACACCCGTGCATGGGGACCTCCGTTCGTGGGCACCGAGTCGGCCTACTACCTCGGCGTCAACCGCAACAAGCGGAGCGTGACCCTCGATCTGTCCTCGGATGCCGGGGTGGAGGTCCTCAAGGCGCTGGCGCGGGCGGCGGACGTCGTCATCGACAACTTCAAGATCGGCACCCTGGAGCGATGGGGGCTCGACGAGGCCTGGTTCGAGGCGGAGGCCCCCCGGGCCGTCCGATGCACGATCAGCGGCTACGGATCGACCGGCCCCAAGGCAGGCATGCCGGGCTACGACTTCATCCTCCAGGCCGAGACGGGGTTGATGTCGATCACCGGTGAACCCGACGGATCGTCGATGAAGCTCGGAGTGGCGATCGTTGACATCTGCACCGGCCTTCTCGCCACCATCTCGATCCTGTCCGCCCTCGAGGCGCGCCATCGGACCGGACGCGGCCAGCGGACGGAGGTCACGCTGCACGACACGGGACTGCTCATGCTGGCCAACGTGGCCGCCAACCATCTGGCGTCCGGCGCGGTGCCGGGCCGCTACGGGAACGGGCACCCCAACATCGTTCCGTACCGCACATTCCGGGCGTCAGACGGCGAGATCGCGCTGGC
Source organism: Acidimicrobiia bacterium (assembly GCA_036525795.1). GTDB lineage: Bacteria > Actinomycetota > Acidimicrobiia > Spongiisociales > ZC4RG35 > DATCZS01. The sequence continues at coordinate 6,785 of DATCZS010000092.1, read as the reverse complement.
GGTGGGCAACGATGCGCAGTTCCGCAAGCTCGCCGAACTGGTGGGAAGGCCGGAGTGGGGGGAGGACCCTCGCTTCGCCCGCAACCGGGACCGGGTGGAGAACCGCGACCAGATCGACGCGCTGGTCCAGGAGGTCATGGGCACGAGAACTCGGGCCGAGTGGATCGGCGCCCTCGACCAGGCCGGCATCCCCTCTGGCCCCATCAACGATGTGGCAGAGGCGCTGGCGTCTGCGCAGACGGTCGGCCGGGAGATGGTCGCCGACATCGAGCATCCGGCGCTTGGCCTCATCCGCATGCTCGGTCTCCCCATCGTCCAGGAAGAGACCCCGGCTGCGATCCGGCGTCATCCGCCGCTTCTGGGGGAGCACACCGACGAGGTGCTCGCCGGACTCGCCGGGCTCTCGGCCGACGCCATCGCCGCGCTGCGGGAGGACGGGATCATCTGAGGGGAGGCGGTGAGGCGGGGACACGGCCCAGTCCCACCCCGAGCAACACGCCCGCACCGATCAGCACCGTCGCCACGAGGGCAGGGACGGTCACCCGTTCGCCCACCACCACCACCGAGGACACGAACCCGAGAACGGGAACCATCATCAGGCTGAGATTGGTCGTGATCGCCGGGAGGAGCCGAAGGACGGTGAGCTGGGCCCACATGGCGAATCCGGTGGCGAGCGCCCCCTGATACACGACGATCGCCACCAGGCCGGGTCGCCAGGCGATCGAAGGCGTCCCCTCCAACGCCGAGGTGACCGCGAACAGCGGAACCACCGCCGCCACGAGCTGCCAGGGGAGCAGCTCGATGGGCGTCGACAACCATCGATGGTGCCTGACGTGGACGGCGGTCGCAGCCTGGAAGACGGCCGCCGCGATCAGAAGGCCGTAGCCCACCAGCACCTGGGACCCGATCGCGGCCTCCCACGGCTCGACCATCACGACGATCCCCGCGATGCCGAGACCCAGCCCGACCCACCGCCGGGCGTTCATGTGTTCGCCGAGCACTGCCACGGCCATCGGGACCGTCCACAGACTCGACGTCCATACCAGCACCGAGGATCTCCCGGGCGGGACGAATCGGAGGGCGATGAACACCAGCACCATGACCATGATCAGCCGACCGAATGCGACCGAGACGAGCACCGGGAGGTCGGCCCTGGGAGGACGCCGGAGGCTTCCCCTGGACGCGGCCACCCCGAAGATGACCAGGGTCGCGCCTGCGAGCCGCATGGTGCTCAGCCACAGTGGTGAGATCTCCTCCAGACCGATCGCCAGCAGCGGCCAGTTGAAGCCCAAAGTGAGCACGGTGGCGACCAGCAGCGCCGCCGGGAGCCAGGTCGGATGGGATCGGCCGTCCCGCCGCTCCCGCTCCTCTCCGTCGCCGCCGTCTGCCCGGTTCCGGACGGCGGTCATGCGCCCGCCAACTCGAAGAGCTCGTCTCCCAGCCGGCGCCGCGCTTCCACGATGACCCCCGCGACCGCATCGCGGAAGGCTTCCCGGCCCTCGGCCGTCGGATCGACGAACTCCATCCCCTCCGCCTCGAGCCGCCGGCGGAGCCAGGATTCACCCGCCTCCGCCTCTCGTCGCTGATGGGCGATCGCCGCAGACACCGCCTCGCGCACGGCGTGCGCCCCGTCCGCCGGGAGGCCGGCGAGGGTTCCGGGATGGGCGAACACCCCGCGCGCCCCGTAGAGGTGAGCGGTCATGGTGGCGAAGCGGTGAACGCGATCGACGCCGTAGGCCACGGTGTTGGCCAGCGGGTTCTCCTGGGCGTCCACCTCGCCGCTGCGGATCATCTCGATCCCCCGCCTCAACTCGACCGGCACCGGGATCCCGCCCCACGCCTCGATCATCGCCTCGTGGACGGAATTCGGCTGCAGGCGGACCCGCAGCCCCCGGCAGTCCTCCGGCACCCGGACCGGTCTCACGCAGTTGGTCAGGTGACGGAACCCGTTGTCCCAGTAGCCCAGGACCTGGAACCCCGTCTGTCGCTCGACCGAGCGGGTGAGCGCCGCCCCCAGCCGGCCGTCCAGGGCGCGGTGGGCGGCCTCGAGCGTGTCGAACAGGAAAGGCGTCTCGAGCACGTTCAGATCGGATACGCGATCGCCCAGGTAGCTGGTGGAGAAATAGCACATGGCGAGCTCTCCCTTCTCGACCATGTCGAGAAGGGCCGTGGCGGGCAGCCCCTCGTCGAGGATGTTCCAGAGAATCGAGACTCCCAGTCTTCCCTCGGTGCGGGTCTCGATCTCTCGGGCGAGCACGCCGAGCACCGACGAGTGGGAGGACTCCCTGGGGGCGTAGCCGCCGACCCGCAGGACCGCATCAGGCATGAGCGGGGCCCGGGCACGCCGCGCCGAGAAGGGTCATGTCAGCCCGCGAGCTCGGTACGGGACACGATGATGCCGTCGGCGTCGGCGTAGAGCCACCATCCGGGGCGGAAGGTCACCCCGGCGAAGGAAACCGGAAGCGAGACCTGTCCCACTCCACGCTTCTCGCTGCGAATCGGAAACGCCGCCAGCGCCTTGACCCCGATGTCGAGATCAGCCAGGGCCTCGGTGTCGCGAACGCAGCCGTAGATCACGATCCCGGCCCAGCCGTTTCCCGCACCGATCCCGGCCAGCACGTCCCCCACGAGGGCGCGCCGGCGCGATCCGCCACCGTCGACGACGAGCACCCTGCCATCTCCCGGTGTTTCGAGCATCGCCTTCACCAGGACGTTGTCCTCGTAGACCCTGACGGTTTCGATCGGGCCCCCGAACGTCCGCCTGCCACCGAAGTCGGTGAAGATCGGAGCGGCCGCCTGCACCTCTGGATGGGCGTCGGACAGATCGGTGGTGGAGGCGGTCATGGAGGGAGCGTACCGCCGTCCGCCCGCCGTCAACCCATTCCCAGAAACGGGCCGACCGCCGCCAGGAAGCCCCCGGGATCCTGGAGCTGGGGGGCATGGGCGATCCCCGGCAGCTCGATGTACCCCGCCCCCGGTATGCGGTCGGCGAGATCCCGCCCCATGGCGGGAGGAGTCGCCAGGTCATCGGATCCGACCACCACCAGGGTGGGAGTGGTGATCGAGCCCACCGCGGCGCGGTAGTCGAGCCCGACCAGGGAGAGGCAGGCGGTCCGAAAGGCGGCCGGATCGGTGCGCCCGAGCACCTCGCGCCGCTCCGCCTCCAGCTCGGGGTGGGCGGCCAGAAAGTCCTCGCTGAAGATCCGTCGCACGGCCACGTCCATCACCGCCCCCATCCCGCCTTCGTCGACCCGGGCGGCCATCGCGGTGAACGCCGCCGTCGCCCCATCGGGGAAAGTCGCCCCGCAGCCCACCAGTACAAGCCTGTCGAAGCGGTCCCCGTGGCGAACGGCCGCCCCGAGGGCGACGAAGGCGCCGAGACCGTTGCCGAGGACCGCCGTGGTCGATGGGTCGAACCCTCCCGAGTCGAGGAGGGCTCCGACCACGTCTGCATAGTTGTCGATGCCCACCTCCACCGCCCCGGTCTCCCCGAATCCGGGCAGGTCGACGAGGTTCACCCGCCACCGTTCGGCGAGGGCAGGCACAACCGGGTCGAAGACATGACGGTCCGAGAGCAGTGAGTGGAGCATCACCAGGTCGGGGCCGTCGCCCACCCGCTCGACCGACACCGCACCCCTGTTCGTCTCGAACGTCGACACGGTCATGCGGGAGCTCCTTCTGTGGCGAGGGTTCGAGCCGGAACGCTTGCCCGGTCGTCGATGGGGAGATGGATCAGCATCGAGAGAAACCCAAGCACGATCGCCGCCAGCCAGATCGGCCGGTAGCTGCCGGTGACATCGAACACGCGGCCCCCCAGCCAGACCCCGAGGAACGACCCGACCTGGTGGGAGAAGAACACCACTCCGAACAGCGTCGACAGGTAGCGGGCGCCGAGCAGGTAGGCGACCGTGGCAGAGGTGAGCGGGGCGGTGGCCAGCCACACGAAGCCGATCAATCCGCCGAAGGCGACCGCGGTCACCGCCGTGAGCGGCACGATCAGCAGTCCGATCATGAGCACCGCCCTCGTGCCGTACAGGATCGCCAACAGTGTGCGCCGGCGGAACCGATCGCCCAGCCTTCCGAACACCGTCGACCCGACGATGTTCATCAAGCCGATCAACGCCAGAGAGAGCGCGGCGGGACCTCCGCTGACCCCTCCGTCCGCCAGATAGGCGGGAAGGTGGGTGGCGATGAACCCCACGTGGAACCCGCAGACGAAGAACCCGATCAGCAGGAGCAAGTAGCTGCGGTTGCGCCGCGCCCTTCGGATGACGTCGACGAATGCCTCGTCGACGACGTCCTCGCTGGCGGACCCGGCGTCATGGCGCACCGGGAACAGGAACGCCAGAGCGCCGATCGCGATGGTCGAGCCGGCGATCGCGACGAACGTCGAACGCCAGCCCATGGAGTCCAGCGAGAACTGCGCCGCGGGAACCAGCACGAACATGCCGAGAGACGTCCCGGCGGTGACGAGGCCCAGCAGCGAGGTGCGCCTGCGAACCGGAACCACCCGTCCCACCGCCGAGAGGACGATCGCCATCGAGATCGCGCTCAGCCCGATACCTGCCGCCACGCCGAGGAGCAGCACCATGGCCGTGGAGGACTGCATCAGCGACACCCCGAACATCGACGCCCCGTAGACCACCGCTCCAGACAGAAGCACCCACCGGTGGCCGAAGCGGTCGGCCAGGTACCCGGCGACGGGGATGCCCATCATCAGGTTGAGGATCGCCACCGCCACACTGAACGACTCGCGTCCTGTGCCCAGCTCCTCGGTGATCGCCCGGAGGAAGATCCCGAACGACTGACGGGTCCCCATGGAGAGAAACACGATGGCGACACCCCCCAGCACCAGCGCCCACGGGATGGGGCGCTCGACGGTCCGGGCGGTCATCTGGGTGGGACCACCGGGGCGAGCAGGCGGCAGGGCCGGTCCGGGCCCAGGTGGATCGTGGTCGTCCCTTCGAAGACTTCGGCGGGACGGTCGCGCGGATCGTCGTGGATGAACGGGCCGCAGCCGGTGAACCGGTTCTTGAAGCTGGCGATGGTCGACTTGGCGTCGTCGTCTCCGGCGTCATCGTTGCGGTAGTCGCGTCCGAGGACGGTCAGCGCGACCGTGTACCCGGCGGGAACCACGATCGAGGTCGGCCACATCTCGATGTCGAGCTCGTATGCCTCTCCGGGCACCAGCGGCCAGGCCTCGTCGTGGGTGTGATACGGCCGGAATGGCCGGGAGATCTCCGGGTCGAGCTTGCGGTGGGACGCCCGCAGCCAGCCCTGTGCCACCGGGGCCTTCGGGTCGAGGGCCCCCTGGAACGTCACCTCCCTGCCCTCGGGTTCGAACACCCGGAAGACCAGGAACAGGTCTGCGTCGGTGGTGCTCGACGACACCCACAGGCGGCTGGCCAGCGGGCCGGTGAACTCGGTCGTCTCGGCGAGCGGCTCCGACCGGAAGGTCAAACCGTCCCCCATCGCCTCGAACGACAGCTCGACCGCATCCTCGGGCGGAACGTCGGAGAGCGTGAGATCCGAATGGAGGTACATCTCGGTCCAGCGGGTTCGGGGGATGGGCCAGTCGTCCTCGGTTCGCTCCTCGAACCGGTCGAGGTGGCGCACCTGGAGCAGCACCGGCGGGCGGCGGTCCCACCCGTTGTCCTCTCCTTTGAGGAAGTGGTCGAAGAACGCGAGCTGCAGCTCGCGGCCGTAGTCGGTGTAGAAGTGCGTCCAGTGCTCGAGGCCGTGCAGTTCCAGCCACTTCTGGCTGGATGCCGACCGGTAGAAGCCCTCGACGTTGCCCCGCAGGTGAAGTCCCTGGCCTCCCCAGTTGCCCGCGGACAGCAGGGGCGTCTCGATCTCGGAGAACACCGGCGACCGGTCGTGGTGATACCGGTCGTCCAGCGGGTGGGCCACGATCTCGTTGCCGAAGTCCGACCGGTTGGATGCCAGCTCGGCCTCGCTCAGCGTCTCCTCGCCGCAGGCGTTGCGTCCCGTGACAGGGCTCTTCGGGCCCCTGTCACCCAGCCCGTACTGGACCGTCTTGACCTGCATGTCGTACCAGTTGGCCCAGAACGTCGAGAGCAGCCCACCGTGGTGGGTCATGTCTCGATACCAGTCGGCGGCACCCTCCCAGACGCACATCGCTGCCAGATGCGGCGGCTTGAGCGACGCCACGTGCCACTGGTTGATGGCGAGGTAGCTGATCCCGTTGGCCCCCACCTTGCCGGTCGACCAGGGCTGGACGGCGGCCCATTCGATGCACTCGTAGAAGTCCCGGGTCTCCCGTGGCGAGAAGTGGTCAACGAACCCGGGCGACATGCCGGTGCCCCGCGAGTCGACGCGGACGCACACGTAGCCGTGCGGGACCCACTTCTCTGGATCGACCACCTCCCAGTTCTGATAGAGGTTGGACGAGCCGGCGGCCACGTCCGGGTGGTCGGCGACCATCCGGTTCCACTGGTCGGGGTACCCCTCCTGGAAGGCGAGGCCCTTGGCGTATGGTCCGTAGCTGATGATGACCGGGTAGCGGCCCTCCTCGACCGGGCCAAAGACATCCGCCCGCATGACGGCGCCGTCGTCCATGGGTATCTCGACGTCCCAGTCGATCCTCATGCCGTCCCGGATCTCGCTCTTCGGTGTCATTGGGGTCTCCTCGTCACTCGCAGACGATCAGTTCCGTGGGGTAGCGCTGGGTCACCTCTACGCCGGCCTCCGTCACCCACATCGAATTGCCCACCTGGACACCGGCGGGTCCGTCGATCACGTTGGGTTGGACCACCACCAGCGCA
>DATCZS010000091.1:0-11644 GCA_036525795.1 Acidimicrobiia bacterium | reverse complement strand
GTTGACGGTCGGAGGGGTGGCTCTCATCGACGGACTCGGCCGCCCATCGTCGTTGGTGGGGGTCACCGGCGCGTTCGGCGTGTTGTTGCTGCTCGGTCTCGGTCCCCGTCTCCGGCTGTCGACTTCCTGGCCGGTGGTCATCCCGCTCCACGTGGCGCTGGTCATCTGGTCGGGGCGGATCGCCGGAACCGCCGAAACCGTCCCTCTGGCCTCGGGTCTCTTCGCCGTGGGCCTGGGTGCTGCGATCCCGCTGTGGTGGCTGCTGACCCGGCTGGAGGCGCGCTCGGGGCGAGACTCGAAGCCTGACCGGACCACCGGCGAAGGCCCGGCGGCTACCTGACGATGGCGATGGTGTCGCCGGAGGCGACGGTGTCGCCCGGTTGGACCCGCAGGTCGACCACCTCGCCGGAGACGGGGCTCTTGACCTCGTTCTCCATCTTCATGGCCTCGAGGACGCAGATGGCGTCGCCGGCGTTGACCGAATCCCCGGCCTTCACCGCCACCTTGACGATCGTCCCCTGCATGGGTGCGCTGACGATGCCGTCGTTCGCACCGGCCCCACTCGAGCGTTCCAGGCGTGGCCGCTTGCGCCGCGGGCTGCCCGCAGCGTCCGCCCGCACCTCGGGCGCCCAGAAGGCGACCTGGAAGCGCCGCCCGCCGATCTCCACCGTCATCTGACGGCGGACGACGTCCTCTTCCTCGGGCAGCGCCTCGGCGGCGATCGGTTCGGAAGAAGACAGGTCGACGTCTGTCTCGATCCACTTGGTGTGGTGGCGGTTCTCGGTGAAATCGGGGTGCGAGAGCACCGCCAGATGCGCCGGGATGGTGCTGGCGATCCCGTGGATCTCGTATTCGCCGAGGGCCCGCTTCCCCCGCTGGATGGCCTCGGCCCGGTCGCGGCCCCACACCACCAGCTTGGCCACGAGGTTGTCGTAGTACTGGCTGACCGTGGTCGACGCATCGACCCACCCGTCGACGCGGATTCCGAACCCCGCCGGCTCGTGGTATTCGGTGATCTGACCGGGGGTGGGCATGAAGTCGCGGGCCGGGTCCTCGGCGTTGATCCGGAACTCGATGGCGTGGCCGCGCACCGGGGCATCGGTGGTCGACATCGGCAGTCCCGCTGCGATCCGCAGCTGTTCGCGGACGAGGTCGATACCGGTCACCATCTCCGTCACCGTGTGCTCCACCTGAAGCCGGGTGTTCATCTCGAGGAAGTAGAAATCGCCCTCCTGGTCGAGCAGGAACTCGACGGTGCCGGCATTGCGGTATCCGCAGGCGCGCGCCACCGCCAGGGCGGCCTCACCGAACCGCGTGCGCTGGTCGTCGTCCATCGAAGGCGACGGCGTCTCCTCGATCAGCTTCTGGTGACGGCGCTGCACCGAGCAGTCGCGCTCGCCGAGGAACAGCTCGTTGCCGTGATCGTCGAGGAGTATCTGTGCCTCGACGTGGCGGGGACGGGTGATGTACTTCTCGACGTACACCTCGGCGTTTCCGAAGTACGCGGCTGCCTCCCGCCTGGCGCCTTCGAACGCCTCGGCCACCTCGCCCTCGTTCTGCACGACCCGCAGGCCCTTGCCACCGCCCCCGTGGGCCGCCTTGATGGCAACCGGATAGCCGTAGCTGGCGGCCACCTCCTTGATCTGTTCCACCGAGTCGAGCGGCTCGGTGGTTCCGGGGACCGTGGGGGCTCCGGCCGCCTGGGCGGCGCGCCGCGAGGAGATCTTGTCTCCCATCGTGGCGATGGCCTCGGGGGGCGGGCCCACCCAGGCGATTCCCGCCGTCGAGACCGCCCGGGCGAAATCGGCGTTCTCCGAGAGGAATCCGTATCCGGGATGGATGGCGTCGGCCCTCGCCTCGACGGCCACCGCCATGATGCGGTTGATGTTCAGGTACGACTCCGCTGCCGGGGCGGGACCGATGTTCCACGCCTCGTCTGCGAGTCTGACGTGGAGGGCGTCGCGGTCGAGCTCCGAGTAGACGGCGATCGTCCGCAGGCCCATCTCGCGGGCGGTGCGCAGCACCCTCACGGCGATCTCGCCGCGGTTGGCGATCAGCACGGAGGCGAGGGGGAAGTCGTCCGGCTCGGGTTGTCGCTTCACAGCGGTATGTTCCCATGCTTGCGCGGTGCCAGGGTTTCGCGCTTGGTGCGGAGCATCTCCAGTGAACGGATGAGCTTGACCCGGGTCTCGCGCGGCTCGATCACCTCGTCGACGAGCCCCAATTCCGCGGCCCGGTAGGGGTTGTTGAACTGGGATTCGTAGTCGGTGATGAGCTCCTGGCGGCGAGCAGCAGGATCGTCTGCGTCTGCGAGGTCGCGGCGGAAGATCACGTTGACGGCGCCCTGAGCCCCCATCACCGCCACCTCGGCCGAAGGCCAGGCATAGACGACGTCTGCCCTGATACCCCTTGCGTTCATCACGAGGTAGGCCCCCCCGTATGCCTTCCGGGTGATCACCGTGACCCGGGGGACCGTGGCCTCGCAGTAGGCATACAGGAGCTTGGCTCCGTGGCGAATGATCCCGCCGTGTTCCTGCTCGACGCCCGGGAGAAAACCGGGAACGTCGACGAAGGTGACGAGCGGGATGTTGAACGCATCGCAGAATCGCACGAACCTGGCCGCCTTCTCCGACGCCGAGATGTCGAGCGTTCCGGCGAGGACTGCCGGCTGATTGCCCACGATGCCCACCGCGTGACCGTCGAGCCGGGCGAATCCGCACACGATGTTGCGGGCCCAGTTCTCGTGGACCTCGAAGAACTCCTCGTCGTCGACCACGGTCTCGATCAGGTCCACCATGTCGTATGGCTGATTCGACGAGTCGGGGATGATTCGATCGAGGGAGTCATCGAGCCGGTCGCGGCTGTCGCTCGGTGCGAAGTACGGCGGATGCTCCATGTTGTTCTGCGGGAGGAAGCTGAGCAGGTAGCGGACGGCATCCATCGCTTCGGCCCCGCTGGGGGCGACGAAGTGGGTGACCCCCGAGATGGCGGAGTGCGTGGATGCGCCGCCCAGCTGTTCGAAGCTGACGTCTTCGCCGGTGACCGCCTTGATGACGTCGGGCCCCGTGATGAAGAGATGAGACGTCTCTTCCACCTGGAAGATGAAGTCGGTGATGGCGGGGGAGTAGACGGCTCCGCCGGCGCACGGTCCCATGATGACCGAGATCTGGGGGATCACACCTGAGGCCCGCACATTCCGCTCGAAGATCCGGCCGTAGCCGTCGAGTGCGGCCACGCCTTCCTGGATGCGCGCTCCGCCGGAGTCCTTCAAACCGATCACGGGCGTGCCGGTTTCCATCGCCATGTCGAGGACCTTGCAGATCTTGTCGGCGACGGCGACTCCGAGACTGCCTCCGAAGACGGTGAAGTCCTCGGCGAAGACGAACACCGTCCTTCCGTCGATGGTTCCCCAACCGGTGACCACGGCGTCCCCCGGAGGGCGGGTGCTCTCGATGCCGAATCCACGCGCCTGGTGGCGCACCATCATGTCGATCTCCTGGAACGATCCCTTGTCCAGGAGAAGATCGATCCGCTCGCGCGCGGTCAGCTTGCCCTGCTCGTGCTGTCTGGCGACCGCCCGCTCGCTTCCGGCGTGGAGGGCCTCATCACGAAGCCGGCGCAGTTGTTCGATTCGTGCTTCGGTTCCCAACGGTCCTCCCGATACGCTGGTGGACGTTCGACTCATCGGGGTCTGGAATGGCTACACCCTATTCGCTGGTCACGCTCGACGTCACCGACTCGACCCAGGACGAGGCGCGGCGGCTCTTCGAGGACCACCCGGTGCTCGTCGTCGCCGGTTCGCAGCGCCAGGGGAGGGGGCGGTCCGGCCGCCCGTGGGTGAACGCCCCCCGGGCGCTGGCAGCCAGCCTGCGCATCGACTCGGACTGGCCCACCGGGCGGGTCTCGCTGGTCCCGCTGCTGGCGGGAGTGGCTGCCGCTCGCGCCGTTCCGGTCGATCTGAAATGGCCCAACGACCTGATGACGGCCGGAGGCAAGGTCGGCGGCATCCTCTCCGAAGCAGATGGGTCGACCGTGACCGTCGGCATGGGGATGAACCTGTGGTGGCCCGATCCGCCCGCGGGCATGACGGCCCTCTACGCCAACGATCCGGGCGGGGACGAAGGGGTGGCGATCGCCAACCGCTGGGCTGTCCATCTGATCGATCTGATCGAGGATGGACCAGGGGAGTGGCCCCGCCAGGAATACGCGGAGCGATGCCTGACCATCGGTGAGGAGATCACGTGGACGCCGGACGGTCGGGGCGTCGCCGTCGGTGTGGACGAAGAAGGTGGCCTGGTGGTCTCGCTCGGTTCGGCGGGCCGCGTGGTGATCCGCTCGGGCGAGGTGTCCCACGTGCGCAACGTCGGGGGCTGACGTCGCACGTCTCACGTCGCACGTCTCACGTTGCACGTCGCACGTCGCACGTCTCACGTCTCACGTCTCACGTCGCACGTCCCACGTCTCACGTCGCACGTCGCTCGTCGCACGTTGCTCGTCGCTCGTCGCTCGTCGCTCGTCGCTCGTTGCGCGTCGCATGACCCATGACCGACGACCCCATGACTACGCTGCCCCGACGGCAGTGTTCTGAGGAGTTCGATTGGCGGTTCTTCCCCACGAAGGCATCTATTCGGTGATGTACGGCTCCGTTCCCGTGTCGGTCGGGAGCGGCTACCGGCGCGGATATCTCGCCCGACCGGACAAGGCCGGCCGGTTCCCGGTCGTGCTGCTCCTGCCCGGCCTGTTCGGCCTGGGATCGACAGAGAGGAGCCTCGCCCATCGGCTCGCCCGCCGCGGCCTGGCCGTGGTCGTTGTTGACTTCTACCGCGAGGCGCCGGCGGACGAGACGGCCGCCCTGGCCGCCTATCACGATCTGACCGACTTCGAGGCGATGCGAACGTTGGACGAGACGGTCCAGTACCTGGCGTCGGAGGACATCACCTGGGCGGTCGCCGGGACCGTCGGCGTGCTGGGGCTCGACGTCGGAGGGCGGTTCGCGCTGATCCAGGCGGCATACCGGCGCTGGGTGGGCGCATGTGCCGTCGTGGGGACGCCTCTCACCGGCGACGAGGAGCGCCGCCACCCGGTGGCCGACATGCTCGAGCATCTGGCCCCACCGGTGCTCGGCCTGTACGGGGCGGCCGACGATCTGATCGCCCCGGAGACCGTCGACGAGGCGCAACACCGCAACGCCGGCGGGACCTGGCTGCTGTACGACGGAGCCGGACACGGGTTTCTCGACCAGGCGGATGCGCTGTTCCATGAGGCATCTGCCGAAGACGCCGTCGTTCGCCTCACCGAGTTCTTCCTCGCCCACCTGCCACCGGCGGAACAGCTCGACCTGGGCTGAGAGAGCGCGTCGCACGTCTCACGTCTCACGTCGCACGTCACACGTCACACGTCTCACGTCGCACGTCACACGTCGCACGTCTCACGTCTGGGTTGTCTCGCTGATCGCTGTCTTGGGTCCTGAGTCTCGAGTCCCAAGCTGTTGATCGCCGATTGCTCATCGCTGATTCCGCAGCCGGGAACCCGAGGTATTCTCTGAGGCGTCTCATCGGAGGCACATGTCTTCCTCACCATCTCGGGGTCTCTCGCCTCGCGCCACAAAGATCTTCAAGCGGTCGGTGATCACCCTGCTGGTGATCGCCAACCTCGCCGTGTTCACCCTGTACTGGCAGCTGAGAACCATCGAGTCCGGGCTCGATGCGACCGCGGTCACCAACCAGGAGGTGGTCGTCCATCTCGACACTCCCGTCACCCAGGTGGGAGGTGGTTCGGTGGAGTCGCTCACGTTCTTGCTGATCGGATCCGATTCGCGGGAGGGCCTCGACGATCTGAGCAACTTCGGGAACTTCGGCGGTCAGCGGGCAGACGTGATCATGCTGCTGCAGTTGATCCCCTCCGAGTCCCGGGCACAGATCCTCAGCCTCCCCCGCGACCTCTGGGTGTCGATCCCCGGTCACGGTGAGGACCGCATCAACTCGGCGTTCGCCATCGGAGGGGCCCCGCTGATGGTCCAGACGGTCAAGCAGGCCACCGGCGTCTCCATCAACCACTACGTCGAGGTCGACTTCGTCGGGTTCCAGTCTCTGGTCGACGAGCTGGGGGGGATCACCATGAGCTTTCCCTATCCCGCCCGAGACCTCAAGAGCGGCTTCCGGGTCGACGCCGGCACTCACACCCTCGACGGGAGCATGGCGCTGGCGTATGCCCGATCCCGCACGTACCAGGAGCTTCGCGACGGATCCTGGCGGGCGGTGAACGCAGACGACATCGGTCGCACCCAGCGACAGCAGCAGCTGATCTTCCGCATCCTCGAGACGATCGTGCGTCCCTCCAATCTGACCGAGACGGGAAGCATCGTGTCGTCCTTTGCCCGCCACCTGACGATCGACGCCGCGCTCGCCGAGTCATCCATCGTCGGTCTCGCATTCGAGATGAGGGGGATCAGGCCATCGGCGATCGAGGCGTCGACATTGCCGACGCGGGGCGCCATGGTGGGCGAGCGGTCGGTTGTGGTTCGCCAGGACCCGGAGGCGGAACAGATGCTCGAGTCGTTCCGCAGCGCCCGCGCCCTGTCGGCTCCCGATGGCACGATCCGCCTCGAGGTGCTGAACGGCAACGGCATTGCCGGCAGCGCCGGCGAATGGTCCGAGTTCCTCGAAGGAGCCGGGTTCGAAGTCGTCGAGGTCGGCGACGCCCAGCGGAAGGACTTCGCCGAAACCAACATCGTGGTGCCGGCCGGCCGGCAGACGCTGGGCGAACAGGTTCGCCAGGCGCTGGGGTTCGGTGTGGTGGTGACGGGGGCGGTCGATTCCAGCATCGATGTGCTCGTGATCCTCGGCACCGACGTATCCCTGGAGGCGTCCACCGCCTCGGGGTAACGTGTCCGTTTGCGAGCGAGCGAGGGATTCCGTGGAGGTCGCAGTCATCGGAGCCGGGTATGTCGGGCTCATTCAGGCGGCCGGGCTCGCCCATCTCGGCCACACGATCCGGCTTGGGGAGGCCGATGACGGTCGACTCGCCGCGCTGGAGCGCGGGGAGCTGACGATCTACGAGCCCGGACTGGGTGATCTCTTCGACCGGGCCGTTGACCAGGGCCTGTTGAGCTTCCACTCCGACAACCTGGCGGCGGCGGACGGAGCCGATGTGGTGTTCCTCACGCTGCCCACCCCGCCCGACGGCAACGGCGCCGCCGATCTGTCGTTCATCGAGGCGGTCACCGACCAGATCGCCCCCCACCTCGGACCCGACGTCACCCTCGTCATCAAGTCGACCGTGCCGGTGGGAACCGCCTCCCGGCTCCAGCAGCGACTGTCCGATCTGGGTTCTTCCGCGGGCGTCGTGTCGAATCCGGAGTTCATCGCCGAAGGGAACGCAGTCGACGATTTCCTCAAAGCCGAGCGGGTGGTGATCGGCGCCTTCGATCGCTCGCATGCCAACCGTGTGGCGGATCTCTACCGCGGCCTGTCGGCAGAGATCGTGATGACGGATCCGGCGACGGCGGAACTCGTCAAGTACGCCTCCAACGCCTACCTGGCGACGCGGCTGACATACGCCAACAGCATCGCCAACCTCGCCGAAGATCTTGGTGCAGACGCAACGACGGTTCTTCGCGCGATGGGACTGGATCGTCGCATCGGTCCGGCGTTTCTGCGGCCCGGGCCCGGCTATGGCGGGTCGTGTTTCCCGAAGGACACCAGGGCATTCCTGGCGGTCGCCCGGGACCGGGGCTACGACTTCTCGATTCTGCGGGCGGTGATCGAGGCCGACGAGCTGCAGCGGACCCGGATCGTCGACCGTTGCGCCGCCCTGCTCGATGGCTCCCTCGAAGGCAAGCGAATCGCAGTGTGGGGCATTGCGTTCAAGGCCGGCACCGACGACACCCGTGAGTCGCCTGCGCTCCGGCTCGCCGCAGGCCTGTCGTTGCTGGGTGCGGACGTCGTCTTGACCGACCCCGAGGCCTCGACCGACGACTTTGCCACCGCCCCGAACGCGATCGCCGCCTCGACCGGGGCGGACCTGGTGCTGGTGGCGACCGAATGGCCCGAGTTCATTCGCGTTCCGCTCGATCGAGTGGCTCAGGTCATGGCGGGCGACCTCGTCTACGACGTCCGCAACCTGCTCGAGCCGTCTGCGGTGAGGGCTGCAGGGCTCAGGTACGTGGGCCTCGGCAGGCCCACCGCCTGATCAGCGGAAGAGGTCTTCGTCGGCCGGGCGCAGCAACGGGGTCACGCCTGTGTCGGCGGGGGTCCAGTCCACCCCCCGCACGATGGCCACCGGATTGCGGCTCGCCTTTCCCATCACCAGATCGGCGGCCGCGGCGATCTCGTCGGCGATGGCCACCTCGGTCACGTCCAGCTCCCGCCCGTGATCGTCGAGCGATCCCCGCAGATCGTTGATCGCCTCCATGCCCGCGACCCCGATCGCCACATCGACCAGGCCCCGCCGCCACGCCCGCCCGAAGGTATCGGTGATGATGACGGCGATGCGCGCGCCGTGGGCGCGGGCGAGGCGCAACCGGATGCGGTTGGCCGAATGATCCGGATCCCGCGGCAGCAGGATGGCCTTGCCCGGACCGGCGTTGGAGCGGTCCACCCCGGCGTTGGCGCAGATGAAGCCGTGCCGGGTGACGGCGATCACGAGGTCTCCCCGGCGCCGGATGATCGACACCGCCTCCTCTTCGATGAGCCGGCGGTGGGCGTCGGGACCGTCGTCTTCGAGTTCGATCACCTGTCCCTCGGCCTTCGAGACGATTTTGTGCGTCACCACGACCACGTCTCCGTCGGCCAGCCCGACGTCGGAACGTTCGAGGGCGTCGTCGATCAGGGCCGCCACGTCGTCTCCCGGCCGGACCTCTCCGATGCCGGTGACCGGGATGATGCTCACAGCCACGACACGATCTCCCTGGCCAGCCGTTCCGATGCCTCCCTGGTCGGCATCATCGTATCGGTGACGTGTTCGGTCACCCCGGGGGTGGCGACGGAGCCCGCGTCGGCGCCGTCCACCACGAGGTCTGTCACGAGCCCGCGGTAGGCGGCGAGCACACCTTCGGATCCGGTCTCGAATCCCAGGGCTTCCAGCACTTCGGCGGCAGGGCCCTTCACGGCCCGGCCCCCGATCAGAGGGCTCACGGCGAGCACGCGACCGCCAGCCCGGATGGCCGCCTCGATGCCGGTCACGGCCAGAATCGGCCAGACAGAGAGAACCGGGTTGGAGGGGCCGATCACCACCAGGTCGGCCCCGGCGATCGCAGCCGTCACCCCGGGTGCGGGAGCGACGTCGCCCCCGCCGGCGAATCGGACATCGGTGATCCGGTCGGCGTGGCGCCTCTTGACGAAATAGGTCTGGAAGTCGATCCACTCACCGCTGTCTGCGAGACACACCTCCGTTCGCAGCGACTCGTCGGTGCTGGGCAGGATCGAAGACCGGAGACCGAAGGCGTCGGAGATCTCCCGGGTGACCTCGGACAGGATTCCTCCTCCGGCAAGGCGACTCGTGCGGTAGAGGTTGAGCGCCAGGTCCCGGTCTCCGACCGTGAACGAGGTGTCGACGCCGAAGCGGGCCAGTTCGTCCATGACCGCCTGAGAGTCGGACCGGCGCCCCCAACCCTGGGGCCCCTCGACCCCTGCCATGGTGTAGATCACCGTGTCGAGATCAGGGGAGACGGCCAGGCCGTAGACCCGTTCGTCGTCTCCCACGTTGACGATCACGGTGGTGTCGACCCCGGTCAGCGCCTCGAAACCACGCGCCAGCCGCGCCCCTCCCACGCCGCCCGACAAGAGGGCCACCTTCATCGAGATTGCTTCCGGTGGCTCGGTGCGTTCACAATGACAGCTCCATGCTCGAATCCTCGGGTTCTCCCCCCCTGCCATCGACAGCGGACGCTGCATCGGGCGCGCGTGCGGTTGCGTTCGTCCAGGCGGTGGAGGGTGTGTCGCCCGTCGACACCGTACGCGCCGTGGAGACGCAAGTGTACGAGGTCGCCGCCACCATCGTCATCGGCGGAGGGTCGGAGGGCGAGGCCGCCGCTTCGGAGTTGGGTCTCGAGCACGCGGCTTCGGTTCTCGACGCAATGCAGACTCTCGACCAGGGATACGAGGCGGTGTGGTTCATCCACGGCGACGCCATCCCCCGTCCGGATGCGCTGGGGGCCCTGGTGTTCGAACTCGAGCGCAACGAGGCATCGATGGTCGGCTCCAAGATCCTCGATGCCGCCAACCCGAATCGACTCGAATCGGTCGGCGCGGCCACAGATGTCTTCGGCGAGCCGTACACCGGCCTCGATCCAGACGAGGTCGACCTCGAGCAGTACGACGTGGTCCGGGACGTCTCGTTCGTTTCCGGTGCGTCCGTCCTCATCCGTCGCGACCTGTTGAGGGGCCTGCGGGGCATCGATGCCGGCATGCCTCCGGTGGCGGCCGGAATGGACCTCTCCCATCGCGCCCGCATCGCCGGTGGACGCGTGATGGTGGTGCCGTCGTCCGAGGTGCTCCACCATCGCACGTGCGGCCACGATGTGGCCGGGTGGCGCGAGCTCGCCGGGCGGATGCGGACGATGTGGAAGGCGTACCGGTTGATCACCCTCCTGTGGGTGATCCCGATCGGGACGTTGCTCGGCATCTTCGACGGTGTGGTCCGCATGTTCCTCGGCCAGGTCAAGCCTCTGATCGACTTCATGCGGGCCACGGCATGGAACGTGCTCGTCTCGCCGTCGACGCTCGCCATGCGCGGACAGCTGCGACGGGTACGCCACGCCCGCGATGAGGAGCTGTTCCGCTACCAGGTGGCGGGCTCGTTGCGGCTCCGAAAGCTGGCATCCGACCTCGGCGAGCGCTTCGGGTGGGTGATCGACGAGGATTCGGGCATCCTCACCGAAGAGGAGATGTCCGACGACGTCACCGCCGCCGGTCCGCTCCTCGCCTCGTTCGCGTTCGTGGTTCTTGCCCTCGCCGCCCGCGCTCTCTGGTTCGGTGCCATTCCGGCGGTGGGCTATTCCCTTCCCAACCACGCAGAGCTCGCCTCGGTGATCGGATCCTGGGCGGGTGGATGGAACCCGGCCGGGCTCGGGACCTCGGCGGCGACGCACCCTTCTGTCGCAATCTCGGCTGCCGTCGAGTGGCTCTTGTTCGGGTGGTCGGGAGCCACGGCGGTCTTGACGATCCTCGCGATGGCTGTCGGCGTGGCTTCGCTCGGGCGCGTGTTGCGTGTCCTCGGGGTGGATGGACCCAGCAGGCATCTCGCCGGTCTCGTGGTCTTTCTCGGGGGTGGGGCGGCCGCCATCGCCGGATCCACCGACTGGGCGGGTCTGATCGCCATCGGGCCCGCAGTGTGGGCACTTGACGGAATGGTTCGTCCATGGCCCGGGAGCTTGCGGGCGAGAGTGGGCCGGATGGGGGCAATCGCCGTCGCCTCGGTGATCGCCGGCTTCCTCGCGCCTCTCGTTCCCGCGGCGGTCGGCGTCGCTGCGATCGTGGCATGGGCGCTGATACCCCAGGTGCGGGCCGGCGCCGTGGTGGGCGCGCTCTGGGGGGGACTGGTGGGCGCCGTTGCCGTCGCCCCGTACCTGTTGCGGGTGGCGCCGGACGCGGTGTTCGCCTCGGGGCCATCGGTGGTCTTCGATGTCGACTCGCCTGCGTGGATT
>DATCZS010000090.1:0-18992 GCA_036525795.1 Acidimicrobiia bacterium | reverse complement strand
ACGTCTCACGTCTCACGTCTCACGTCTCACGTCTCACGTCTCACGTCTCACGTCTCACGTCTCACGTCTCACGTCTCACGTCTCACGTCTCACGTCTCACGTCTCACGTCTCACGTCTGCCCGCTGATCGCTGACGCAAGTCGCGAGTCACGAGTCACGAGTCACGAGACCCGAGACCGGCGCCGTCAGGCGCCCGGCGTGTCGCCGACCTCACGTCTCACGGTCACCGTCTCGCCGGTGGCGGCCGACCGGACGATCGACTCGAGGATCTCGACGTTGTGGATCAGCTCGGTGTCGGTGAACCGGTAGGTCCCGAGGCCGAGGGCGGAGGCCGCCCACTGCTCGATGTTGGCCCGCACCGTGTTCGAGTGGGCATACGTGCGCGTGTGGATCTCACCGTCCGATCCGCGCCAGGTCAGCAATGCAGGCTCGGCCACGTCGACATTGGACGTCTCGCGGGCCTCGACCCAGCCCCGGTCTCCGAACAGGGAGATCCGGCTGTAGAACGGGGTCGTCGCCAGGTTGGTCATCGAACCGCTGCACCCGTTCTCGAACTCGAACTGCACCGACAGAACGTCGTCGGCCGGAAAATCGGCGGACCGGTGCGAGCCGACCGCTCGCACCCTGGCCACCGGCCCCATCACCGATTGGAAGTAGTCGGTGATGTGGACGCCGAGGGCGGTCAGCGTGCCCGCCGGCGCCTGGCGGGAGTCCTGGCGCCAGGTCGAGCGCCCGGCTCCGGCAAAGAGATCGTGCGACCAGTTGCACTCGACGCCGAGCAGCGTCCCGAGCTCTCCGGAACGAGCCATCTCGGCGGCGCGCTCCAGCGCCCCTTCGAACCGCCGCTCATGTCCCACTCCGAGCGCGAGCCCGCGTTCGACACACGCATTCAACATCCGCCGGGCGGCACCGGACTCGAGGGCCAGGGGCTTCTCGCAGAAGACGTGCTTTCCGGCCGCGGCGGAGGCCAGCACCTGCTCTTCGTGAAGCAAATGGGGCGTGGCGACGATCACCGCCCGAACGTCGTCGTCGGCCAGCGCGGCGTCGAGCTCCCGGTGGAGGGCGAGCCCCCGCGCCGACGCGAATGCCTGCGCCCCGTCGATGGCGGGCTCCACCGCCTTCACGATCGTCACCAAATCCGACCCGGAGAGGCTGTCGACGATCTGTCTCCCCCACCATCCCAGCCCGACGATTGCGGTCTTCAGCGGCTCAACCACGCGCCACCAGGAGGGATCTCACTCCGCCAGGCTCCCGGTTGCGTCCGAGACGAGGCCGATGTCGGTGTCGCCGAGTACCTCCCGGTGTCCGATCCCCAGGGTCTTGATCCATCGCTGCTGACCGCTCGTCAGGGCGACGAAGAACCCGAGTTCCACGAGCTCGGGCTCGGTGAAGTGCGTGTGGAGCTGTTCCCACAGGGCGTCGTCGGCGATGTCTGCATCCCACAGGATTGCACTCGTGTAGCGGAGAGCGGTCTTCTCCCGATCCGAGTAGCGATCGGAGTCCTCGAAGGTCAACAGATCGTCGTAGTCGGCCTCGGTGAGTCCTTTCCGTCCAGCCTGGACGGATCGCTGCACGCCTCAATACTCACAGGCGATCGACTTCGATACATAGACCCGACAGAGCTCCTTGATCTGGTGATCGAGGATCCCGTCGAGAAAGGTGGTTCGCCACGCCTGCGTGAAGGCGTGCAGAACGGCAGGGACGTGAGAACGGATCGCCTGGCTCTCGGGGCGGGGTGTGCTGTGCGTCCTCCCGTATTCGACGATCTCCCGGTCGCCGGGGTCGAGCGAACCGAGATCCGGGTAGCTGATGCGTGGCATTGGCGTCTCCTCGCGCGGGATCCGAGTGTATCGGAGCCGGGCCCTGCAATCGATTGTGGAGGAAGGGGCAGGGCAGATACAGTGCGGGAATGGCTGCGACGGTGGCGATTCTCGGAACTCGGTACCCCGATTTCTCGATCGAGGAGCAGATCCTGGGACAGGACGCGACCATCGTGTCCGGAACCGGCGCCACCCCGGACGACATCGTCGAAGTGGCGGCCGATGCGGCCGTGATCGTCGCCGGATCGCTGCCGCGATTCACCGCCGAGGTCATCGGCCGTCTCCCGAATACCGCCGCGATCATCCGCGCCGGCATCGGAGTCGATTCGGTCGACCTCGACGCCGCCAGACGGGCCGGCATGTGGGTGGTCAACACCCCGGACACCGGCACCGAGGCGGTGGCCCAACACACGCTGGCGATGACGCTCGCCGCCACCCGCCGCCTGCTCGAGGCAGACGCCAACGTCAGAGAGGGAAGGTGGGGCTTCGGCGACCTGCGGCCTCTCACCCTCCCCGGATCGATGACCGCAGGAGTGGTGGGGTTCGGACGGATCGGACGGCGTGTTGCGGGCCTCCTGCTCTTGGTCGGCTTCGAGCGCCTCCTCGCACACGATCCGTTCCAGGAGCCTGACGGCCACGGCGTCGAGCCCGTATCGCTCGACCAGCTGCTCACCGCCTCCGATGTCATCTGCCTCCATGCCCCTCCACCGACCGGCGGGGAGGCGCTCATCGGCCCGCGTCAGTTCGGCCTCATGAAGCCGGGCAGCGTGTTGGTGAACGCAGCCCGGGGATCGCTGGTCGACCAGGCCGCGCTCGCGCAGGCACTCGCCGCAGGCGCACCGAGGGTGGCAGCGCTGGACGTGTTCACCCCCGAGCCACCCGACCTGACGCCGTTCGGGGACGTGATGGACCGCCTGATCCTGTCTCCCCACATGGCGTGGTATTCCGAAGAGAGCCAGAGAGACATGCGGGCGAGAGCAGCGACCGAGGCCAGGAGGATCCTCTCCGGGCTCGACCCGCTCAGTCCCGTCGTGACCCCAGAGGAGGAAGCATGAGCCGGTCGATCGGCGAGCTCACCAGCCACGAGGTGGCGGATCAGATCGGGCGCAATCCGGTCGCCGTGATCCCGTTCGGAAGCATCGAGCAGCACGGTCCTCATCTGCCGAACGGAACAGACACCATCGCCGCCGAAGTCGTGGCCGAGGCGCTGGCCGAGGAGCTCGACGCCCTCGTGGTCCCGTTCGGCCCATACGGCGTGACCCCGATCCACGCCGGACACCCCGGAACGATCAGCCTCTCCCGGCCCACCTTCGAAGCCCTGCTCACCGACATCTGCAACGAGCTGATCGAGATGGGAGTCGACCGCCTCGTGTTCGTCAACTGGCATGAGGGCAACATCGCCTCGATGGATGGGGTGGCCACCGAGATCCAGAAGGCGCACGACGACGTCTACGTGATCACGTCGCATGCCTGCTACGCCGCCCAGCGGATCTACCGGGCCCACGGAGGAGAGCTCACCCACGGCGGCGGAATCGAGGTCATGTCCGTCATGGCCCGAGATCCGGGTCTGGTCCACGTCGAACGCGCCGGTGACTCGACACGGCCCGACCACGCCATCGCGATGGACGAGATGAGACGCAGCGGAGAGACCCACGGCTACATCACCGATGTCACCGAGATCGACGCCGACGGCTGGTACGGGGACCCTTCGTGGGCGACGACCGAGCTGGCCGCGGGGTTCGCGGCGACCGTCGCAGGCGAGATCGCCGCGCAGGTCAGAAGCATTCTCTCCCTCCGGGAGCGCCGGCCGTGACGGTCATCGGCGGAGACAGCCTCCAGTTCGTCGACCTGCCCGGCCGCCGGGCGGCCGACCCGCTGAGATCCATCCCGTCTCGTGCCAGCGTCCGGGTGGTCGAGATGCGACGCACCCCGGGACGCACCGCCCACCGCCATCCCCAGTCGGAGGAGATCGTCTTCGTCGAAGCAGGTGAGGGAGAGGTGTGGATCGACGGATCCACCCACCGGGTTCGGGCCGGGGACGTCGTTCACATCCCGGCCGGCGCCGCCCACGCCACCGTGCCAGACGAAGGGTCGGCGATGCGCCTCGTGTGCTTCTTCCCCCACCCCGAGCTGGCAGGCAACAGCGAGGACACAGACATCGAGGTCACCTGAAAGAGAGGAACTCATGAGCGACAGGATCCGCCTCGCCTCGGTCGGTCTCGGCCGATGGGCTCGAGTGCTCGCTCGCGGCGCCCAGCGCGGCGACGTGGTCGAGCTGTATTCGTGCTTCTCCCGTTCGGAGGAGAAGCGCAAGGCGTTCCAGGATGAGTACGGCGTGCCGAAGTCGGCTTCCACATACGAGGAGCTGCTGGCCGACCCCGACGTCGAAGGCGTCATCATCACCACCCCCAACGACACCCACAAGGACGTCGTCACCCAGGCGCTGGAGGCCGGCAAGGCCGTATACACCGACAAGCCGATCGCCCAGACGCTGGAGGACGCCCTCGCCATCAAACAGGTCGTGGACCGTACCGGCGGCGTGTTCGCCGTCGGCCACAGCGCCAGGCGCCTCTCCGGGAACCGGGTGATGAAGCAGTGGATCGAAGACGGCACCCTGGGTGGCGTGTCGATGGTGGAGGCCAACTTCTCCAACGAGCGCGGGCTCGAGCTGACCCCGGAAACCTGGCGCTGGTACCTCTCGAAGACGCCGGGCGGCCCGCTGATCCAGCTCGGCGTCCACCACGCCGACAACCTCCAGTATCTGCTCGGTCCGGTGGCGGCGGTCAGCGCCCACACCCGCAAGCTGTTCACAAAGTCCGAGGTACCGGACGCCACCATGGCGATCCTCGAGTTCGAGTCCGGTGCGCTCGGATACCTCGGATGCGGCTGGGCGTCCCCCGGCATCTATCAGATCCGTCTCCAGGGCACCAGCCAGAATCTGATGTACGACCTCGACTTCACCCACTGGGACGAATCGCACGAGGCAGACCGGTACTCGTCGCTGGTGTCGCAGGCGTACGGTCAGCAGGAGCGGACGCCGGTCGAGCTGCCGCCCACCGACATGTTCAAGGAGCAACTCGAGGAATTCGCACTGGCCGCCCGCGGCCTGGCCACGGTGGAGGTGCAGGCGGACGACGCCATCCGGGCGCTCGCCGTCGTCCACACCGCAATCGAGTCGAACCGGCTCAACGGCAGGGCGGTCGAGGTGAAGCCGTTCCTCGACGCAGTCGGAGTGTCCGCCGAGTGAGCCGGTCCCCCTTTTTCGCGGTCTCGGACCTGATCCATCCCGATCCGGTGGTACAGGAGGTCCTGAACACCTGGCTGCCCCGATTCCTGCGGGGAGGGATCGCCCTCGGCGACATCACCGGAACGATCGCCCGCATCGGAACGTGGGACGAATGGGGACGGGAATGGATGGCCACTGCAGCTGTCCATGAGCACCTTGCCGAGGAGGCGGAGCGGAACGGCCACACCGGCGCAGCCGTCTCCCACTGGGAAGATGCCGCCCGCTGTCATCACCTGGCCTATTTCCTCTCGGTTCGCGACCGGGAGGTGCACGACGCCGGGCTGAGACGGATGCTCTCCTGCTACGACCGCGCCATGCCGGGGATGCGCCCGGCGGTCGAGAAGGTGACGATCACCGGCGCGGACGGCCTGCGGATGGTCGCCCTGGTCAGCATCCCGGCCCCCGGCTCCCCGGTGATCATCGTCCTCCCGGGCCTCGACTCGACGAAAGAGACCCGCCACTTCGCCCGTACGAGCTGGATGCGCCTCGGCTACGCCGTGCTGAGCCTCGACGGGCCCGGTCAGGGGGAGGCGAGCCAGTGGTCGCACGCCCGACCGGACTACGAGGTGGCACTGTCGGCCGCGATCGACTGGATCGAGACCCGAGACGACCTCGACGCCCGGCGGATCGGGTTGTTCGGCTCGAGCCTGGGTGGCTACTACGCCCCCCGGGCGGCGTCGTTCGAACCCAGAGTGAAGGCCACCATCGCCAACTGCGGTCCGTACGACTGGGGAGAATGCTGGAGCGTCCTGCCGCTGGTGACGAGGGAGGCGTTCGCCCACTACTCGGGGGCAAGGGACGGGGAGCACGCCCGTGAGCTGGCGGACGGGTTCACACTGGATGGCGTGTTGGGAGATCTCGACCGGCCGCTGCTGGTGGTCCACGGCACCGACGACCCGCTCATCCCCTGGGAACAGGGCAAGCGAATCGCAGACGAGGCGGCAGGGCCAACCGAGTTCCTCCTGATCGAGGGCGGGAACCACGGCGTCAACAACCTCCCGTACCGCTGGATACCCCGCGCCCAGGAGTGGATGAAGGCCAATGTATAGGACCAGAGCAGAAGGATCCGTCTCCTCCCCCACCGGGCTCACCGCATCAGGGGGAGACACCGGCGAGGCTCTGTCCCGGGCATGGAGCATCATGGAGGTACGTCATGACGAGGACCGCTGACATCGTGGTGGCGGGAGCGGGCCACAACAGCCTGATCACCGCCGCCTATCTGGCCAGCGCCGGGTACGAGGTGGCAATGGTCGATGCCCGACCCATCCCGGGAGGCGGGGCGACCACCGAAGAGCTGTTGCTGGACGGCATGTGGATCGACACGTGTTCGACCGGCCACACACTGATCCAGGTGAACCCGCTCATCCGCAACGACGAACTGGGCCTCGTGGCGAAGTATGGACTCTCGTACATCGATCCCGACCCGGTCGAGGTCGTGGCATTCCCGGATGGCGAGTCGCTCACAATGTGGCTCGATCTCGACAAGACCTGCGCCGAGATCGCTCGGTTCTCCGAAAGGGACGCCG
The DNA here is from genome assembly GCA_036525795.1 of Acidimicrobiia bacterium. Lineage (GTDB taxonomy): Bacteria > Actinomycetota > Acidimicrobiia > Spongiisociales > ZC4RG35 > DATCZS01. The sequence continues at coordinate 12,360 of DATCZS010000090.1, read as the reverse complement.
AGACATACCGGCGCCTGTTGACCGAGTGGGACGAGATCAAGGCATTGGTGGGGGCCACACGGTTCCGCCCTGTCGGGCATGGCCCGAGCCCGCAGGAGCTGCTGGCGGCTCACCCGCGCGGAGGGGTGTGGACACGGCGGTCGATGATGAGCGCCAGGGACATCATCGTGCACGAGTTCGAGAGCCCCCACGTACGGGCATTCATGGCGTGGGTGGCGGTGCAGACGGCGGTCCCGATCGACGGTGCGGGCACCGGCCTGCTCGCCTATCAGATCATCGCCGGACGACAGGTGCGCAGCTGGTCGATCCCGCAGGGAGGGTCGGGCCGGCTCATCGACGCACTGGTCGGATACCTCACCGACAACGGCGTCACCATCGACTGCAACCAGAAGGTGAGCGAGCTCATTCTCGAGGACGGCAGGTGCGTGGGGATCCGCACCGAGGCGGGTGACGAGTACCGGGCGCGAAAGGCCGTGGTGTCGACCATCCACGTGAAGCATCTCGTCGACATGGCGCCGCATGCCGCCTGGGGCGAGGACTTCGTCTACGGGGTGGACACCTATCACGTCGGTGTCCCCTTCTTCGCCGCCTATTTCGCCGCCACCGCCGCTCCCGCGTTCACCACCCACGACGGGGCGCGGTCGGGGGTGTCGGCCGGTGTGGCCGGATGGATCGACGATCTCACCCGCAACACGCGCAAGGTGTCGGACGGGCATTTCACCGACGTCGACCCCTTCGTGCTCGTCGCCACGCCCACGCTGGCCGATCCCAGCCGCAGCCCGGAGGGCACCCACACCGTGAAGATGGTGACCTTCAACGCGTACGATCCCGGCGGCGGGCCCGAGAGGTGGGACGACATCAAGGAATCCCACGTCGATCGCCAGCTCGAGTACCTGCGTCGATTTGCCCCCAACTTCACCGACGACGTCATCCTCGGCCGCCTGGTGAAGTCGCCGCTCGACATCGAACGGAACAACCCGCACATGGTGGGAGGTGCCCCCCACGGCGGCGACAGGGGCATCACGTTCTCGGGTGCCCAGCGGCCGGTGCCCGGATGGGCGCAACACCGGATGCCCATCCCCGGGCTGTACCAGACCGGCGGCACCACCCATCCGGGCGGCTCGATCACGGGCGCCCCCGGGCGCAACGCGGCCATCGTGATGCTGGAGGACCTGGGACGCGATCCTGCGGAGTTCATGGAGCTGATGTGAGAGGAGACAGCGTGGAATTCCCGACATCGATCGAGACGATCGACGGCTTCGACGTCGAGTTGATGATGGTGGAGACGTGGGACGGCCTCTACGCGCCGATCGGGGTGCGCACGCCGGAGGGAGAGGGCCCGTTCCCCATGGTGTTGCTCGCGTCGGGCAACGGGGGTGAAGGGTTGGGCTGGCTGCGCACGGCATTCGCCGACCGCGGCCACATCACCGGCGCGCTGGTGGAGGCCGGGTACGCCTGTGCCTGGCTTCGCTATCGCACCGAGGTGGAGCTGGGCTACAACCACGGGGGGCCCATGATCCGTGACATGCGGCAAGGGAGAGAGCTGTTCAACCGGTCCCCGCTCGAGTACGAGGACGAGATCGCCGTCATCGACTTCGTCAAGGGCCTCCCCTCCGTCGACCCCGAGCGGGTCGGACTGGTGGGTGTGAGCCACGGGGGCGAGATGATCATGAAGATCACCTCCGAGTACCACGGCGCCGCCTGCGCGGTGGCCTGTGAGCCCGCCTCACACGAGTACCTGGCGCTCACGCCGGACGAGACCGCCCCCATCAAGGATGCGACGGGCCTGCGCGACATCGAGTCGATGCTGATGAGGGAGACCGACAAGGTCCGGCGCAGAATCGACCACGACCTGGCGATGACGCGCATCTCGGGCATTCGGACACCCATCCTCGTGATGGGCCGCGAGACCGACGAGCTGCAGGGGATCTTCCGGCTCAACTACGAGCTGCTGGCGGAGGCGGGCAAGGAGGTGGAATGGGTCTCCTACGACCATCATCTCCACGGCTACATCTATCCGGTGCGCGGAGACGACGGGGAGTATCAGGTCGACGACGTCCAGGTCCAGGCCATCGCCGGGGTCATCGAGTACCTGGACCGGCATCTGAAGTGACGGCGAAGGCCTCGTATCGAATCGGTGAGCCCCGGTGAGGCACTCGTTCAAGGTGTGGGCACAGCAGGCGGAGTGGACGCAGCTGCGCGACATCTGGGTGGAGGCCGATCGCGGCTCCTTCTGGGACATGGTGTGGCTCAACGACCATCTGTACCCCCCAAAATCCCCCTCGTCCCTGCCGATCATGGACGCATACACGCTGTTCGGCGGGCTGGCGGCGGTCACCGAGCGGCTCCGGTTCGGCACGATGGTCACGGCGAACACCTTCCGCCATCCTGCGATCCTGGCAAAGCAGCTGGTGACCCTCGACCGCATGTCCGGCGGGCGGGTCGAGATCGGGGTGGGCACGGGATGGCACGAGGGTGAGCACACTGCGTTCGGGATCGAGCTGCCCTCCGTGCGGGAGCGTTTCGAACTCCTCGAGGAGACATTCGAGATCCTCCACGGGCTGATGACCCAGGAGGTGTTCTCGTTCACCGGGAAGCACCGCACCATCACAGAGGCCCGGTTCGAGCCCAAACCCGTGCAGCGGCCACGGCCGCCCTTCGTGGTCGGCGGCAGCGGACCCAGGCGCACCATCCCGCTGGCCGCGCGGTGGGCGGACCAGTGGAACTACCCCGATTTCGTGGGCGATCCCGCCGCCTTCGCCGCCTCCCTCGCCGTCCTCGACGAGGCATGCGAGGCGATCGGACGCCGTCGGTCGGAGATCGAGGTGTCGGTACAGTTCCGCTTCTCCGGGGACCTCGCCCACACCCTCGACCAGGTGGCCGCCTACACCGAGTACGGGGCCCAACACATCCTGGTGAGTTTCAGCCCGCCTGCGGATCCCTCGCTGCCTCCGCTGCTGGCAGAGGCCCTGGCCCGCTGACCGGGTTGGCGGCGCCAACCGCTCGGGTGCGGCCGGAACCGGCGGTTGGAGGACTTCGCCCCTCCGCCCGACCGCCGGCTCGTGGGAACATGGAAGGTGTGAGCACGCTGATCGTGGTGGTGCGGATCCTCGGCGCGGTACTGGCCGCCCTGGCCCGAACCTTCTGGCACCGGTTGACACACGGACCGTTGGTGGCAGGGTGGAGCTGGACGGTGGAACTCCGCCGGGCGGCGCTCTCCGCCGTCATCACCACCGCGGTCGAGCACGGGCATCCCGAGAAGTGGGCCGACCTCAAGCTCGACGCACCCCTTCCCCGCCGGCTGCGAGGTGTCGTCTCAGTCGAGCCCGGCACCGTCGACGGCGTACGAGGCGAGTGGCTTCGTCTGGTCGGACTCCCTGCCGGACGTCCCACGCTCCTCTACTTCCACGGTGGCGGGCACGTGATGGGAAGCCCGGGCATGGAGCGTCCGTTCATCGCGGCGCTGGCCGCCGCCGCCAGGGCTGACACCTTTTCGGCCGACTACCGGCTTGCGCCACGGCACCCGTTCCCCGCCGCCCTCGACGACGCAGTAGCCGCATACACCGGGCTTCTCGCAGACGGCGTGGAGCCGGCCACGCTGGTGGTCGGGGGCGATTCGGCGGGAGGCAACCTGGCGGCGGCCTTGCTCGTCCGCCTGCGGGACGAACGCCACCCCCTGCCGGCCGGAGGGGTGCTGTTCTCCCCGTGGCTCGACCTCGCCCACACAGGTACCACTCTCGCCACCAACGAACTCACCGACTATCTCACCGTCGTCGCCGACGGGCCGGCGGATGCCTACCTGGCCGGAGTCGAACCCACCGACCCGTACGCGTCGCCCTACCACGCAGACCCCACCGGGCTTCCTCCGCTGCTCTTGCTGGCCGGAGGAAAGGAGATACTGCTCGACGACTCGGTGCGATTCGCCGCCAAGGCCGAGGAGGCGGGCGTCGACGTCACACTCCACATCGAACCGGGGATGTACCACGTGTGGCCGGCGGTGGTCCCCAACGACGCTGCCTCGCACCGCGCCCTGCTCCTGGCCGCCGACTGGATCGGCCGTCACGCCGGCTGACCGCCGAGGCGCGACAACGTACTGCGAGTCTCGGAGGATTCCACAGCCGCAGGCGGTACCGCCGCCGCCACCACGCCTACTGGATGGCGATCAGCACGACGCCGCTCACGACCAATGCGACCGAGCCGAGGAGCGCGGTGTCGATGCGTTCGTCACCTCTCAGGAAGAGGACACTGAGGATGATGGTCCAGATCGCCTGGGTGGCCTGGAGGATCCCCACCACCCACGCCTCCAGGAACGTGAAGGCGGTGAACTGGCCGAGGAGAGCGGCCGACGTCGACAGACCTGCTCCCACGAACCACCACGACGGCGAGCCGAAGTTGGAACGGACCCGCTCCGGCAGCTTCCCCCGTACGGCATCGATGGCAACGATCACGAGATAGGCGGAGGCTGCGCCGACGAACGCACCGACCACCGAAGAGTCGAAACGTTCCAGACCCCACTTGCGGAACACGAATGCGAGGCCGAACGAGAGTGGGGCACCGGCTGCAATCACGTAGTGGAACAACGGCGCCTTGGACCCGCCTGCCGCGTCCGACGAGCGGGCCCTGATCAGCCACAGCAGCCCGCCGATGACGATGACGCCACCCAGCATCTCGACGACGGTGAGCGTCTCCCCCAGCGCCAGCCATCCTCCGAAGGCGGCCACCGCCGGCGCCCCCGTGAGGAAGGCATTGGAGCGACTCGGACCGATCAGGCGGACTGCCCGCAGCATCGACGTGCGCCCACCGACGGTGCCGATCACCCCGCCGACGACGAAAGAGACCATCGCCGGGGCGTCCCACTCCGGCCAGTCGACCAATGCCGCGTACACCCCGAGGATGAGCACATTGACCATCACCGACATGAACACGCCGTCGTCGTGCGGCCTGGTGCGCTGGCCCACCCGGACCAGGATCGAGGTCAACGAGAAGCAGAAGGCGGCGAGCAGCCCGAGGAAGATCCCCACGTCAGCCAGGACCGGCGGTCATCGGGCGAGCTTCTCCCTCAGCCAGGCGAATGAGGCCGGTGCCCAGTGATCCTGATACTTGAAGGCACAGTGCCCTGCGTCGGCGTACACCCTCGCCTCCTTGCCGGTGGCGGGACCGTGCTCGAGCATGAAGTAGATGTTGCCGATGGGCGCAAGGCCGTTGTCGTGTTTGCCGTTGATCATCAGCACCGGCATGGTGATGTTCTCGAGGATGCCCTGCTCGGAGAGCGCCCACGTCTTGAACCGCTCCAATTCCCTCTCGCGGGTGGTCGGTGTGAACGAGCCAGGATCGCCCGGCGCACCGAACACCCACGCTGCCCGTCGGTTGGCATAGTCGACGAAGTAGTCCATCTCTTCATCGGTCATGCGGTAGCCGAACGGGTGGCCGGCGTTGGCGACGACCGCCTTGACCTTGGTTGGGGCGAAACCGGCCAGTTGCATCACCGAGTACCCGCCCCGGGATATCCCGAAGGCCCCGATGCGATCCCCGTCGATCTCAGGACGCGCCGCGAGCCAGTCGAAGGCCGCCTCCCAGGCCGCCACCGAGTCGGGTCCCCAGGGGAAGGGGTTCTCGCCCGTTCCCGGGGCATCCACAACCAGTGCGGCCATTCCCTGCTCGAGGGCCAGGTCGGCCGCCCAGCCACGGTCCTCCTTGAAGACGTCGGCCCCGCACATGACAAACACGGCGGGAACCGGATGCTCCGCCGAGGCGCCCTTGGGGACGCGGAGGTGGGAACGGATCGTCTTGCCGTCGTGAACGATGTCCACCTCCTGGAGCGGTGGATCGAGGTGGGCGCATGCCTTTCGGTACGCGGTCCGGCACTCCTCGCTGATCCGGCGCTTCTCGTCGGTGAGCTCGCGGGGGAACCGGCCGATCGAGTAGTAGGTCTTGGCCTGGAGGTACTCGCGGCGCGACCCCTCGAAATCCCCGGCCGCTTCCAGCCGATCTCCTTCGTCCTCGTGGAACTGCCCGCGCTCGCGCCACACCGGGATCCACTTGTCCTGGGTGGTTGCCTCCAGCCTGGAGACCGTGGCCTTCAACTCCTCGACATCGTCGAGCATCGACAACCAGCGGCGATAGAAACCGCCGTGCTGGACGACGAAGGGGTCCTCCGACGGGGCGAACGAGAGATCGATGGTCATGATGTGGGCATCTCCGGGCCGGCGACATTCACCGGCGGTAGGCTAGCCCAGCAATCGATTGCAGGACGCGTCCGATGACCATCCCCCTCAACCCCCTCGACACCACCGATCTCCAGGGCAAATACGAGCAGTGGATCGAGTTCATCGCTCGGGCGCATCACGGTCGAAATCCACGGATCAACGAGGCTCCCGCCTTCACCCCCCTGGCCAAGCCCCTCGCCGAGTCCCGACTGGCGCTTCTCACCACCGCCGGCGCCCACCTCGACGACCAGGAGCCATTCCACGTCGAGACGGTGGCGGGGGACCACACCATGCGGGTTCTCCCGGACGACCTCGACCCGGCCCGGTTGCGCTTCACCCACACCCACTACGACACCTCGTCGGCCGCCACCGATCCCAACTGTGTCCTCCCGATCGACCGGCTTCACGAGCTCGTCGATCGAGGCCGGATCGGCTCTTCCAGCCCGTTCCACGTGGGGATGATGGGCTTCAATCCCGACCCCACCCCGATCGCAGACGTCCTGGCGCCGCAGGTGGTGGAACTGCTCCACGATGCCGAGGTCGACGTGGCCCTGATCGTCCCCGGCTGACCGATGTGCCACCGGTCGGTCGGACTGGTCCAGGGGGCAATCGAGGAGAGCGGGATCCCGACGGCGACGATCTCGCTGCGGCCAGACGTGACCTTCGGGGTCCGGGTGCCCCGCGCCGCGTACGCCCGCTTCCCCCACGGCAATCCGTTGGGGGAGCCCCACCAGCCCGCCCAGCACCACCTTGTGCTGGAAGCGCTGCTGCAGCTGCTCGAGACGGCGAAGGAGCCGACCTTCGTCGAGCTTCCGTTCCGATGGAGACGATGGGGGAAATGGCTGTGACCGCACACGAACGCGTCGCCGAGGCGACCCGGACCATGACCGACGCCACATACGCCGCCCTCGATGCACTCGACGGCTACCTCGAGACGGTCAACGGGGTGATCGCCGACCAGGAGGCGTCCGATGAGCCCAACGGCCCGCTCGTCAAGCGGATGCAGCAGTTCGCCGCCCGCGCCCAGGCGATGACGGCGATCTTCGAGGATCAGGTGCTCGACCATCTCAACTTCTGCAACGACCGGCTCTTCTCGGTGGAACTGGCCGAACGGGGGGAATTCATCTGACCCGCCCGGTCGAAAGCCGAGCCGCACCCGGTGTCGGACGTACCATCGGTGACGTGGCACACAGCGGCGACCGGTGCGAGCAGGCAGGGGTGTACGAGAGCGCGTGTGACGACGGCACCCGGATCGCCCTCATGGCGGGCACACGCTTCCCGACGTGCAAGAGCCACGGCGAGGTGGGGTGGACGCTGCTCGAATCGCAGCCGCCGAAGTCCGCCGGGGCGAAGGCGGCCAGGGATCGACTCGAACCCGAATGGCGGACGGGCAGCGGCGAACGGTGCCGGAACACGGGCGTGTACGAGAGCGAGTGCCCAGACCAGATCAGGATCGCTCTCATGAAGGGGTCCCGCTTCCCGAACTGCGGCAATCACGGAGACGTCGAATGGGCCCTGGTGAAGGCCAGGAAGGTCTGAGAACCGCGGGCCCGCCGGCGGACCCGGTGACCTAGATCCGAGCCTCGCGCAGGCGGGCGGCGAGAGCCTCCTCCGGCTCGAGGATGTAGACCCCGCCGTTGACCCGGTCGGTGACGTAGACCAGAAGATCCTCGGCCACCCACACGTCGTTGATCTGACACGCCGCCTGTCCCGGCGGACACTCGGGGATCCAGTGGGCGATGTCGCGAGGGTCGAGCGGATCGGCCAGGTCGTAGACGCGAAGGCCCCCGTTGAAGTAGGTGGTGAACACCACCTCGGCACTCCGGTAGCTCCCCGGACGGTTCTCGTGCAGACAGTGGGCCCCGAACCGCAGACCCCGCTCACAGAAGTCGCCCTCCGGCGGCGGACAGATGGCAACCACCTCCGGGCTGGTCTCATCGGAGACGTCGACCACTCGCACCATGTGCGGGTCGCCCTCGCACTCGTTGGAGATCGCCTCGTCGGTGACGACCACGATGTCGCGGCCCGGCATCGGCAAGCAGGTGTGGGTATGCCCCCCGACCTCCCATTGCAGATGCGAGACCACCCCGATGTCGTCGAGGTCGGAGATGTCGAGGATCACCATGTTGGAGTCCCAGAACCCGAGGTAGGCCCGGTCGCCGTGGACCATGGCATGGTGGACCGACCGGGATTCCGACTCGGGCCAGGTCCGGGTCTCGCCCTGCTTCATCCCGGGCCACCACCAGCGGGCTCGCTCCACGGGGTGTTCGGGGTCGCTGACGTCGACGACCACCCAGATTCGCTCCTCGAATCCGTCGGGGGTGGCAGAGACGTATGCGTAGGGACCGCCCTCATAGACGATGCGGTGAACGCCCTTGCCGGTCGAGTTCCAAAAGCCGACCTCCCTGGGCAGGTGCGGGTCGGACAGGTCGTACACCGCCAGCCCCACCCGTTCGGGCATTCCGCCGCGAAACGCCTCGTGGTTGGTGAGCAGCAGCCCGTCCGCCACCTGCACCTTGTGGGTGTGGCCGCCTTCGGGAGCCCTCATCTGATGGACGAGGCGGGGATTGGCCACGTCGGAGACGTCGAGGATGCTGGTGCCCATCTTCGAGGGGCCGAAGTGACCCACATACAGGGCGTCCCCCGAGCGCATCACCTGCATACCGTCGCCGAAGCCCCCCAGGTCGCTGTGGCCGACCTGCCGGAACCCGCGGATATCCGCCGGATGCATCAGTCGCTCACCGCCGAGGCGGCAGCCACCGTCCCGAGCATGTTGCGCTCGTCGATCTGCTCCTGCAGCTGACCCTGGGTGGAACCGAGCGTCTTCAACCAGCGCTGTCCACCGAAGGTGAACCCGATCCAGTACCCGAGCTCGACCAGTTCAGGCTCGGAGAACTCGGCATGGAGCTCGGCCCACATCGCCTCGTCGGCCTGGGATGGATCCCACATGACGGCGTCGGCGTACCGCATGGCCAGCTTCTGGCGCGGCGTGTAGCTGTCCGACGTCCGATAGTTGAACAACTCGTCCAGCTTCTCGCGGTCGGCGGAGTAGTCGACGGCGACACCCTGGTTCGAGCAGTACGTGCAGTCACCGGACAAGGCGATGTAGGCCCGCAGCAGTTCCTTCAGCTCGAACTCGAGGAACCCGTCGTGGTAGATCCAGGCGCGGGTCTCGGTGAACGACCGCATGACTCCGGGGGCATGGGCCCGGATGGACTGGAATTCGGGGCCGGGCTTGCCGTTGGCCATCGCCGCCTCGAGCCACTCGCGACACCGGTCATCCTCGATGTCGGCCGGCAGTCGGTAACTGATGTTGGCCATGCCACTCTCCCGAACTCGGCGGACGCAGCCCCTGTGGGGCCCCTTGCTGGCGCAAACGATTGTAGCATCGGGGGTTCGAGGGCCTCCAGGAGACGGGAAGGGAACCAGGTGAGCGACAGGGTCACGCTGCGAGACGTCGCCAGGGAGGCCGGTGTCCACACCTCGACCGCGTCGCGCGCCCTCAACGCCCAGACCCGTAGCGTGGTCAACCCTCAAACCGTGGACAGAGTGCTCCGCGTCGCCCGCCGCCTCGGGTACAGCCCCAACCCGCTCGCCCGCGGGCTCCGCACCAATCGGACACTGACCGTCGGGATCGTGATCCCCGACATCGAGAACCCGCTGTTCGGACCGATCATCGCCGGAGCGGAGAGCGCACTGGGCGACGAGGGCTACTCGCTGCTCATCGCAGACGCCAACCGGGCGGACCCCACGTCCGAGGCCGCCGTCGTCAATGCCCTCATCGAGCGTCGGGTGGACGGCCTGATCATGGCCACGGCGCTTCGCAACGACGCCACCGCCCAGTCGCTGGCGCAGCGGGGAATACCCACCGTCCTGGTCAACCGCACGGCGAACGACGTCGCCCTCCCTTCGATCGTGGGAGACGACCACGCCGGAATAGGCCTCGCCGTGGAGCACCTGGTCGGGCTGGGCCACCGATCGATCGGACACGTGGCCGGACCGCGCCACATCTCCACCGGGATGAGCCGCTACCAGGCGTTCCTGTCCTGGATGCAGAGCCTCGACCTCGAGGTCGGGCCAGACGGAGTCGAGGAGGCCGAGTGGTTCCAGGTGGAGCCAGGATATGAGGCGGCCGGCGCCCTGTTCGATCGCCGGCCGGACCTCACCGCCATCGTCGCCGCCAACGACCTCATCGCGCTCGGGGCGTATCGGGCGGTGCGAGAACGGGGCAAGGAAGTGGGTGTCGACATCTCGATCACCGGATACAACGACATGCCCCTCCTCGACCTCATGCAGCCGCCTCTCACCTCCGTCAAGGTCCCGTACCGGCAGATGGGATCCGAGGCGGCCGCGATGCTCTTGAGGGTCCTGTCCGACGAGAGCGGTCGGGCGGATCGGGCGGTCTCTGTGCGACTGGTGCCCACGCTCTCGGTCAGGGACTCCACCCTCCCACCGACGGCCTGAGCGGCCATGACCGAGCCGCGCCGTCGATTCGCGATCGCCATCGCTGCTGCGCTCTTCTTCATCACGGCGGCCGCGTTCCTGCGGCCACCGTTGCTCCCCGAGATGGGGCGCGATCTGAGCCTCTCCGCTCTCGGCCTGGGCGCCCTCGGCTCGGTGTTCGCCCTGGGACGCCTGGTCACCGACGTGCCGGCCGGACGGTTGAGCGACCGGCTGTCACCCGGCCGGATGATGGCCATCGCCGGAGTCCTTGTCGCGATCGGGAGCGTCATCCTCGCCTCGGCGCCCAACTCACTCGTTGCCTTTGGCGCCGTTCTCGTCCTCGGAGTGGGCTCGGCCTGGACCCTCACCACCGCCCAGGCCTACTACGCCAACGCCCCGAGGGCACGGCGCGGGGCGGCGATGTCGGTGTTCGCCGGGTCGCTGCTGACGGCGCAGGCGATCGGCCCCGCCCTGGGAGGGTTCATCGGCTCTGCGGCCGGGTGGCGGGTGGCCGTCGGCTTCGGGGCGGTGCTCGCTCTCGGTGTGGTCCTCCCCCTCTTCCTGATTCCCTCCCCGCCCGCGGCGGGCCATCACGGGGACAAGGCGGGCTCCGGGGCCGGAAGACCGGTTCCCAGGCGGGTGCTCGCGGTCATCTACCTCCTTCCGGCGGTTCAGTTCTCGATCGGTGCCGCCCTCGCCCAGACGCTCGTACCGATCATCGCCGACGAGGATCTCGGCCTCGACGTGGGGCTCGTCGGGCTGGCGCTCGGCATCGGTGGGCTGGCCAGACTCGCCGGGTCGCTGACAGCCGGACGGATCATGGACCAGATGGGCCGGCGCGCCGCCCTCATTCCCGGCCTCGTCATCACGGTGGCCGGCGTGGCGATCTTCACCTTCGTTCCGGGGCTGGCAGCCTGGTGGGCGACGATCGCACTCACCAGCTTCGGCTCGATATCCGTCAACGTCGGCACCGCCCTCCTCGCCGACCTCTCGGAGGGTGGCCGTCTCGGGCCCCGGCTCGGATCGTTCCGGTTCACCGGGGACGCCGCATTCCTGGTCGCTCCGCTCCTGTCGGGATGGCTGCTCGAGGAGAGCGGAAGACTGGCCGCCACCCTCCCCCTGCTGGCCCTCTCCGGCCTCGTCCTCCTCGGCTCCATCCTGTGGATTCCGGAGACGCACACCGGAGGTCGGCGATCGGCGATCGGCGATCGGCAGGCCGATCGCTGACCTCCGCCGGGGTCGATTTCCCTGCAATCGATTGCGGGTCCAGGGGGGAGCCGGTAGCCTCGCCACCTCGCAACGAGAGGCGACCGTGCCACGGATTCCCTACCCAGACCTGTCGTCGATCGACGACCCCGAGGTCCACGAGATCCTCGACCGTGCCCGCCGGGTCGGAACGCCCCGGCCCGAGAGCCAGGCGGTTCGGGCGCACGTCCCGGCCGTCCTCAAGGCGTTCAGCACGGCGTGGATGGACACCTTCGTCGACGGCGTCGTCGATCATCAGCTCAAGGAGCTGTGCCGGGTGTACGTCACCAAGACGGTGGAGTGCGGCTATTGCGCCGCCCAGCGCTCGGTGGACGCCGCAGCCACCGAGGACCGCTACGACGATCTCCTCATGTTCCAGACCTCCGATCGCTACACCGAAGCCGAGAAGGCCGCTCTGGCCTATACCGACGCCATCGTCTGGGACTCCTCCCTCGCCACCGACGAG
>DATCZS010000089.1:0-2144 GCA_036525795.1 Acidimicrobiia bacterium | reverse complement strand
TGGGAGTCGGCCCTTCTACGCGCCGGGGAGGGAGCGCGGCCTCCGCCCCGGGTCACGACCGCATCGCCTCGACGTCGAAGGCATTGGTTTCTGACCCTTGGGCTGAGCGAATCCGTGAATAGCCTCTTGACCGCATCTTTGGTCCGTCCACAGATCCTTGAGGGCTGGCACGGACAAAGATAGGCAGTCGGCCCGAAGGTGCCCATTCGCTCTGGTCGTCGGCACCTCGGTGGGTGGCCCTACCGAGACCTTTGAGCTCACACGACGCTCCGACAAGCCACGGCGCCGCACGCCCCCTGTGAGCCCGGTGGCGCCTCGACTTGGTGAGCCTCCCCCTCCCTCCCGGGCTCTAGGTCGGATGACTTGGCTGGCCCGAGGACGGGTCGGAGCACGGGTCCGGCGGGGCGATGAGGGACCGGTATACGGACGCCACCTGTTCGGCGAACCGAGCCTGCCCGAACTCCCTTGCTCGCTCCCGGGCTGCCCGACCCAAGGTCACCCGCAGCGAGTCGTTGCCAAGCAATGAGTCCATCGCCGAAATGAGCGCCCCCTCATCGCCTCGGCGCACCAGCATTCCCGTGACGCCGGGTTCGACGATCTCCGGCAGGCCACCGACATCGCTCGCCACCACCGGAAGACCGGAGGCCATCGCCTCGAGGACGGTGATGCCCAAGGCCTCTTCCATCGCCGGCTGTACGAAGACCGACCACCGGCGCATGACCATCGGGAGATGGTCGACCCAGCCCAGGAACGTCACGACGCTGTCGAGCCCGAGACGGTGCACCTCCGCCTCGAGAGCTGTCCTCCACGGACCTTCTCCTGCGATTTCGAGCCGGACCCCGGGCCGGATCCTGCAGAGTCCGGCGAACGCTCGGATGAGGTTGTCATAGCCCTTGATAGGGACCAATCGCCCAGCAGCCCCCACGACGCTGCTCTCCGGATGCGTTGGAGCCGGGGGCATCGCGAGGGGTGGATGGATCACCCGGACCGAGGATGCGTCCACGAACGCCGCCACCGCATGCGACGTCGCAATCACCGCGTCGGCATCGCGTAGCCGCCGGATGACCGGCTCGAAGTCGAGCTCGTGGCGTACGCGGCCATGCGCATGCACCACGAGTGGGGCTCCCGATGTCCAGCGGGCCAGCCGCCAGACGGCCCTTCCACCGAAGTGGCAGTGCACCAAATCGGGTCGATGAGAGCGGAGGAGTCGCCAGAAGCGGATCGCGCCGGGCAGATCGCGGGGCCGCGACCAGGGGAGGCGCCATGTGGTGACGCCCGCAGCGGTCAGTCGGCCGATCCACGGACCTGGGCCTGCGAGGAAACAGGCCGACACACGGAACTCTGACGGATCGAGATGCGCGGCAAGCACCTTCACCATCCTCGAGATTCCGGTGCCCGCCTGCCCGGCGGTACCGAGGATGTGCAGAATCTCGTATGGCTTCGGCGGCTGTGCCGGACTCTCTCGGGCGGACAAGGTCACGCCCTTGCGAAGAGCGCCCGGACGAGACTTCGCACGGGCGCCATCGAGCGGGCGCGCCACCGGAGCCAGACGTCCCGGGGGTGGTATCCCAGCCGGGCCCGGACGCCCACGTCGCTACCCGAGTCCGTGGGTAACACCATGGTCCGTCGGAGCAGGTGGGGATCCGTCCCGGGGTGGTTCAGGCCCTCGATCGTCGTGAAGGTCAGGTCGTAGACTCGGCGGACTTCGTCCACCACACGGTCGTCGAAGTCACCGTAGGGATAGGCGAAGGTCCTGGGAGCGCGACCGGTCACCTGCCCCAGATCTCCGGCACAGCCTGCGACCTCCGAGCGAATCCCCGACCGGTCCAGGGTGGGGAGGCTCGGGTGCCTTCGGGAGTGTCCGCCGAACTCGACTCCTTTGGCCTGCCACTGACGGATCTGCTCCGCATCCAGAAGCCGATGGGTCGCGGACCCGTCCACCTCGTCCCAAGCGTTCGTGCCGGCCAGCTCTCCGGTGACGATGTAGACGCAGCATCCGAAGCCGAAGCGCTCCAGGACGGGGAGCGCATAGCGATCGATCTCCTCATAGCCGTCGTCGAAGGTGATGAGGACGGCCTTCTGCGGCACGTGGACCTCCCCATGCCGCATTGCCAGATACTCGTTGGGTGTAAGCCCACGGTACC
>DATCZS010000088.1:0-2153 GCA_036525795.1 Acidimicrobiia bacterium | reverse complement strand
GGTCGATCCGGCTCTGGAGGACAGCCAGCGCGCCCGGCTGGCCGACTGGCGGGCCGTCCGCGATCAGCCGGGAGTCGATGCGGCGCTGGGCGCGGTGGAGCAGACCGCCCGTACGGAACGGAACCTGCTGCCGCCGATGAGGGAGGCCCTGGCGGCGGGGGCCACGGTGGGGGAAGTGTCGAACGCGCTGCGCCTGGTGTTCGGGGTGTACCGCCCGTAGGGCATTCGAACTGCGAAGCGAGGACGAGCGCGTACCATCCGCTTCGTGACCGACCACCAACCGCGTCTTCTGATCATCGGAGGGGGGCCTGCCGGAACGGCGGCTGCCACCACCGGCGCCGCGCTGGGAGCCAGGGTCACCCTGGTGGAGAGCTCGATTCTCGGAGGGGCGGCCCATCTGTGGGACTGCATCCCGTCGAAGACGATGACCGCCACCGCCATTCGCATCAACTCGATCCGAAACGCCGCCCGGCTGGGGCTGGTGGCCGAGCCGGGGAAGGTGGATCCGGCCCAGCTGGCACAGCGGATCGCCACGATCTCGAACGACATCACCCGGGGCTGGCAGGGCATGCTCGACAGCCAGGGCGTGGTGTTCCACGAGGGCCGGGGCCGTCTCACGGGTCCGCATGAGGCGCTGGTGTCGACCGCGGCCGGAGAGGTGCCGGTCGAGTTCGACTACGCCGTGGTGTCCACCGGGTCGGAACCCAGGGTGCCCGCGTGGGCGACGGTCGACGGGGAACGGGTCCTCACGACCAGGGATGCATACGATCTGGCGGAGGTCCCCGAGCACATCGTGATCGTCGGGTCAGGCGTCACAGGTGTCGAGTTCGTCCACATCTTCGAGACGCTCGGTTCGCGGGTGACGCTCGTAGTCAGCCGCCAGCAGATCCTCCCTCACCGGGATCCCGAGGTCGCCGCAGTGCTGGAAGAGGACTTCCTGGAGCGGGGCGTGAAGCTCGTGATCGGCGCCCGGGCCGAGAGCATCGTGCGCAGCGGCGAAGGGGTCGAGGTCGTGTGCGATGACGGACGCATCGTCAGGGGATCCCACGTGTTGCTTGCGGTCGGGTCGGTGCCGCTGACCGGTGGGATCGGACTGGAGGAGGCGGGCGTGGGGACCGGCGGCGGGTACATCCTCGTCGACGAGTACCAGCGCACGTCGCAGCCGCACATCTACGCCGCCGGCGACTGCACCGGCCAGATGCCGCTGTCATCGGTGGCCTCGATGCAGGGAAAGAAGATCGCCCACCACATCTTCGGGCGCCCCGTGACGCCGATCGACTATTCGAAGGTGGCGCAGGCCATCTTCACCGAGCCGGAGATCGCGTCTGTGGGTCTGGAAGAGGTGGAGGCCGCCGAGGAGGGGCGCAAGGTCAGAACGACCAAGGTTCCGTTCGCCGCCAACGCCAGGGCGGTGCTGCAGGGCTTCACGCGCGGTTTCGTCAAGGTGGTGTCAGACCCGGCGACCGGGGTGGTGCTGGGGGGAACGATCGTCGGGCATCGCGCCTCGGAGCTGATCGGGACGCTCGCCCTGGCGGTGCAGACCCGGGTCCGGGTTTCCGACCTGGTCGAGACCCTGATGGTCCACCCGAGCATGTCAGAGGCGATCACCGACGCGGCGGACTGACGGTGCAGACCCGCTATCTCCTCATCGCCTCGGTGGTCACCGCTCTTGTGATCCTCGTCGCCGGCGCCCTCTGGTTCTTCCTCGGTCTCACATGAACCCGCTGAGCGTGCTCCGCCTGTTCGCCGAACAAGAGTTCCTGGTCGGTCTGGCCGCGGGCGCAATCGGGTTGGCCGTTACGGCAGTTCTTCGCCGCTGGTTCGAGTCTGCGGCGGTGTGGGTGGTGGTCACGGCCGCCTCCGTAGGACTGCTCGGTCTGCAGCCTCCTGACCTCGACACGCCAGGGTGGGCCCTGCCGCTTTTGGTTGTCGCCGCCGTGGCCGTCGCGGTGAACACCTCCCGGGCGTCCGACGTTTCCGGGGCAACGATGTGGCTGCTGTTTGCGTTGACCGTGTTCGGGGTGTGGGGAACGGTGCCCGATACCGAGGCGGCCATGGTGGCGCTGGGAGCGGCGGCGGCGATCACCCCGGGTGCCGTGTTTCGTGGGCAACGCCGCTGGCGAGCCCCGGCCGGATTCGCCGCAGCGTTGACG
>DATCZS010000087.1:0-5131 GCA_036525795.1 Acidimicrobiia bacterium | reverse complement strand
GGGGAGGTGGCCCGTAGGGCCGGAGGGGGCCCTTGGTTTCCTCCCCTTTTGGGGGAGGTGGCCCGTAGGGCCGGAGGGGGCCCTTGGTTTCCTCCCGTCTTGGGGGAGGTGGCCCGTAGGGCCGGAGGGGGCCCTTGGTTTCCTCCCCTTTTGGGGGAGGTGGCCCGTAGGGCCGGAGGGGGCCGCATTGCCCCCCTCCGCGCCTTCGGCGGTACTCCCCCCAGGAGGGGGAGAAACCTGAAAACTCAGGGATCAGGGGAAGCCCCGCTCCCCGCCTTCGGCGGTACTCCCCCCATCGGGGGGAGAAACAGGTCACACCTCGAAGGAAGGGTGCCATCGGCGGTACTCCCCCCGTCGGGGGGAGAAACAGGTCACTCCTCCCTGGCGGCGACGTAGTCGATCTCGATCAGCCATTCGGGGCGGGCGAGGCCCGAGATGTACATGAGGGTGGAGGCAGGCCGGTGCTCGCCGAGCACCTGGTCGCGGACCGCCATTGCGCCGTCGCGGTCCGCCCGGTCGACGAGAAGCATGTTGAGCTGGACGATGTCAGGAATGCCCATGCCCGCTTCTGCCAGCACCCGTTCGATGTTCTGCCACGCCAGCCTGGCCTGGGCCTCGATGCCGCTGCCGGTGGATCCGTCGGCGTCGACACCGACCTGACCCGCTCCGAACACGAACCGGGCCGGCGTGGAGACCTCGACCCCGTGGGCGTAGGTGGCGAACGGCGGGGCGACGCTGGAGGGGTTCAGCCGGCGCATCAGCGGAAGTCGGCGATTTCGGCCGCCCGCCGGGTGCGGGCGCTCTCCACTGCCGCCTCGAGGATCGCCACCATCTCCAGCGCCTCGCGGCCCCCTACCTCGGGAGTCGCCTCACCGCGGATCGCCCGGGCGAACTCGGCCAGCTGGTCGGCCACCGGATCGATCGGTTCCAGCGCCACCTCTTCCCGTGTCGCCTCGCCCCGCTTCTGCACGAGGAGCCTGGCTCCGTCGGCCTGGTTGAACGCGGTGGCGTCCTGTCCATACACGGCCAGCTCGGAGATCACCGGCGTGAAGAAGGAGGTGGTCAGCGTTCCCACCACTCCGCTGTCGAACTCGAGGGCGAGCACCGTCGCCTCGTCGATCGAATAGCCGCGCCCCGGTCGGCTGAAACAAAAGACGGACTTGATCGGGCCGGCGAGGTAGGTCATCGAATCGATCTTGTGAATCCCGAGAGAGGTCATGCCACCAAGCGGGCTCTCGTCTGCGTTCCACCGCCACGCCTGCTCGGGCATGACGAACCCGTTGGGAAGCGACTGCACCGCCTGGAGCGTCTCCAGTTCGCCCAGTTCGCCTGCGTCGATCATGGTCTTGATCCTCCGGTTGGCGGCCGTGCGACGCCGCTGGTGGCCGACCTGGAGGACCACGCCGGCCGTCTCGGCGGCGGCGATGGCCGCCTTGCCCTCGGCCACGCTCACCGTCAGGGGCTTGTCCACGAAGACCGCCTTCCCGGCCGCCGCCGCTGCCTCGATCAGCGCCCGGTGGCTGCCGTGCGAGGTCGCAACCAGCACTCCTTCCACCTCGGGATCCGCCAGGAGTTCGTCGAGCGACGGCGCCGCCCGGCACCCGTACTTCTCGGCGAAGGCGTTGCGGCCCTCCTCTCCCCGGGCGAAGCACGAGACGATCCGTGCCTCTCCCGTCTTGGCGGCGGCGTCGGCGAGGACCTTGCCCCACCACCCCAACCCGATGCTTCCAAGTCCTACTTGCCGTGCCACGCTCGCTCCTGATGTCGAAGGCCTCGACGATCCTATATGTTGTGCGATTCGCGACGAGGAGTGAGCTCGAATGGCTGATGTGACGTTCGTCGGCGGGACGATCGTGACCGCGGGCGGGCCCGTCCGCGGCGATGTGGCCGTGGAGGACGGCCGGATCGCCGGCATCGGACCACTGGATGCCGCCGGGCACACCGTCGACGCGACCGGGCTGTTGGTGTTTCCCGGGATGGTCGACACGCACGTGCACTTGATGGATCCCGGTCCGACCGAGCGCGAGGACTTCCCGACCGGTACCAGGGCCGCGTCCGCCCGCGGAGTCACCACGATCGTCGAGCACACCCATGCCCACCCGATCCGGTCGGTGGCCGATCTCGAGGAGAAGCGCGCCCACCTTCGAACCCGATCGAACGTGGACTTCGGCCTCGCCGCCCACGTGTGGCCCGACCGGATCGGAGAGATCCCGGCACTGTGGGCGGCGGGCGTCACCTTCTTCAAGATCTTCACCTGCACCACCCACGGTGTCCCCGGCATCGACCCGGCTCATCTCCTCGACGCCTTCTCGGCCATCGGGTCCGTCGACGGCCGCACCCTGGTCCACTGCGAGGACGAGTCGATCACGGCACAGGCGGAGCGGGTGCTGCGGGATCAGGGGCGCGACGACCCGGGCATTCTCCTGGATTGGCGCAATCGGGAAGCGGAGCTGGTGGCGATCGCCGCCGCCGCCGTGCTGGCCGATCACACCGGCGTCAAGGCCACCTTCGCCCACGTGTCGAGCCCTGAGGTGATCGAGGTGATCGAGTCGGCCAGGGCCTGGGGAGCCGACATCGCCGCCGAGGCCTGCCCCCAGTACTTCGCCCTGTTCGAGGACGAGGTGCTGACGGAAGGTCCGTTGCGCAAGTTCACCCCTCCTGCCCGCATCCGGTCGGAGGTGGACCGCGACCGGATGTGGGACGCGGTGCGATCGGGGGCGTTCTCGCACTTCTCCACCGATCACGCTCCTTCCACCCTGGCCCAGAAAGGACAGGGCGGGATCTGGGATGCACCGTTCGGCCTGCCCGGGATCGACACCACGTTCCCGTTCCTGCTCGACGCGGCGCTGAGTGGGCGGATCGGGTTGGAGGACGTGGCGCGGCTCTACTCCCTGGCCCCGGCGGTTCGCTACGGCCTCGCTCCTCGCAAAGGAGCGATCGCGGTGGGGGCAGACGCCGACCTGGTGCTGGTCGACCCGGAGGCGGCCTGGACCGTGTCCGATGCCGACGTCCTGTCCAAAGCCGGGTGGAGCCCGTACTCGGGGACGACCTTCCGCGGCCGGGTCGTCGCCACCTTCCTGCGCGGGGAGGAAATCGCCCGGGACGGGACACCCCACGACGCCCGGACCGGCCGCTTCCTGGCCGGGGCAGGCGCGTGATCGGTCGGGCTCACCCGATGGAGGTGCGAGCGATGGCGCCGATCTCGGCCCCCACCCGGTCGGCTTCGGAGCCATCCGGCCGCCAGATGCCCGACCCGCCTGCACCGCGATCGAATCCTTCTCCCGCCGGTCCCGCGAACGAAGCCATCGCAACCCACACACCGTGGTCGCGGGCCACCCGCCGGGCCCGCGACCGTGGCACCCCGGCGTCGACCGCCGACTCGAGCACCCCGGCGGCGTAGACGTCCATACCGAGCGTCGCCGTGGCGGCGGCATGTCCGGGCTCTCCGGTGTCCTTGCAGATGGCGAGGCCCAGCCGCCACCCGTCGACCGCCACCACCGCCGGCTCTTCGCCCGGCGCGAACCAACGCGCCTCTTCGGAGGCGAGCGACATCTTCCGGTATGCCACCGAGACACCGGTCCCCGTGACCGCCAGCATGGCGATGTACCGGTGCCGTCCTTCGGCGACCGGTGCGCCCACCAGCGCCAGGGATCCGGTCTCGGCACTCGCCAGGGAGATCGGCTCCAGACGTCGATCATCCGGTTCGAGGGGGGAAGCGTCGAACACGTATCCGGTGAGCGACATCTCCGGGAACACCACCACCCTGGCCGCGGCCCTCCGAATCGCTTCGGCATGCCGCGACACGTTCCCGTCCACGTCGTGGGCCACCACCGAGGGTTGGGCGCAGGCGATCGTCAGGGGCTGCCGCACCTGCGCCGCCTCAGTACCGGATGTGGAGGCCGCTCAGCCGGGTCTGGATCAGGTCGAGCACGGCACGGTGCGTCAGGATGGCCTCGAGGCTGCCGGTGAACCTCACCTTGCCGGTCATCAACGCCATCTGGTTGCCCAGTTCTTTGCGGGCCAGCCGTCCGGCGGTCTCGTAGCTGCTGCGAATGGTGGCAGACGGGTTCTCGAGCACGCCCCGCGCCAGCTCCACCCGGCCCTCGTCGACGCGGATGTAGTAGCTGAAGTCGCCGTCCGGTCCGTCGGTCACCTCGAACACCAATCCCACGTCGACTCCGGCGATCGCCCGGCAGACGTCCGGATCGTCGGCCAGCAGCGCCGTACCCGCCTCCATGTACTCCTCGGAGAGGAAGGGGAGGCCCACCGTCATACCCGCTCCATCGCCATCACACCGCCAGACTCTATGTCGATCGCCGCCAGGGCGCTTCGCACGTCTCACGTCGCACGTCGCACGTCTGGCTGGTCGCAAGTCGCAAGTCGCACGTCTCGGGTCGCACGTCGCAAGTCTCGAGTCGCACGTCGCACGTCTCGAGTCGCAAGTCGCAAGTCACAAGTCGCAAGTCTGGCCATCGCTCCCTAGAACACGTACCGGGTTCCGACCAGGTTGGGGATCACCGCCTCCGGCATCGCCCTGGAGAGCGCATGGGTGGCCATGAAGCCGGTGCAGTGGGCCGGGACCAGGAACTCGGGCGAGAACGACGCCAGCGCCGCCACGGTGTCGGGAATCCGCGAATGGAACGAGCGTCCGCCGAGATGGAATCCACCCACCACGGCCAGGATCCGGTCGACCCCGGTGAGGGCCCGGGCCTTGCGAACGATGTTGACCACCCCGGCATGGCCGCATCCGGTGAGCACCACCAGCCCGCGATCCCGGACCTGCACCACGATCGCCTGGTCGTCGCGTATCTCCGGGTCGGCGTGCCAGCCGGCGGGCCCGCGGCGTTCGTGCCCGTGGAACCCGGTTTCGTACGGCGTCGTTCGGTCGATCTCTCCTGTGACCAGGACCGCTCCGTCGAACAGGAACGACGGCCTGGTCTCTTCGACGATGTCGAACCCGGCCCCTTCGATCGCAGCCCGGGACGGGGTCGGCAGCGAGCGATGGCCGCCGTCGGGGATGACGATGCGCCGCTCGGTCCACGCCTCCGGGTGCAGCACCACCGGGAGGCCGCCTGGGCCGAGCAGGCCGAGGAGTCCGCTCATGCCGGTGGTGTGGTCGTAGTGACCATGA
>DATCZS010000086.1:0-24137 GCA_036525795.1 Acidimicrobiia bacterium | reverse complement strand
ATGGCGCTCGCCAGGGTCGCCCGCCGCTTCTTCCTTCCCTACCGACCGGCGACGGACTGACGAGGAGGTACGCATGTCGCTCTGGGCAATAGGAAACCTCGTGCTCCTGCTGGTCATCGTGCCGGTGCTGGTGGCGCTCCTCAACCGGGTGCTCGCCGCACTCGAACGCATCCGGGGTGCCGCCGACACGACACTCGCCGGCGGCGTCGGGGTCATCGGTGAGGTCGGGAGCGTTCCGGAACGGCTGGCCGTGACGGGCGAGACCATCTCGGAAGTCGCCAACGGTGCGGTCCGCTACGCCGGATCCGTCGCCAAGCTCTTGGATTAGGAGGGTCCATGGAGACTGTTGCAATCGTCACATTGGTCCTCGCAGGGCTCATCATCGCCGCGGCGGCGTTGGGCCTCATCCGGGTGATCGGCCACCTGCGGGCGGTGGTCAAGACCCTCGATGCGCTCATCGGGGGAGTGGACGTCATCGTCCAGAAGACCGACCCCGTCCCTGCCTCGGTGGACGCCGTCAACTCGATGCTCGCCCCGGTGCGCGAATTCGCAGAGGGGATCTGAGCATGGCGTCATTCATCCTCGCAGCGAACACCGGCTGGGTCGTCGGCTACACGATCGGGCTCGTCGTCGTGCTCGTCGTCGTCGCCCTGGTCGTCCCGATCCTCCTTCTCGCCCGCCGCATCGGCAACCAGGCGTCGGCGGTCAACGAAGGCCTCGTGAAGGCCGTGCACAACACGGCAGGACTCGCCGGGCTGAACACCACCATCGAGTCCGCCGAGGCCATCACCGATGGCCTCAACCGCGGACGGAAGCGACTCGGAGGCTGACATGCTGGACGGCTACACACAGGACCAGCTCTGGCAGTTCGCCAACATCGCCGGCCTCGTCGTCGTGGTGGCGGTGGCGGCGCTGCTCACGATCCTCGTCGTCCTGGTCCGGACGATCGAACAGCGGGTCAACACGATCCGTGAGACCCTCAACCAGGCCGTGGCGAACACGAATGACACGGCCCTCATCGCCGAGACTGCGAAGCGGGTGGAGGCGGTCCTCAACGAGGGCCTCCAGCACCATCTCTTCCTCGGCCGCGTTCTGGACAAGGTGAGATCATGAGCTCTCTGGCCCTCTTCTCGGTCATCGACATCGTCCTGCTCATCGCCGGGCTCGCCATCTACCTCTACATCGTGGGCGGGCAGCTCACGCGGGTCGCGACGGTCCTCGAGGAGTGTTCCGACCTGGTGTGGGACATCAAGCGCAACGCAGAGCCGATCGACGCCGGACTGGGAAGCATCAACAGCACCGGTCGCGTCATCGCCGGCGCCCTGCCATTGCTCTACGGCATGGCAGAGGGCATAGTCGTGGGAGCGACCTTCGACCACGACGCCCACGTCCACAGCGGAACCAATCTGCCGGCGATGGGCCACCGTCGTTCCCGGCAGCTCGAGGGAGTGGGCTACACCCCCGACGAGTAGGCCCGGCCGTTCGGCCCCCGCCGCCGGGTCCGGGACGTCACGTCGACGGTGCTTCGCGGTCGGTGGTGAGCGGCTTGGTGGTGGGTGCCCGGTAGGTCTGGATCCAGTGGTCCTCCCACGCCCGGTCGAACTGCTCGGGGTTGCAGCTCGGGTGGTAGATGGCGATCAGCTCCTCGGTGATGCGCTCGCGGTGTGATCGCAGGCCGCCGGGGATCACGTAGCTGGCGACGTGGAGGTTCCATTTCCCTCCGGCCCGTTCGATCCAGAGGTCGCTGTGCGGGTGATCGAAGGGCAGTCCGGCTTCGGAGAGGTCGTCGGCGTGTCCGAGGTAGATCACCTCGAACCGCTGGGAGTCCGGGTCGGCTCGATGGAGGATCGCGAAGAGCCCCGGACCGGCAGGCGGCCTCCATCCCCCGAGCACCCTGGGACCTTCGAACGGGTACCCGCCGAGGGTCCCGAGCCTGATCACGCGAATTCCTCGAACTCTTCTTCGTCCCCGATCGACTCGGCCCAGGCGACCGGCCACGAGGGGAGCCCGGCGCGGGCGGCCGCGGCGGTGAAGGCCTCGATGGCCAGGTCGACGGCTTCGTCGGGGGTCGGAGCCTCGATCACGATCTGGGCCGAGTAGCTGTTGGTCCCGATCCCGCTGGCGATGCCATCCAGCGATGCGACGGCATCGGCCAGCTCCACGATCTCCTCCCGCTCGAGCGGGCGGTCGCCGTCGGCCCTCAGTGAAATGCTCCAACGCATGGTCGCTCCTATCGAATGTCCGGCAGTGCCCCGGCGAATGCCTCCAGGCTGGTCAGGTTGTGCCCGGACCATAGGAGATCGATGTGGGGCAGCGCTACGGACATGCCGAGGCTCGTCGCCGTGTACTCGTCCAGGTCCCCTTTGAGGGGATTCATCCACACGATGCGATGACAGAGCCGGCCGAGCCGCTCGAGGGCGTCGTCGAGGAGCTCGGGGTCCCCCCGATCGAGGCCGTCTGAGCAGATCACGACGATGGCCCCGCGGGCCATGCCCCGCCGGGCGTAGGAGCGGACGAACTGGTCGAGGGACGCCCCGATGCGGGTGCCTCCGGCCCAGTCCCTCGCCTCCTGACCCGCCAGTGCGAGGGCCTCATCGGGATCGCGTCTTCTCAGAGACGGGGTGATACGGGTGAGATGGGTTCCGAAACAGAACACCTCCACCCGGCCGGCGGCCCGCTTCGTCGAGTGGGCGAACTGGAGGAGGTTGCGCGAGTAGTCGGCCATCGACCCGGAGATGTCGAGGATAAGCACCAGCGGCCGCGGCTTGGCGCGACGCTCCAGCCAGGTGAGCTCACCCGGCTCGCCGTGGCTGCGCATCGTCTCCCTGGCCATCCGGCGCAGGTCGAGGTTCTTCCCGGCCGGTGAGCTGCGGCGTCTCCTCGTCCGCCGGGTGGGAGGGGCGACCCGCAGCTTGGAGATGATCCGCCGCAAGGACTCGAGTTCTTCTTCTGTGCACTCGGAGAAGGACTTGGATCGGTCGACGACGACCGTGGCGGCGATGGCCCCCAGACGCGTGGTGTCCTCGTCCTCGTCGGAGTGATCGGGTCGCTCGCCCGAAGGAACGTCGAAGACCGCATCGGCGCCGCGCCCCGAAGCCGGCGGCTTCTTGGCACCGGGGCGTTCGTCTTCGCTTCCGCCGAGGAAGTATCGAGTGAATGCCGCGTTGTAGACCTCGATCTGGTCCCGGGAGTGGACCAGCGTCACCCGTCCCGCCCAGTACAGATCCTCCAGCTTGGTGGGATTGAGGAGAGCGGCCGCCGAGGTGTATGCCATCGCGTCGTCCGTTCCCACCTTGAGGCCGCCGTCCCTCAACGCGGTGCAGAACCCGAGCAGTGTTGTCAGCAGACCCTTGTCATCCGCCACCGACGATGCTCCCGAGCCTCCGCCCGACGACGTCGAGGTCGTCTCGGTCCTTGACGACCGATCCCAGGGTGTCGGATGCGGTCGTCTCGTCCAGGTCGCTCGCTCCGATCACCTGCAGCGCCTCGACCCAGTCGAGCGTTTCGGCGACACCGGGAGGCTTGGCCAGTTCGAGGCCTCGCAGTCTCTGCACCGCGGCCACCACCTTGGATGCGAGGGCGTCCGACACGTCGGGGATGCGGGCGCGAACGATCTCCTCTTCGCGTTCGGGCGTCGGGTACTCGATCCAGTGGTAGAGGCACCGCCGCTTCAGGGCGTCGTGCAGTTCCCTGGTCCGGTTGGAGGTGAGCACCACCAGAGGGCGGGTCTTCGCCCTGATCGTCCCGAACTCGGGGATCGTGACCTGAAAGTCCGACAACAACTCGAGGAGGAATGCCTCGAACTCGTCATCGGCCCTGTCGACCTCGTCCACCAACAGCACGCAGTCTCCGCCGGCGCGTACGGCTTCGAGCAGGGGGCGCTCGAGGAGGAACTTCTCGCCGAACAGGGCGTCGACGGAGTGCTCGTCGGTGAGCTGATGCTCGGAGAGGGCCCGGATCTGGAGCATCTGGCGGGCGTAGTCCCACTCGTAGAGCGCCTGGTTGGTGTCGATTCCCTCGTAGCACTGGAGTCGAATCAGCCGTCGGGAGAAGATCGCCGCCAGGGTCTTGGCCAGCTCCGTCTTGCCCACTCCGACCTCACCTTCGAGCAGGAGAGGGCGGCCCAGGGTGATGGCGATGAAGGCGGCGGTGGCGAGACCTCGGTCCGCCAGGTACCTCTCGGCCGTCAGCCATCGATCGAGTTCGCTGACGTCGGCCGGGAGGTTCAAAGTCATGCTCGCGGTGCGCCGGAGTCGCTCAGGCGTCCG
Organism: Acidimicrobiia bacterium; assembly: GCA_036525795.1. Lineage (GTDB taxonomy): Bacteria > Actinomycetota > Acidimicrobiia > Spongiisociales > ZC4RG35 > DATCZS01. The sequence goes on along the minus strand of DATCZS010000086.1, from coordinate 19,869 downwards.
ACCGCCCCAGGACCAGTTCGCCAAGGCTGGTCCCGCCGTCGGCGACCTTGCCTTCGCGTTCGAGCTTGGCTCTCCACGCCTGTCTCAAGTCCGTGCCCGGCTCTGCGAAACCATCGAACGAGACCCCGACCATGTTCCTGCATGTCTTGGTGGGGCTGCATTCGGCGTCGACCAGCAACTGATCGTCGGGCGGCGAAGACCACATCCCGGTGATGGCGTCGGCCGGCTCTCGGTCGGGTGACGGGTGACTCATGGAGGCGTATTTTAGCAGCGGCTCGGATCAAAGGCCCGGGGGCGGCTCGCCGAAGGACCGCAGCGAGGAGATGGCTTCGGCGACGATCGACACGGCGATCTCCCCCGGGTTGGAGGGATTGATGGGAAACCCGGCCGGTCCGTGCACCCGGGCGTCCCATTGCACGCCTCGATAGGCGAGCCAGTCCTGTCGAAGCTGCTGCATGCGGGTCGAGCCGATCGAGCCGACGTATCCGGCTCTCGACCCGATGGCCGCTTCGAGGGCGCGTCCTGCGATCTCGACGTCGTGGCCCATCACGATCACCGCATCCGTGTTCGAGAGCGTGGACATGAGGCCGGCGGCCGCCGTCACGTCGGCGATCACGTCCGCCTGCCACTCCGCCAGCGCGAAGACGTGCGAGAGGGCCTCGGCGATCGGCCCCGAGCCGGATATGACCACGCGTGGAACGGGGGCCAGCGAGGTGATCAGCTCGTCGTCGGTCAACTCGACTTCGGAGGTGCCGGATGGCTCCAGCAGCCGCAGATCGACGAACCTGCCGTTGTCCAGGGTGGCCCCAAACGTCACCGGCCGCCGGGCGGCGAGCTCGTCCCAGAGCTCATGGGGGAAGGCCGAACCGGCTGCGAACGCGATCACGAGCTCGGTTCCCTCCGGCCGCCCGGTCAGGAGCGCCTCTACCGGCCCAACCGGGATCCGGACGAGCCCGCCCGGTTCGCGATGGGCGGTCAGGGCGTCTGCGACGACGTGATCGACTGCTCCGCCGAGGAGGCTTCCCGTCCGCCCTCCTCCCGGTGTGAGCGCCACCGCTTCGGATGGGTCGAACGGTGCGCCCCCGACCAGCCACGCCACGTGTACGACGGTGCCGGCGCGGAGACAGGATTGGACGGTGTGGGCGATCTCGAACATGCTGTCTCCTGACCTGACTCGCCGGCGTTCGGTTCGAGTATGCCAGCGCCTCGCGTTCAGCCGGAGCCCGGTGAGACGCTCCGGTCTCGGGCGGGCGGGCGCGGTACGAGGATCGGGGTCGCCCGTTTGTACTCCTCGTACTCGGCTTCGCCGCCCCAGCGCCCATCGGCCCGCGCCTCGAGCATGGGGATGCCGCTGACCCGGGTGAGAAGGAGCGTCACGAACACCGGCGAGACCAGCACCGCCCACCGCCAGCCGGAGAGGATCGGCAGGGCCATGACGGCGATACCGGTCCACAGGGTGATCTCCCCGAAGTAGTTGGGGTGACGCGACCACGCCCAGAGACCGGTGCGGATGAACCGGCCGGAGTTGGCCGGATCCCTCCTGAACGCCGACTTCTGGCGGTCCGCCGCCACTTCGATGGCGAAGCCGGTCAGCCAGATCGCGATGCCTGCGACCCCGGCGACGCCGAGGGTCTCGCGTTCGCTGCTGGTGATGATGGCCAGCGCTGCCGCGGCGGTGAGAAGCACCCACAGACCCTGGATGGTCCAGGTCATGAAAAACCGCAGCGGGTCGGTCTTGATCCGGTCGAAGCGACCGTCGCGTCCATCCCGTCTGATCCGGCGGAACAGGAACGTGCCGAGTCGGGCGGCCCACACCCAGACCATCACGGCGACGATCCACGCCCGGGCGTCGAGTTCGCCGCTGAGCAGAACGGCCACGAGGATGACAGTGCCGTAGGTGGCGCTGCCGGTGAGGTCGTAGTACTTCTCGGTCTTGGCCGCGTTCGACGGGACGAAGACCGCCCAGTTGATCCCGTACGCCAGCAGGCCGCACAGGGCGAACACCGAGATCGAGCCGACGGTGGCGCTGCCGCCGCTTCCCGCCCAGGCGACGAGGGCGCCGATGACGATGGCCCCGGTTGTGCCGACGATCGATCTGCGAGCGCTGTCATCCATCGCCCCAACCCTAGGGCCCGCCGGCGCCCGTCGTTGCGACCTGGCCCGGGCGCTGGCACACTCGGCGCCGATGAACGGGATCCGGTTATGAGGGCGATGGTCGTGCCGGCGTACGGGCCGCCGGAGGTGTTCGAGTGCCGCCAGGTCCCCGAGCCGGAGCCGGGGCCGGGAGAGGTCCTGATCCGGGTGGCGTTCGTCGGCGTCAACTTCACCGATGTTCGCAACCGGCGAGGCGACGGTCTCGGTGTCCCGCCGATGATTCCCGGAATCGAGGTGGCGGGGGTGGTGGCCGGGGTGGGTTCGGGCGTCGACGGCCTGCGGGAAGGCACCCCGGTGACAGCGCTGACGGGGGGCCACGCCTATGCCGAACTGGTGGTCTGTGATGCCCGCCGGGTGCTCGCTCTCCCTCGCGGACTGGTGGGGGACCCGGTGTCTGCCGCCGCCATGGGGGTGCTGCCCAGCGCACTCAACCTCCTGCAGGTGGCGGCACGGGTGCGCGATGACGAGACGATGCTGATCCACGGCGCTTCCGGGGGTGTCGGGACGGCCCTCGTGCAGGCGGCGTCTGTCCTCGGTTTGGGCGAGGTCCACGGCACGGTGAGCTCGCCGGCAAAGGCCGAATACGCCCGGCGCTTCGGCTTCGCCTCCGTGCTCCTGCGTCAGGACTTCGTCCCCTCGCTGCTGGCGGCCACCGACGGCCGCGGCGTGGATGTCGTCTTCGACCCGATCGGCGGCGATGTGCGCGCCCGCAGCTTCGATGCGCTGGCCCCGTTCGGGCGCCTGGTGCACTTCGGGAATGCCTCGCTCGAGGCCGAGACGGTTCCTCCGGCGGTCGACCTCCGTGCCCGGGGTCTGGGCTATGTGGGCTATTCGGGCGGGCAGCACGCCCTGCTCGACTTCGAGGGCGTGCGCCGCTCCTGGATCGAGGGGCTCGACCTGATCGCCGGTGGCCGGGTCGCGATCGACGTCACCAGGGTTCTCGACCTCACCGAGGCGGCCGAAGCGCACCGGCTCATCGAGTCCCGGGTGGCGGTCGGCAAGATCGTGCTCTCGGTCGACTGAACCCCCTCACCGGGCGCGAGCAGCGTCTGCCAGCTGTGCCAGGTGGGTCGGCTCGTGGTTGGCGAAGTAGCTCGCCTGTTCGGCCAGCGTCACCCGACCGAACTCCTCGTGCCGGCCGGTGTTCCACCAGGCCGCCGCCGGCGCCGCGCGGAGGACGTCGACGATCTCCTGTCTGAGTGTGCGGTAGCTCTCGAGCAGTTCGGCGGTCGTCACCGCCTCCACTTCCATCTTCCACACCATCACCGACGCCAGTTCGGGGTCTCCTCCTGCCAGGAGCTGATCGATCCGCCCCCGGAAGATCGACTGGGCGTTGTGCAGGTGCTCCAGCGTCTGGTGGGCAGACCAGCCGCCGTCGGGACCCGGTTGGTCGGTGACCGCACCGTCGAGGAGTCCGGCGATCACCCGGGGGGTCTCGGCGAGGAGTGTCAACGCCTCGGGTGGAGTCGACTCCCGCAGCCAGTAGATGGGACGGTGCCTCTCTGCGGTGTCCGGCCAGCGGCCGCAGTGATCGCATCGATCGGCGAAGGGCTCGAGCTGCACGAATCCGCAGATCCGGCACACGTGCGGATCGGGTGCATCGGCGTAGAGGGGAACGGCGCCTGCGCGCAGCGCCGCCGCCGTGGCGAGAAGCGGGCCGGCCAGCGAGCCCGCAGCGCTCTCTCCGACCGCCTCGGCGATCTCCTCGATCTCCCGTGCCTGGGCCATCGGGTCGCCGTCCACGGGGACCCCCTCTGCCGCCCGCAGTACGACCGATGTGGCGGCCGCCCGCAGCAACCGAGCGCCGTTGTACTGGCCCTCCTTTTCGAGTTCCGTTGCGAGCGCGATCAGATATGCCGGTTCGAGTGCCATCGAGTCCTCCCGAGGGGGAGGCTACCGGTGGAGCCTGCCGCCTGCCGGAATCAGACGGGGTGTCCCGGTCCGGTCAGCGCGCCACCCGGTTGGCGAGGAGTTCGGCCGTCGCCGCCCGTGCCCGCTCGATCGCCTCGGGAATCGACGACGAACTGCGGTAGCGGAGGCGCCGGAGGTCGTTGAAGCGCCCTGCCGGACCCGCCCCCGTCGGCAGCACATGCACCGTCACCCCGGGGGGCACCGTCTTCAGGTCCCGATGGAATCGATGGCGCCGGGCGATCTCGAACGACACCATCGCCACGTCCCAGGCTCGCCTGGGCACCTCGAGGGGAATGTCGACGTTGCCCACATGGAGCACGAAGATCTCGTCGGCCCCCAGAGCCACTGCCCGCGAGATGGGGATCGAGTTGACCACGCCTCCGTCGAGGTAGTGCCGGCCGTCGATCTCAACGGGGGGGAACAGTCCCGGGACGGCCGAGGATGCCAGCACGGCGTCTGCCAGCGAGCCCCGGTCGAACCAGACCTCCGAAGACGTCTCGATCCGGGCTGCAACACACTGATAGCGGATTCCGAGATCCTCGATCAGGCCGGCGGGCGCCCATTGTGCGATGAGATCGCGCAGCGGCTGATTGGAATGGACGTGGGTCCCGTGGCGGAGCAGGTTCCTCCCCCGTTCCACGAGCCCCTCGGAGAACAGATCCCGGAATTGGGGCGAGTTCCACGCCATCTCCAACCGGTGCACCGCCCGGTCGAACGGAAGCGACGCCACGATCGCCCCGTTGAATGCCCCCACCGACGCTCCCACGATCACGTCCGGTTCGACACCGAAACTGGCCAGTGCCTTGAGCATGCCCACCTCGGCGGCGCCGCGCAGCCCGCCCCCACCGAGCACTAGAGCCGTCGTACCGTGACCTGCCGGCGTCATGGATGTCAGACTAGAGCCGCATTTCGAGAGGTTTGCGACGAGGAGCGCACATGGACCCCCCTCCCGGGCCAATCCGCAGCCTGGTGCTCACGCCGGTCGCACTGGTCGGCTCGCTGGTGGCGATCGCGATTTCGCCCGTGCTGTTCGTCGTCTCGACGGCCTGCGACCTGGTCGATCGGAAGCGCTGGCGGTTCACCCGCCTGCTGGCGTTGGGCGTCGCCTTCTGCGTGCTCGAGTTCGCGGCGCTCATCGCCGCCCTCGCCATCAGGGTGGCGACGGGCTGGCGGCGGAGTCCGGCCGCCGGGGTCGCCGCCCACCAGGCGGTGCTCGCCTGGTGGCTCGGATCCATCACTTCGATGCTGCGCCGGTGCCTGAACCTCACGTTCGACGTCCGGTTCCCCGTCACGGGCGATGAGCCGTTGATCGTGGTGAGCCGTCACGCGGGTCCGGGCGACGCGCTCTTCCTCATGAGCGAACTGGCGAACACCCAGCGTCGAGAGATCCGGGCCGTGGGCAAGACCACGCTGTTGTGGGACCCGTTCTTCGACCATGTGGCGGCCAGGGCCGGCTTCGTCTTCCTCCATCCAGGACAGTCGGCCACCGCCGATCTGATTCGCTCGAACGCGGCGATGCCGTCCCGGGGTGCGTTCATCACCTTCCCCGAAGGTGGCAACTTCACCCCCGACCGACGGAGGCGGGCAGTGGCAGGACTGCGAAAGGCGGGGCACATCGAGCGAGCCGACACCGCCGAGGCGCTGAGCCACCTGCTGCTGCCGAGGGCGGGAGGGGTGCACGCTGCCCTGGAGGGTTCGCCGTCGGCGTCGGTGGTGTTCGTCGGCCACTCCGGGTACGACGACATCGATTCGCTCGCCGAGCTGTGGCGCGCCATCCCCGCTGGGCGTCACATCAGGCTGGAAGCCCGAATCGTCCCCCGACCGGACGGCTGGCTGGACCGGCAGGTGGTGGCAGACTGGGTGCTCGTCTGCTGGACGGACATGGATCGGTGGATCCGCAAGCATTCTCCCGGTCCGCTCTGAGCAGGGACCGCCGTGGTGTTCTCCTTCGATGCCGATCTCTGGCTCCACGACGGCGTCGCCCCGTGGCACTTCGTCACCGTCCCGGGCGGCATCGCCGACGAGATCGAGGCCACAGTGCGTGGCGTGGGGCGCGGCTTCGGGTCGGTCAAGGTCTCGGTGACCATTGGATCCACCACGTGGGCCACGTCGCTCTTTCCCGACACCAAGGCGGCGTCGTACGTGCTGGCCGTCAAGCGAATGGTGCGTGAGCGGGAAGGGCTCACTGCCGGTGACACGGTCTCGGTGTCGATGGTCGTCGTCGACCCCTGACGTCCCGAACCGGACCGGTGGACCACGTAGCATCGGAGCAATGGAGCTGCGCTTTCCAGACGGCTTTCTGTGGGGCACGGCCACCGCCGCGCATCAGGTGGAGGGAGACAACACCGGTTCGGACTGGTGGGAGTGGGAGCACCGGCGGGGAAGCCCGGTGGCCGAACCGAGCGGGAGTGCCATCGAGCACTACGCCCGGTACCGCGACGACGTCGCCCTCATCGCCTCACTCGGCTTCGGGCTCTACCGGTTCTCGGTGGAGTGGGCGCGGGTGGAGCCGGAGGAGGGGCGGTTCGATTCGGAGGCGTTTCGCCATTACCGGGCGGTCGTGGCCGCAGTGCGCTCCAACGGGATGATTCCCATGGTCACGCTGCATCACTTCACCGTTCCCCGCTGGCTCGCCGCCAGAGGGGGGTTCTTGGCGCCGGACGCCCCGTCGCTGTTCGAGCGCTACTGCCGGGCGGTGGCGACGGCCCTCGAAGATGAGGTCGATTGGTACTGCACCATCAACGAGCCCGGGGTTCTCGCCCTGGGGGGATACCTGGCTGCGTTCGGATGGCCACCTGGGACCAGGGACATGGACTCGTGGCATCGGGCCATCAACGGTCTGCGGCTCTGCCACGTGGCGGGGCGTGATGCCGTCAAGGATGCCCGCCCTGCCGCTCGTGTGGGGGCGACCCATTCGATGGCGGAGTACGAATCCAACGCCGCCGGTCGACCCCTCATGGAGTACCTGCGGAGGTTCACAGAGGACGTGTTCTTGGAGGTGTGCGACTCCGACGACTTCGTCGGGGTGCAGACCTACACCCGGGCGGCGATCGAGGCACCGCCGTGGACCGCCCCGCTGATTCGGGCGCTGGTCGGGATCGGCGTCATCAGGCGGGCCGTCTTCCCGCCTCTGGTGAGATCCCGGACGACGGACTTCGCCGATACCCACCGGGGCGGAGACGTCCGCCGGACCGACATGGGCTACGAGTTCCGTCCCGAGGCCGTGGCGGCCACGGTGCGCCGCGCCGCGAAGCTCCTGCCCGGAAAGGACCTGCTGGTCACCGAGCACGGCATCGCCACCCGGCGCGACGAAGAGCGAATCGAGTTCATCACCGCCGCGCTCGGCGCGCTCCACGAGGTGGTCGCCGAAGGGGTCCCGCTGCGGGGGTACATCCACTGGTCGGCGTTCGACAATTTCGAATGGGGCTTCGGCTACCGGATGCAATTCGGGCTCATCGCCGTCGACCGCTCCAATCAGGTGCGAACCCCCAAGCCATCCGCCGCATTCCTGGGTGCGATCGCCCGAAGCGGCGTGGTCCCCGCGCCATAGGCGTTCGCGTTCGCATGCGGGTACCACCGCCGGACGTTCAAGAGCATCGCCGAACGTTCGGCGGTCTTCCTCGAATGGGAAAGGCGTGCCTCAGGTTCGCCGGGGGACCCCGAGGTCGCTGAGGAGGGCGCGGACGCGGTGTTCGATGTCGTCGCGGATCGGGCGCACGTCCTCGACCGACCTGTCCGCCGGGTCTTCGAGCTCCCAGTCGATGTAGCGCGTCCCCGGGAACACCGGGCAGGCGTCTCCGCAGCCCATCGTGACCACCACGTCGACGGTCCGAATGTCGTCATCGGCCCATCTCCGGGGCGCCGCGTGGGAGATGTCGATGCCCCGTTCGGCCATGGCCGCCACCGCGGCAGGGTTGACGGCATCGGCGGGCTCGGATCCGCCCGAGAAGACGTCGACGTTCTCGCCGCCGAGGTGCCGCATCCACCCTGCCGCCATCTGGGAGCGGCCGGCGTTGTGCACGCAGAGGAACATGACACTCGGCTTGGTGGTCGACTCAGGCGGCATGATGCTCCGTTTCAGTCGGGGACAGGGCGGGATCCCGGTCGGGGGAACAGGGTGGGGGCGAGCACGGCGGCGGCGAACCCGGCCACGACCTGGGCGACGACGAAGCCCCCGACCGAGGACGGGTGGATGCCCGTGTAGGTGTCGGTGAACATCCGCGCCACGGTGACGGCCGGATTGGCGAAGGACGTCGAGGCGGTGGCGAAGATGGCGGCGCTCACCCAGGCGCCGACTGCGGCGGGGACGGCGGCGGCGCGCCCGGTTCGCACCAGGGCGAGGATCACGATGACAAGGACGAACGTGGCGACCGCCTCCGACGCCACCAGGCCCACGCCGGACCGCTCGTTCGCCGACATCACGAGTGCCTGGTTGCCGTAGGTCAGGTCGGCGGCCGCCACACCCAGGATCGCTCCGCCGATCTGGGTGGCGATGTATCTGAGCGTGACCGCGCCGGATACCTCGCCGGTCCGCCAGAACGCCAGGGTCACGGCCGGATTGAAGTGCGAACCGGACACCGTCTGAAAGAGTGCGATCAGCACGGCGAGGCCCAGTCCGACGGAGAGCGCATGAGCAAGGAGCTGGAGCCCCTGGTCGGACGTCGACGTCTCGGCGGCGATTCCGCTGCCCACGATCAGGAACAGGAGCAGGGCGGTCCCGATCCCTTCTCCCAGCAGACGACCGGTCACGACGCCATCCGCCGCGGATCCCCCAGCCGCCGTGAATCCCCCGGCGCCGCATGGGCGGCCACTCGCTGTGCGACGTCCATCCCGGGCAAGCTACCGATTCAAGAACTGGTGAGTCAATGTGGGGGTCAGTCCGGCGTTCGTGCCCGGATGATCATCGAGTAGAGGCCATCGGTTGCCTCGTGGGTCGGGGTCAGGGACACGTCGACGAACCCCGCCTCCGCCAGACCCTGGGTGTACTCGGCAACCGAGAGCGCACCGGCGATGCACCCCACCCAGCTTCCACGCTCGGCCCGCTGCTCCGGGCTGAGCGAGTCGTCTGCCACGATGTCGGTGATGCCGATGCGGCCGCCGGGCCGCAGCACCCGGGCCATCTCGGCGAAGACGGCCGCCTTGTCGACCGACAGGTTGATCACGCAGTTGGAGATCACCACGTCAACGGCGTCGTCGGCGAGCGGGATCTGCTCGATGAGCCCTCGCAGGAACTCGACGTTCTCGACTGCGGCTTCGGCGGCGTTGCGCCGCGCCAGCTCCAGCATCTCGTCGGTCATGTCGAGCCCGTAGGCGAAGCCGGTCGATCCCACCCGTCTGGCGGACAGGATCACATCGATGCCGCCACCCGAACCCAGGTCGAGCACGGTTTCGCCCTGACGCAATTCGGCGACGGCGGTGGGATTGCCGCATCCGAGGCTGGCGGCGGCGGCGTCGGCCGGGAGCGAAGAGAGCTCGGTGGTCGAATACTGGTCGCCGGTGACGTCGACCGTCGAGGGTCCGCAGCATCCCTCGCTCACTGCGACGGCGCTGGCGGCGTAGCGGCGTCGAACGGTTTCTCTCAATGCGTTGTCGTTCGTCATGGGCGTCCTCACATATCGATGAACTTCTATGCGTGATCATATCCTGTCATATCGATGTACGTCAATAGGTTTGCTAGCCTGAGATGATGGACGTCCCGACCATCGAGTCGTGTTGTGCGCCACTGGCGGAGGAGCCCCTCGACCAGGCCGACGCCGAGGCCCTCGCAGCCGGGTTCAAGGTGCTGGCCGATCCCGTTCGGCTCCGTCTGCTGAGCCTGGTCGCCAATGCCCCGGACGGGGAGATCTGCATCTGCGACCTGGTCGAGCCGGTCGGGCGGAGCCAGCCCACGGTGAGCCATCACCTGTCGATCCTGGTCGACGCCGGACTCGTGCGGCGCGAGCAACGGGGGAGGTGGGCGTGGGTGAGCGTGGTACCCGAGCGGCTGACGGTCCTGCGCGACGCCCTCGCCATGTCCTGAATCGACCCCCGGCATCGCACGACGATCGACTCTAAGCCCCTGGCGCGCCGGCCGATACGGTGCAGGTGAGAGGTGGTGCCGGTGCGTCGCTACGGGATCCGCTTCGAAGGCCCTGGTTTGGCCCTCTCGCCCGACGTCGTAGCAGGCCTGTTCTCCGAGACCCCGGGGCTGTACGTGCACATCCCCTTCTGTCGGACGATGTGCCCGTTCTGCCCGTACAACAAGGTGGCGTACGACGAAGTGCGCGTCGCGCGCTACCTCGATCGCCTCGAACGGGAAGCGGCCCTGTACCTCGATGCGATGCCAGGCCCGTTTCCGTCGTTGTACGTCGGGGGCGGTACCCCGACGCTGTGTCTGGACGGATTGGAGAACCTGCTGGCGCGACTGCCCGTCTCAGGCGAGCGGGCCATAGAAGTCCTTCCGTTGCACATGACCCCTCGCGGCGCCCGGCGCATGCGCGAACTGGGATTCGACTTCGTCAGCCTCGGGGTGCAGTCGTTCAATAGATCGGTGCTGCAGCGCCTGCGTCGGCCCGGCACGCCGGAGGCGAGCAGGACGGCGATAGAGACCGCCGTGGAGCATTTCGAGTGCGTCGACGTCGACCTGATCTTCGATGCCGCCTACGACGATCCGACGATCCTGTTCGACGACCTGGCCGAGTGTTTCCGGTCCGGGGTCGAGCAGGTGTCGACCTACCCGCTGATGCGTTTCGGGTACACGCCGTTCGGGAAGGGTCGGCACGATCGTCGGGCGGAGCACTCGCTGCTTCGGGCTGCCACCGACCTGGCGACAGCCCATGGCTACGAGCGGCGCTCGGTGTGGACCTTCAATCGGGAAGGTTCGCCTGCCTACACCTCGATCACGCGCCCCTACTTCCTCGGCCTCGGGGCGGGGGCGGCGTCCTTCGCCGGCCGGGTGTTCTTCGTCAACCACTTCGGTCTCGACCAGTACGAGGAGGCGCTCGACGCCGGCATCCTGCCGGTTGCGCGGCTCACCCGCCTTCGCGCTCCGGGAGCAGCTGCGTACCGCTCGTTCTGGCAGGCGTACACGGGAGTCATGCCGGCTCACCCGTCCGATCCCTTGCTCGCTCATCCGCTGTCGCGGCTGCTGCGATTGATCTCGAGGTGGGCGGGATGGTCGAGGCGGGACGGCGAGGTCCTCTCGTTGACCCCACCTGGATACGACGTCTACCACGACCTCGAGCGGTGGGTCACCTACCACTTGATCGAACCGCTGTGGGAGGAGATGATGAACGAACATCAACAGGCGCCGGTTGCAGGGGGTGTGTGATGACCACCCGTCTCCGGAGAGCCGGGTCGGCAGCCGGCGTCCGCGTGTCCTCCGTCGCCATGGCGCGCCACTACCTCGGGTACATGTGGCGCTTCGTGGTGCTGCGACGGGTCGACCCGTTGGTCTACGGGATCGCCATCACCGACCGCTGCAATCTGGCGTGCCGCGGGTGCACGGTCGCCAACACCGGTCGGAGATCCATGAGCTGGGAGGAGGCGACCGAGGCGATGCGGGGAGCCCACCGGCGAGGGTTCCGGGAGCTGTATTTCACCGGAGGCGAGCCGACGTTGTGGCGCGACGGTGGCCGGGGCCTCGAGGACCTCGTCGTCGCGGCCCGGAGCATCGGGTTCTTCCACGTTCACGTCTACACCAACGGCCTGCGCGGGATCGAGACCTCGGCAGACACGGTCTGGGTGTCGATGGACGGCCTTCCCGGCACCTTCGAACTGCGCCGCGGTGACCACTTCGACCAGGTGGAGCAGGCTGTGCGCTCCAGCGGGCACCCGCGCCTCGCCGTGGTCTACGTCATCGACAGGAACACGGCCGGCGGGGTGGAGCCGTTCCTGCGCTGGGTCCGTGATACGAGGCTCCCGGTGATCGGGGTGATGTTCTACTTCCACACGCCGTACTACGGACACGACGAGCTGTTCCTGGATCGGACGGAGCGGTGGCCGCTGATCGACGAGTTGCTGTCGTGCATCCGCCGGGGTCTTCCGGTGTTGAACTCGAAGGCCGGCTTGCGGGCGTTGCAGTCGGGAGACTGGCCAAGACGGTTCCCGATCGCCTCGGTGCTCGATATCGACGGCGAGTTCGTGTGTTGCCGGGCGCCGGACGAGGTCTGCGTCGACTGCGGCTACGCCGCATGCACCGAGCTGACCGAACTTCAACGACTCAGTCCGAGTGCCGTCCTCGGGATGCTCCGGCACTGGTGAGGCGTGGGTCCTGTCGGTCGACGGGGGGTACGGGCGGGCTCAGCCGATCGGTTTCGGTGGAGGGATCGGCTCCACCGGACCGGGTCGACCCTCCACATGCGTGAGTGTGCGATGGGCCACGATCCCCCTGACGGGCGTTGCCGCCCCTCCCATCCCGAGGGCCAGACGCGGACCGGCGTGCTCTCCGACCCAACCGATGATGGGGCCGCCGATCGGGGTGGATCCCAGGGACGCCACCGCCCGTCAGGGCCATGACCCGTCCGCGCATGGCCGGATCCGAAGCCAGCTGCAGGGTGCGGAACGGATCTGTTCCCCGCGCAGATCCGTTCCGCAATCTGGTTAGCCCCGGAGGTAGACCAGTTCCGCCACCATCCCCGCCTCGTTGTGGCCGGGCACCAGGCATGTCGCCACCGTGTACACGGAGGTGTCTTCGGGGAACGCAATGTCGACCACCCTGGTCTCGCCAGGTGCCAGGAACAGCACCAGGTCGGCGGACTCACCATGGTGTCCCTCGCCGTCTCCGTGATCGGCGTGGCCGGAAGCGATGTGCTCTTCGACCCTGTGGTGATCGGAGAGGCGGAATTCGTGTTCGACCTCCCCCGTGTTCATGAGGGTGAACCGCACCGTCTCACCGGGCACCACCTCGATCTCGACCGGACGGATCTCGAACTCGCGAATCACCACGGTGACCTCGCTGCTGTGCGTCCCCAGTTCGGCTTCCACTATCTCGCCGCCGGTATGGCCTCCGGCTTCCTCGTGATGGGCGTCTCCCTCGGCATGGACGGCTTCCTCGTGGTGGTCGGTCGATCCGTCGTCGTGATGGCCCGTGACCGCATCTTCGTGATGGGCGTCCCCGTCGGTGTGACCGGAGTCTTCGTCGTGACCGTTGCCGTCGCCTTCCACGTGGACCGGCTCTGCGGCGACGTCGGAGAACGCCGCAACCGGCTGGGGGTCGGCGACCTCCGGCGCGTCGACGAGCATCGGATCGGGAGCGGCGCAGGCTGCGGCGATCAGCGCGAGTGCGAACGCAACGCCTCTGGTCTTGTTCATGTCTGCGTCCTTTCGGTGGGAATCCGGGGTACGGCTTTTACGGGGTTGGCGAGGGTGGAGGCGGCACGGAGCCATCGGAGGAGCATCCTGTGGGCGGGATCGTCGTAATCGACTTGCACAACAGGGCGATGAGGGTCGGCATCGGGGGTGAGGTGGGTGGCGAGAACGCACGGGCCCCGGTGCGAGCCCCAGCAAGCCACAAACGGGTTCATGCCATTCGAGCCGTACAGGACAGGGGCTGCGTCCTCGCCTCCGCCCACCTCGATGAGCCAGGCGGTGCCGTTCTCGTCAGTGGTGTGTGCCTCGCTCACAAGGACAGCGTCTCTCGCAGGCTGCGCGCGATCCAGTCGGTCATTCGGCTGTCGGGGCTTCTCGGATGATTCCGAGATCGGGACTTTGGTCCTTACTCGATGACCGCGCGTCTGATGCCGATGGCCACAGCCTCTGCCCGGCCCTTGGCCCCCAGGGTCTCAAAGATGCGTCTGAGGTAGGTCTTGACCGTCGCCTCGGATATGCCGAGTTCGCGAGCGATCTGCTTGTTTTCGAAGCCGTCTGCCACCAGTTGCAGGATCTGCTGTTCGCGCGGACCGAGTGGTGTGTCTTCCTCGTCACCGCGGATACCGGCAAGCAGCGACGCCGTCACCTCCGTCTGGATGTAGGCCTTGCCGGCGTTGACGGCGCGCAGCGCACGAAGCACCTCCTGCTGTCCGGCACTCTTCAGCAGGTAGCCGGCCGCCCCTCCCTCGACGGCGCTCCGGACCAACGACGGATCGTCCTGCATCGTGAGGATGATGACGCGGACTTCGGGATGGTCCCTGGTGAGGATCTCGAGGACATCGAGTCCTGACATCTCCGGCATCCGGATGTCGAGCAGGACCACATCGACCTCGGTCTCGGCGAGCAGGCTCAGCAGGCCCGGGCCGCTTTCGGCCTCTCCCACCAATTCCACATCCGGTTCATCCGCGAGCATGAACGCCAGACCTTCCCGCACGATCCGATGATCGTCCACCAGCACGACCTTCATGACCCGGCCCTCTCCACCGGGACCCGGGCCCGGACGCGCGTCCCCCGCCCCCGGCGCGAGGAGATCTCCAGCTTCCCTCCGATCGCTTCCAGCCGTTCTCGGGTGGTGGTGAGACCCAGGCCCGGGACGATGGGGTCACCCCGGCCGTCGTCTGTCACCTGGGCGATCACGTCGCCGGCCGTCTCGGTCACCTCGATGGTCACACGTTGTGCTCCCGAGTGCTTCCGGGCGTTGGTGAGGGCCTCGCGCATCGCCCGATAGATCGCCGCTCGCGGGACTGGCTCGGGTTCCCTCTCCAGGTCGACCGTCAGGGCGATGTCCAGGTCGGACTCCGTGGTGGTCAGGTCCACCAACTGGGCAAGGGCCCTCTCCAGTCCGGCATCCGCCTCCATGCCCTGATGGAGCAAGCGAAGCTCCCTTCGTAGCGTCTCGTCGATTTCCATGGCGATCCCGGCCAGCCGTTCGAGCTCGAGGGCAGCCGGATGGTCGGGGGGTATCTTGGATTTCGATCCTTGGATTCCGTAGAGCAGTCGGTAGAGCGGCTGGCCGACGTCGTCGTGGAGTGATCCGACCACCCGGCGCCGTTCGGAGTCCTGAGCGGTCAGGACGGCGCCCACGAGGCGCTCCGCCCGAAGCCGCCGTCGGTCGAGGTCTCTTGCCCTGGAGATGATCAGGACCACCAGGAACCCACCGAGGACGAAGATGCCGCTGCCGATCGAGAGCCACACGTGGCGGCCGATGGAGCTCATCGACTCATTGAGGCTCTCGGGGAGCTGTTCGATCTCGAACACGCCCACCGGGTCCCCGTCCGGGCCGAAAGGGATGAAGAACTCGATGAGCTGTCCCAGTTCACGTTCGCCGGCGTGGGCGGGATCTCGTAGGTCGGAAATGAAGTGGGAAGGCTCGCCGGCGAGAGCATCGAGGGCAGGCTCGGAAAGCTCGAACGTGCTCCCCATCAGGTCTTCCGAGTCGGAGTACACAATGGTTCCGTCTTCCCGCCACAGCTTGACTCGAACGGTCTCGCCGCCGAGGAGGCGGAGTTCGACCAGTTCTTCGAATGCCGGGGACACCGGGGCCTCGATGGGAGCGGGAGCGATGGCGGCAATCTCGGATACGACCGCGGCAAGGAGATGGGCCCTGGCCTCCAGCAGGTGATCGCGCGCCCCGCTGGTGATGGAGAAACCCAAGACCACCGCCACTGCAAGCGACCCAATCAGGCCGAGGAGTGCCAGCCTGCCCAATCCGCCAATCTCCCGCCAGTCGGTGCGGATGGCGCTGGCCACGGCGCGTGCTCGCTCAGCTGGCATCACTCCAATGTAGGCGGTGACCGGGGTGAAGAGAGGACTGAACGGGTTGGGCTCTTGACGAGAGTATGAGTTCTTTATACAATACCCCCCTAGGGTATTAGGAGATAGAGTGCCTGGATACATGATGAGCAAGGACGACTACCTCAAGCGTCTGGCCCGGATCGAGGGACAGGTGCGCGGGCTGCGACGGCAGGTCGAGCAGGACACATACTGCATCGACGTCCTCACGCAGATCTCTGCCACCTCGGCTGCCCTTCGGTCCCTCGCAGTAGGGCTGCTGGAAGAACACGTCAGGCACTGTGTCACCGAGGCGGCCGGTGGGAGTGATCCCCTGGCCGCCGAACGCAAAGTGCGTGAGGCCACCCAGGCGATCGAACGCCTGATCAGGTCGTAGGGAGGGAGCAATGCAGAACGAGCACGAACACGAGCACGACGCGGCTGTGTCGTATGCCGGCGGGCAGAGCCATGAGATGTCCCACCCCGTGTCGAACACCGAGTGGGCTGAGGGCCGGCGAGCAGATGGTCACCCCACAACGGAGGGCCGCTCCGCCGGCTCCGGTGACCATGCCGGTCATTCGGACGGTGCCGGTCATTCGGACGGCTCCGGTGACCATGCCGGTCATCCGGGCGGTGCCGGTCACGACACACACGCCGGACACAGCCCCGATATGTTCCGTCAGCGATTCTGGTGGTCGCTGGCTCTGACCGTTCCGGTCATCTACTTCAGCCCGATGATCCAGGAGTGGTTCGGCTACGGCGCTCCTCGGTTTCCGGGCTCCGATTGGATCTCGCCCCTCCTGGGAACGGTGATCTTCCTCTACGGCGGTGGACCGTTCCTGAAGGGAGCGGTCTCCGAGGCTCGGGACCGTCGGCCGGGGATGATGCTGCTGATCGGTATGGCGATCACTGTGGCGTTCGTCGCCTCAGCCGCTACCACGTTCGGG
This sequence comes from Acidimicrobiia bacterium, assembly GCA_036525795.1. Lineage (GTDB taxonomy): Bacteria > Actinomycetota > Acidimicrobiia > Spongiisociales > ZC4RG35 > DATCZS01. The sequence continues at coordinate 3,238 of DATCZS010000086.1, read as the reverse complement.
TGGTTCGATCTCGAGTTCTGGTGGGAGCTCGCTGCTCTGATCACGATCATGCTGCTTGGGCACTGGATGGAGATGCGAGCGATCGGTCAGGCGCGCGGAGCGCTCGCCGCGCTCGCCGAGTTGCTGCCGGACGAGGCGGAGCGAGTTGTGGCCGGAGGTATCGAGACAGTGCCGATCGCCCGGCTCGCCGTGGGTGATCTGGTACTGGTGCGACCGGGAGCCCGGGTACCGGCAGACGGAGTGATCGCAGACGGATCGGCCGAGATCGACGAGTCGATGGTGACCGGGGAGTCGAAGCCTGTGCCGAAGACGACCGATGATCGGGTGGTGGCGGGGACGGTCGCGACCGACTCAGCGATCCGAGTCCGAGTCAGCGCCGTCGGCGACGACACCGCGCTGGCAGGGATCCAGCGCCTGGTGGCTCAGGCACAGCGGTCCCGCTCGCGGGCCCAGGTTCTGGCGGACCGGGCCGCCGCCATGCTCTTCTACGTGGCCGTGGCCTCGGCGATCGTGACGGTCGTTGCCTGGCTGGCGGTCGGGCAGGCCGACGAGGCGGTGGTGCGCACGGTGGCCGTGTTGGTGATCGCCTGTCCTCACGCTCTGGGCCTTGCCATACCGTTGGTGATTTCGATCTCCACGTCGATGGCCGCTCGAAACGGCGTGCTCGTCAAGGACCGGCTCGCCCTGGAACGGATGCGCATCGTGGATGTCGTCTTGTTCGACAAGACCGGAACCCTGACCAAGGGCAAGCACTCGGTCACGGCTGTCGCCGCAGTCGATGGCGATCAGGACCAGGTGCTGCGAATGGCGGCGGCGGTCGAGTCCGACAGCGAGCATCCATTGGCTCGTGCCATTGTTGCTGCCGCTCGCGGGAGGGTCGACGTCCCCCACGCATCAGGGTTCAAATCGATGAGTGGTCGGGGGGTGGAGGCGGATGTCGGCGGGGTCCGAGTGGCGGTCGGTGGTCCGGCGCTGGCGTCGGAACGAGGCCTTGACACCACCCCGGTCGAGGAGGCGACCCGGTCGTGGAAGGACCGAGGCGCGGCCGTGCTGTACGTCGTCGTCGACGACGCAGTGGTCGGGGCGATGGCACTCGAAGACGAGATACGAGAGGAGTCGCGCCAGGCGGTTGACGCCCTCCATCGGCTGGGCGTGCGGGTGGCGATGATCACGGGCGATGCCCGCCAGGTCGCCGAGGCCGTGGCGGACGATCTCGGGATCGACGAAGTGCTCGCCGAAGTACTCCCCGAGGACAAGCATTCCCAGGTGGCGGCGTTGCAGCGTCGAGGGAATCGAGTAGCGATGGTCGGCGACGGGGTCAACGACGCTCCGGCGCTTGCCCAGGCCGACGTGGGCATCGCCATCGGCGCCGGGACCGATGTCGCGATCGAGTCGGCGGGCATCGTGCTCGCCTCCGACGATCCGCGAGCGGTGGTGGCCGTGCGCCGGCTCTCCCGGGCGGGATATCGCAAGATGCTCCAGAATCTCGGTTGGGCCGCCGGGTACAACGTGGTAGCGATTCCGCTGGCCGGGGGAGCCTTGGCCTGGGCCGGGTTCGTCCTTCCGCCCGCCGCGGCAGCGGTCATGATGAGCGCCTCGACGGTGATCGTGGCCGCCAATGCCCAACTGCTCCGCAGGGTCGAGTTGTCCGTCGCGACAAAGGCCTGATCCGGTTGTGCTGTGATCGAGGATCGGCGGCGGTCACCGCCGCCGATCCTCCTACTCGACGACGACGTAGGGTTCCGGCATGCAGGTGATGGCCGATCACGTTCGCCAGGATCCGTTGCAGGGCCGCCGGCCGACCTGGCCTTCGCCGGTCCCTCGATCGCGGCTCACCAACACCGCAGACGAGGACTGTCCGCGAGGGCGTGGCGAGCGTCGTCCCCACCCGATGACGGCGGCGACGATCGGGCCGCATGAGCTCGAGATGGCCGAACATCGCCTGTGCCCGAAGGAGCGACCGGTGCAGGAAGAGGGACTCGATGTGCGGCGTGGGATGACGGGGGACGATCTGCGGCCCCGGAGATGGCGTTTCGAACGGGAACTCTCCGTGCCCTCTCTGGGTCTTTCCCGCTGCTCCGACCCACGTCGACGGGGACGGCTCGTGGCCCGACAGAGCGCCGATACAGGTCCGAGGGGATTGTCTTGGTGACCGTCGCAGATGGCCTTGCCGCAGCGCTGCGAGAAGTGGTCGGGGAGCGGAACGTACTCACGTCGCCGGATCTCGTCGCCGGCTATGTCAAGGACTGGACCGGTCGCTGGGAGGGTCGGGCGGCGTGCGTTGTGAGGCCCGGCTCGACCGACGAGGTGTCCGGGGTGGTCGGCGTATGCGCCGAGCTCGGCGTGCCCCTCGTGCCGCAGGGCGGGAACACCGGTCTGGTGGGGGGCTCGATCCCGCACGACGGCGAGGTCGTGTTGTCGCTCCGCCGGCTCGACCGGCTCGGTCCGGTGGACGTGGGCGAACGGGCCGTCACCGTCGGGGCGGGCGCGACCGTGGCATCGGTCCACGAACGTGCCAGGGCCGCCGGTCTCGCCTACGGGGTCGACCTCGCGTCGCGGGACTCCGCCACCATCGGGGGAACCATCGCCACCAACGCCGGCGGCGTGAACGTGGTGGCGTTCGGCGATACCCGTCGACAGGTCTTGGGGCTCGAGGCGGTGCTGGCCGACGGCAGCATCCTGCGCCGGATGGGGGAGGTGGCGAAGTCCAGCACCGGCCCCGATCCCCTGTCGCTGATGGTGGGAAGCGAGGGGAGCCTGGGGGTGATCACCGCCGCCCGGCTCAGACTGGTGGAACGACCCGAAGCCGAGCCGCATGTGACCCTGCTGGCGGTGGACGCCCTGTCCGACGGCCGGCGGTTCCTCCGTCCCGGGGTGCGCGCCATCGAGTTCTTCGATCGCGCCTGCCTCGAGCTGGTGATCCGCCATCACGGTCTGCCTCGACCGTTCCCCGACGATCCCCCGTTCTGTGTGCTGATCGAGTCCAGGGACATCCCCGATCTTCCTCCGGGCGCGGCAGCGGTGGTGGACCGGCGGCTGTGGGCGTTGCGGGACCGCATCACCGAGACGATCAGTCGAACCGGTGTCCCCCTCAAGCTCGATGTGGCGGTCCCGCCGGCACGAATGGACGACCTCACCGCGGGTCTCGGCGCCATGGAACCGGACGGTGCGATGTACCTGTACGGCCACCTGGCGGAGGGAAACTTCCACGTCAACGTGGTGGGAAGCCGAGACCCCG
>DATCZS010000085.1:0-20337 GCA_036525795.1 Acidimicrobiia bacterium | reverse complement strand
GCGGTGGGCGTCGACCACCACGGCAACCCTGTCTTCGCCGAAGACGAGCGGGTCTACGAACAGGTGGTGGTCGGCGGCGTCTCGGTCGAGTTCACCGTCGAGAACTTCCTGGGGGTGGGCGGCCGCGGCGGCGAGGTAGCTCCCCGCATCATCGCCGGCGAGCACGCCAACCTCCAGTTCCACATCACCGACGCCGACAGCGGCGAGCCGATCGGAGGACTCAACCCGGCGGTGTGGCTCGACATCGCCGCCGGCGACCGGACCTGCTCCGACAAGATCGGCGGCTACCTGGCAGGCACCCTCGAGTCCCGGCCCACCATCGACCTCAACAGCTACTTCATCCTCGGGATGAACCGGGACAGCACCATCTCGGTGCTCGACCCGATGATCGACGTCGGAGGCATGACCAACCTGTTCTCGGTCATCATCCTTCAGGCCGTCCCCCAGGACTGGGCGATGGCCCCCGCCTGGAACCGGCTGTTCGTCACCATGCCCACCCTCGACGCGGTGGCCGTCGTCGACCTCAACGCCTTCCTGGTGGAAGACACGGTCTCGCTCCCCGCCACCCCCGAACGCGTCGCCCTGTCACCCGACGGCGACCAGGTGTGGGTCACTCTGGGCGGGACCGGCGGAGTGGCCGTCATCGACGCCGACACCCTCGCCGTCGACACCGTTGCCACCGGTACGCCCGCCGGGCCGATCGCCTTCTCCCGGAGCGGCGACCGGGCGATCATCGGCACCGGCGGCGGCACCCTCCTCGTCGGCACCGCCGACCACCGTCCCATCCAGGAGACCGGCCTCGGCGCTGCTGCGGGGGGTGTCGCCGTCTCCGGGGTCACCGGCAACGCCTTCGTCACCCTTCCCGGTGCCGGGCTCATCTCCATCCTCGATCCCGGCAGCGGTGCCGAGTTGGGCCGCCTGCTCGTCGACCGCGGCGTGACCGACATCGAGATCTCACGGGACGGGGCGTGGGCGGTGGCCGTCAACCCCGAGGCCGAGAAGGCCTACGTCATCGAAGCCGCCCGCAACCGGATCACCCACGCCGTCCCCGTCACCGGCGTCCCCGACCAGGTCACGTTCACCGACGACGCCGCCTACATCCACACCAGCGGCTCCCCGTCGGTCACGGTCATCCCCCTCGACGAGATCGACCCCACCGGCGACATCTCGGTGCTCACCGTCCCCATCGGCGACCTCCCCTCCGGGCTCAACGGGGCCTCGGTGGTGGCCGACGCCATCGCCGCCACCCCCGACGGCAACGCCCTGCTCATCCCCAACCCGGCCGACGACACCGTCTACTTCTACACCGAAGGCTCCCAGACCGCCCTGGGAGGCTTCCAGGGCCACACCCTCGAGCCGCGGGCGGTGACCGTCGTCGACCGCAGCCTGAAAGAGCCCTCCCCGGGCGTCTACACAGGCAGCATCCGCATCCCCCGGGGCGGCGACTACGTCGTCGCCTTCCTCCTCGACGACCCCGACGTCACCCACTGCTTCACCTTCACCGCCAACGCCGCCGAAGACCCGGACGAAGGCCTGGAGACGCTCGCCGCCGAAATCGAGGTGATCACGGGGGCCGAACCGGTGGCGGGGGCCCCCCACGAGCTGCGCTTCCGGATGAACGACGCCTCCACCCGCCAGCCGATGACCGGCGTCGAAGACGTGGTCGCCAAGGTCATCCAGACCGGCTCCAACTGGAACGCCAACCTCGCAGCCGTGCCCGACGGCGACGGCTACCTTCTCACCTTCACCCCGCCCGGTCCCGGCCTGTACACGGTGCTGCTGGCGGTGCCGTCGCTCGGTATCGGCTTCGGTTCGCTGCCCCAGCTCAACCTGCAGGCGGCAGCCGGCTGATCAGCCCGAACGTTCCCGCAGGAAGCCGGAGAACGCCCCCGCCTCGCGCTCGCGCAGCGTGGCGTTGACCCGCATCCGCTCCACGTTCTGGTGCACCGCCTTCTGCGCCACCGGCACCGGCGTCTCGGCGAAGAACGCCTCGATGTCGGCCGCCACCTCGGGGTGGGACAGGGCGGGCAGGCCGTCCATCAGCCGCCGCATCGTCATCGGCGGCATCAGCGCCGTCAGGGCCTCCCAGTCCCGCCGCAGCTCCCTCCAGGCGTGGGCGCCGCTGTCGCGGCCGCCGAACAGCAGGCTCACCACCCACGAGCCGTCCTGGCTGCGGATGCGGCCGTCGCGCACCGCCGCGATCGTCCGGTCGGCGAAGTCGCTGCCGTCGAAACGGGTGATCGCCTGCAACAGCTTCAGCTTGGCCTGGGGGTCGGGGTTGTCCCGGTAGCAGGCGAACACCCGGTCGTAGTCGGCGTCGTCGCCGTGGGACGCCATCGTGAACAGCGACGCCTGGGCCACGTCCGGGTCCAGCCCGGCCGGGTCCTGCAGCCAGCGGCCCGCCACCTGGCGCGACCGGTCGATCACCGCCGGGTCGTCGACCAGGCGGCCCATCGCCGACAGGATCGAACCGCGCAGGCGGCGGCGCAGGTCGGAGTCGCCGTCCTGGCGCTCCCATCCCAGCGCCTCGTAGCTGGGGCGAAGCAGCTCCCCGGACAGCTTGCGGAAGGCGTCGAGGTCCTCGTCGCCGACGATGTGGTGGCGGATCGCCCCCAGCCCCGCCAGCACCGACTGCCAGATCGACTGCTCTTCCTCGTGCCGGTAGGCGGAAGCCAGCTCCAGGTAGGCGGCGGCAGACGATTGGCCCGACTCGACGAACGCCCAGGCGTCGTTGACGAGGGCGAACCGCTCGTTGTCGTCGAGGCGATCGAGCACCGCCCGCAGCGGCGTGGTGAGCTCCTCCGAATAGGAGACCCGGTAGAAGCCGTGGCCGCCGGCGTTGACCAGCACCCAGTCGATCGGGCCGTCGACCGGAATCGTCACGGTCGGGTCGGATACGAGCGCCTTGACCTCGAATGGCCGCCCTTCCGACTCGCCCCGGATCAGCGCCGGGATGTGCCACAGGGTCTGGTCGGTCTCGTCGGGGGTGGCCAGATAGCGGCGCTGGTCGAGGCGGATGCCGCCGTCGACCCGGGTCACCTCCACCTGGGGATAGCCCTCCTGGAGGATCCAGCTGTCCATGATCCTGCCGACGTCGATGCCGGACGCCTCGTCGAGCCCCTCCCACAGGTCGCCGGTCACGGTGTTGCCGTAGGCGTGGCGGCGCAGGTACCTGCCCACCCCGTCGCGGAACACCTCCTCGCCCAGGTACTGCTCGATCATGCGCAGCACCGAAGAGCCCTTCCCGTAGGTGAGGGCGTCGAACATCTCGTTGGCTTCATCGGGCGACGTGACCTCGAACTCCACCGGCCGGCTGGATGCGAGGGCGTCGACCCCGTAGGCCCAGGGCCGCTCCATGGCGCTGAACGCCAGCCACCGCTTCCAGTCGGGGCGGCGTGCGTCGGTGCACTTCATCTCCATGAACGTGGCGAACGCCTCGTTGAGCCAGATCCCGTCCCACCACTTCATCGTCACCAGGTCGCCGAACCACATGTGGGCCAGCTCGTGGGCGACCACGTCGAGGATGCGCAGCAGCTCGGCCTGGGTGGCACGCTCGGGGTCGACCAGCAGGGCGGTCTCCCGGTAGGTGATGCAGCCCAGGTTCTCCATCGCCCCGAAGGCGAAGTCGGGGATGGCGACCATGTCCACCTTGTCGCCCGGGTAGGGGATGCCGTAGTAGTCGCGCAGGTAGCGCAGGCAGAACTCGCCGCAGCCGAGGGCGAACGGCATCAGATGGCCCTTGCCCCGGGGGGCGATCACCCGCAGCGGGACCCCGTCGACGTCGACCGTCTCGCTCGCCTCGAACGGGCCCACCACGAACGCCACCAGGTAGGTGGACATGACCATCGTGTCGGCGAACCGCACCGCCACCCGGCCGTCCGGCTCGGACCACCGCTCCACCTCGGCGCCGTTCGAGACCGCCATCAGGTCCTCGGGCACCACCAGGGTGACCCCGAACACCGCCTTCATGTCTGGCTCGTCGAAGCAGGGGAAGGCGCGGCGGGCGTCGGTCGCCTCGAACTGGGTGGTGGCGATGGCCTGTTCGACGCCGTCCACGTCGGTGAAGGTGGAGCGGTAGAAGCCGTGCAGCTGGTCGTTGAGGATGCCGGTGAACTCGAGATCGAGGGTGGCGTCCCCGGCGGGGACGGTCTCGGCGAAGGCGATCGTCGCCCGCTGCATCGGCTCGTCGTAGGAGACGGTGCCGGTGGCGGCGCCGCCCCCGTGGCGCAGTGTGGCCGAGGTGATCTCGATCTCCAGGCAGTTGAGGGTGATCGAATCGACGGGTTCGGCGACCTCGAGTGCGATCTGTTCTGTGCCTCCGAACGTGGAGGAGGCGAGGTCCGGCTCGAGCCTCATGTCGTAGCGGCGGGGGATGGCCGAGCGCGGCAGTCGATAGGGGTTGGTGGACACGGAATCCTCGTTGGACGGGGAGCCAGATGCTACCCGGGCGGTGCCGGATCTCGACATCGAAGCCGATACAGTGGCCCCTCATTCCCATGCATCTGTCGCCGTCACCTCGTCCCGCCCCGTGAGCCGCACCGTCCTCGTCCACGTGTCCGGTGAGGACCGGCCCGGCATCACCGCCGGGCTGATGGGGGTGCTCGCCGACGGTGGCGCCGACCTGCTGGACGTCGAGCAGGTACTGGTGCGGGGGCGCCTCACCCTCGACATCCTCATCGACCTGCCCGAAGGCCAGGCCACCATCAAGGACCTGCTGTTCTACGCCTGGGAACACGACATCTCGGTCGACTTCGAGGTGGTGGAGGGGACCGCCCGCGAGCCGGGGTCCAGAGCGGTGGTGACGGTGATCGGGACGCGGGTGGGTCCCGAGGCGTTCGGTGCCGTGGCAGGCGCCATCGCCTCCGCCGGGGGCAACATCGACCGGATCTTCCGTCTGTCGCGCTATCCGGTGGTCTCCTACGAACTGGCGGTCACCGACGGCGACCTCGCCGAGATGAGAAACGTCCTTCCTGCCGTCGCCGCCGAACACGGGGTCGACGTGGCGGTGCAGGCCGAAGGGCTGCTGAGGCGGGCCAAGCGGCTGGTCGTGCTCGACGTGGACTCCACCCTCATCCAGGACGAGATGATCGTGCTGCTCGCCGAAGAGGCGGGCGTGGGGGACGAGGTCGAGGCGCTCACCGCCGCCGCCATGGAAGGCGACAGCGACTTCGAGGAGGTCCTGCGGGCCCGGGTGCGGCTGCTCGCCGGGCTCGACGCCGCCGCGCTGGAAAGGGTGCGGAACCGGGTCCGGCTGACGCCGGGCGCCCAGACTTTCATCCGGACCCTCAAACGCCTGGGCCTCCAGGTGGGGATCGTCAGCGGCGGCTTCACCGTGTTCACCGACTGGCTGAAGGACGAGCTGGGCCTCGACCACGCCGCCGCCAACACGCTGGAGGTGGCAGACGGCCGGCTCACCGGAGAGGTCGTCGGCCCGGTCGTCGACCGGCGGCGCAAGGCCGAGATCCTCCGGGAGATCGCGGCGTCGGTGGGGATCCCGCTGGAGCAGACGGTGGCGGTGGGGGACGGCGCCAACGACATCGACATGCTGGCCGCCGCCGGGCTGGGGATCGCCTTCAACGCCAAGGCGGCGGCGCGGGAGGTGGCGGACACGGCGGTGTCTGTTCCCTATCTGGACGCCATCCTCTTCCTGCTCGGCATCCGCCGCGACGACGTCGACGACGCCGACCGCTCCGACGGCATCCACGCCCCCGTCCCCGTCCCCGGCCTCCCCGACCGCTGACCCCCGCCTTGTACCGGCGAACCCAGGGCTCGGGGCCACACCCAGTGTGGATCTGAGCGCGAAGTTCGGAGACAACGCTCTGAACGTTCAGCCACTCCGGATATGTCACAGCCTGGATCCACACTGCTGCTGTGAGGAACAGCGACGTGCTCCGTCTCGCCGCCGGGCAGGGCGGGGTGATATCGATCAACCAATCGATGGACCTCGGTTTCACGTCGCGGATGCGCGACTACCGGTTGTCCAGCGGGGCTTGGACCGCAATTGGGCGCCTCGGGTACCGCATCGTGCCGATGAGCGATCCTTTGAGCAGGCTCAAGGCGGCAGTTGCGCTGCTCCCGGGCGGCGTCGTTTCGCACCGTGCCGCGGCTCACATACTCGACTTTTCCGGCTTCGCCGAACTCAAACCGGTCGTCACCGTGCACACGCGGACTACGCACGACTTCCCAGGCGTGGACGTGCGTCGGGGTCACGATCTCAGAAGCGCACACGTCGCCGTGGTCTGCGGTCTCCCGACCACGGTTGCCGAACGGACCCTCATCGACCTGGCCAGGGATCTCTCGACTCACCGCCTCGTCGAACTGAGCCAGGACCTGATCATCGCTCGCCGTCTCGACGTAGCGAGGTTGGAGGTCATGGTCGGCGAGGTGTGCAGACGCGGGAAGCCGGGATCCGCCGCGATGCGTGAGGCGCTCCAGTTGCTCGCGGCCGAGCCGGCGGGTCAGTCGGTTCTCGAGCGAAAGGGGCGGGCGCTTCTGTCGTTTGGAATGCTCCCGGAACCCGTGCACGAGTATCCGATCCCGTGGTCGAATCGGCGACGATTCGATGATGCGTATCCCGATTCTCGCCTGGCGATCGAGTGGGATTCCCGATCCTGGCACGGCAGGCTCGAACGGATCGACGAGGACCGGCGCAGAGATCGCGAGTGTGTCCTCCACGGATGGCGGCTGCTTCGTTTCACGTGGCTCGACGTGACCCGCAATCAGAACGACGTCCTTCATGCGGTGCGTGTCGCACTTCGCAGCGAGTAGGTACCGGCCGGAACTTCGCGTGCCTATCCACACTCAGTGTGGACGCGAGCCCTGGGTTGGCGGGTTAGGCCTCGTAGCTGCGGGAGGTGGTCTCTCCTCCGCGCCCGGTCCAGTTGGTGTGGAAGAACTCGCCGCGGGGCCGGTCGATCCGCTCGTAGGTGTGCGCCCCGAAGTAGTCGCGCTGGGCCTGGATGAGGTTGGCCGACGTGACGGTCGAGCGGAATCCGTCGTAGAACGCCAGCGCCGAGGAGTAGGCGGGCACCGGGATCCCCGATGCGACGGCGGCAGCCACCACCCGGCGCCATCCGTGCTGGGCCGAGTTGACGGCCCCGGCGAAGAACCCGTCTGCCAGCAGGGCCGGCAATGCGGGGTCCCGCCGGAAGGCGGCGGTGATGTCGTCGAGGAACACCGCCCGGATGATGCAGCCCTCCCGCCACAGCGAGGCGATGCGCCCCAGGTCGAGGTCCCAGCCGTGCTCCTCGGATGCCGCCCGCAGGAGGAGGAACCCCTGGGTGTACGAGACGATCTTGGAGGCGTACAGCGCGTCGCGGACGTCGTCGAGGTCGATCGCCGCCACGGCCGCCGGTCCCTCGAGCACCGGCGCCACCGCCAGCCGCGCATCCCGCAGTGCGGACACGATCCGGGCAAACACGGCCTCGGCCACCAGCGTCACGGGCTGGCCGAGCTCCATCGACGAGATCACCGTCCACTTCCCGGTCCCCTTCTGCCCGGCGGTGTCGAGGATCTTCTCCACCAGGGGTTCCCCGTCTTCGTCCCGGGTGGCCAGGATGTCGGCGGTGATCTCGATCAGGAACGACTCGAGGACCCCCTCACCCCAGGAGCGGAACGTGGCCGCCATCTGGTCGTGGTCCACGCCCATCGCCTTCATCAGGGCGTAGGCCTCTGCGATGACCTGCATGTCCCCGTATTCGATGCCGTTGTGGATCATCTTCACGTAGTGGCCGGCGCCGTCCGGGCCGACCCAGTCGCAGCACGGGGTCCCGTCCTCGACCCTGGCGGCGATCGATTGGAGGATGTCGCGGACCGCGGGCCAGGCCGCAGCCGAGCCTCCCGGCATGATCGAAGGACCGGTGCGCGCCCCCTCCTCGCCGCCCGAGACCCCGGCGCCCACATACAGCAGGCCGGCGGATTCGACCTCCCGTGACCGCCGGATGGTGTCGGTGTACAGCGAGTTGCCGCCGTCGACGATGATGTCGCCCTGTTCGAGGTGGGGGCGCAGCTGGTCGATGACGGCGTCCACCGGGGCGCCCGCCTTGACCATCACCATCACGATGCGCGGCCGGGCGAGCGAGGAGACCAGTTCTTCGATCGACCACGTCGCCACCACGTCGTGGCCACGCGCCTGGTCGGCGAGGAAGCGCTCGGTCACCGAGGCCGTCCGGTTGTAGACGGCCACCCGGTATCCGTGGTCGGTCATGTTGAGCACCAGGTTCTGGCCCATCACGGCCAGTCCGATGAGGCCTATGTCTGCGGGTCGATCCACGCCGCCAGGGTAGGCGGCCGGAGCCCCGATCGACCGCCGTGGCGCCAACTGTGCACGCAGATCCACACTGGGTGTGGCCCCGAGCCCTGGGTTCGCAGCGCGCTCCTATCCTGGCTGCATGGAGGTTCTGGGGATCGACATCGGCGGGTCGGGCATCAAGGGCAACCTGGTCGACGTGCACACCGGGCGATCGCCGGGGGAGCGCCACAAGGTCCTCACCCCCCAGCCCGCCACCCCCGATGCGGTCGCCGACGTCGTCGCCGGCGTCGTGGCGCACTTCGGGTACGACGGTCCGGTGGGATGCACCTTCCCGGCCATCGTGCGCCGCGGAGTGACGCTGTCGGCCGCCAACGTCGACCCGGCATGGGTCGGGACCGACGCCGCCGCCCTGTTCGAAGCCAGGGCGGGGATGCCGTTCACGGTGGTCAACGACGCCGACGCCGCCGCGATCGGCGAGATGGAGTTCGGCACCGGGCGCGGCCGTCGGGGCGTGGTGCTCGTGCTCACGTTCGGCACCGGCATCGGCTCCGGCCTCTTCGTCGATGGACGGCTCGTGCCCAACACCGAGCTGGGCCACATCGAGTTGGAAGGCCACAACCCGGTCGAGCGGTGGTGCGCGGCCCGGGTGCGCAAGGACGAGAACCTGTCGTGGATGGAGTGGGGCGAGCGGGTTCGGCGCTACCTCGTCCACCTCGATCGGCTCTTCTCGCCCGACCTCTTCATCATCGGCGGCGGCGTCAGCCGCAGGTGGGACCGTTTCGCCGAAGCAGTGCGCACCGGCGTGGAGACGGTTCCCGCCCTCCTCCGCAACGAGGCGGGGATCGTCGGCGCGGCCATGGCTGCGGCAGCCCGCGGATCCTCATCCTGAACCCAGCCGCGCCTCACACTCTCTTCACATCCCGCTGACCGGGCTCTGATCCGCCCGTCCGAGGCTGTTCTCGTCAACCGACGAGAGGAGCAACCACATGCGGATCACCACCGGCCCGGCGGTCGCCGCCATCGCCCTGTTCCTGGCGGCGTGCGGTCCCGAACCCGGTGCGGTGCGGGAACCGGCTCAGCCGGGGGGAGTCGAACCGGCGCCCGTGGAGGCGGCGGAAACGGTCGGGGCGCCGGAGATGGCCGGGCCCGCTCCGGCGCCGCAGACGAACCCGCCGGCGTCGACGTCGACGACCACGACCACGCCCACCCAGACCCAGACGGGGGCGGCAACGGCCGCCGCCCAGGAGATCGAGGTACCCGACTTCGACGATCTCGACGCCCTCATGAGCGACGTCGACGACGCGATGGCCGGGATCGTCCTCACCGAGACGGAGGGAGACCTTCCATGAAGAAGCCGACACGCAGACTGACCGCCGCCGTATTGGTGGCGATACTCGCCCTGGCCGCCCCGGCGGCCGCATTCGCCCAGACCGACACGGCGGAGACCGATCGGTCGACCACCGACCGGGTGACCGACCGGGAACGGCCCGTCACCGACATCGAGTCGGTCAAGAGCCGGGCGCTGGCCGCCATCCAACACCGGCTGGTGACCATCGACCGGCTGCAGGCGGCCGTGCGGTCCAACCCGCACGTCGCCGACGACCATGCCGCCACCCTGCTCCGCGAGCTGGAGGCATCGGCAGAAGGGCTGTCCGAGCTGGCCCGCCGGATCGAGGCCGCAGAGAGCCTCGAGGAGCTCCGCCGGCTGATCCCCCTGATCGCCGAGGACTACCGGATCTACGTGCTCATGGTGCCCAAGGTCCACGAGGTGCTGGCGTCGGACACCGTCGAGTCCGTGGTTGGCCGGTTCGGGATCGTCGAAGAGGAGCTCACCGAGGCGATCACCCGGGCCGAAGAGGCCGGGTACGAGGTGGGCGAGGCCTGGGAGTACCTGGCCGAGATGGTCGGCCACGTCGACCGGGCGCTGGCGCTGGGAGGTCCCGTGGCGGAGACGGTGTTGCCGCTCCAGCCGTCCGACTGGCCCGATCCGGCCCAGGGGATGCTCCGCCAGGGCCGCGAGGACCTGGCAGAAGCCCGCCAGTCGCTGCGAGCGGCCCACCAGGCCGCCAAGAGCGCCGTCCGCGCCCTGCACGAGGCGATCGGCCACGACTGAATGCACCGGGGGTCGGGGCTCGACGCCCCGGCCCCCACTGCGGTCTCGGGTCGCGACGTGCGACGTGTGACGTGAGACGTGTGACGTGTGACGTGTGACGTGAGACGTGTGACGTGTGACGTGTGACGTGTGACGTGTGACGTGAGACGTGCGACGTGAGACGTGAGACGTGTGACGTGTGACGTGAGACGTGCGACGTGTGACGTGTGACGTGCGACGTGAGAGGTGCGACGTGAGACGTGTGACGTGTGACGTGCGACGTGTGACGTGAGACGTGAGACGTGCGACGTGCGACGTGTGACGTGTGACGTGTGACGTGAGACGTGAGACGTGAGACGTGCGACGTGAGACGTGCGACGTGTGACGTGAGACGTGCGACGTGCGACGTTCTATGAGACCAGGAACTCCTGGAACTGGGCCAGATGCCGGGCCGCGAGCCGAACGTCGAGGATCGTCGAGTCGTCGTCGTGTTTCTCGGCCACCACCTCGCCCAGGCGGTGGGCGGCGGCGATGATGTCTGCCCGGGTGTACGGAACGTCCAGGTGCAGGAGGGTCGTCGTGGAGCGCAGCCGCTCTTCGACCGCGCCGAGCAGCAGGTCGACTCCCGCCCCGGTTCGCGCCGAGATGAACAACGCATCCGGATGGAGAGTGCGCAGGCGGGCCACCGCCGTCGGATCGGCCACATCGATCTTGTTGAACACGATCTGCTCGGGGATGCCGATCGCCTCGATCTCCGCCAGCACCTCGCGGACGGCGGCGATCTGGCCCTCGGGGTCGGGATCGGACGCGTCCACCAGATGGACGAGGACGTCCGCCTCCTTGGTGTCGTCGAGCGTCGACCGGAAGGCCTCGACCAGGTGGTGGGGGAGCCGGCGCACGAAACCCACCGTATCCGACAGCAGCATCACCCGCCCGCTCTGAAGCTCCAGGCGGCGCACGGTCGAGTCGAGCGTCGAGAACAGCCGGTCTTCGGTGAGCACCTCGGCCTCGGTCAGGCGGTTGAGGAGGGTGGACTTGCCGGCGTTGGTGTAGCCGACCAGCGCCGCCTGGGGAACATTGGCGCGACGCCTCGATTTGCGCTGGGTGGAGCGGGTCCTGGCCAGATCCTTGAGCTGGCGCTCGAGCTTGGAGATCCGCGACTCGATCCGCCTGCGGTCCACCTCCAGCTTCGTCTCGCCCGGCCCTCTGGTTCCGATGCCCGCCCCCTGCTGGGACAGCATCTTGCCCATTCCCCGCAGGCGGGGCAGGCGATACCGGAGCAGGGCGAGCTCCACCTGGAGGGCGCCTTCGCCGCTGGTGGCGTGCTGGGCGAAGATGTCGAGGATCAGCGCCTCGCGGTCCACCACGTCGCACTCGAACACCTTGTGGAGGTTGCGCTGCTGTGCAGGGGAGAGGGGGTTGTCGAACACGACCACGTCGATGTCGAGCGCCTTCGTCAACCGAGCCAGATCGGACGCCTTTCCCGACCCGATGTACCAGGCCGGATCGGGCGCGTCGCGCTTGACCAGCTCCATGTCGACCGGGTCGGAGTTGGCGGTGTCTGTGAGGAGGGCCAGCTCGTCGAGGGACCGCTCGGCTTCGGCCGGGTCCATGTCCGGGAGGAGCACTCCAATGAGAAACGCCTTCTGTCTGACGACCTCGAGGTCGGTGACGGTGGCGGTGAGTCGCCGCCCTGTGCGGCGCTGGTGGTCGTAGGTCACGACGTCACCGTATCGCCCGTCCGCCCGGTGTGCAGGGGGATTTCAGCTCCTCGGATGTCACAGGTACTGGCCTTCGTCGCCCAGGTGGTGGGCCTCTTCCTCGGCGATGATCTGCGACTCGCGCACGGCGATGACGGGGCGGCCGGTCGCCGGCCACAGGAATCGCCAGGCCCCGGTGGGAACCGCCCAGAAGCGCTGGCCGGTCTTGACGTCGATCAGGGCCAGGGCGTCGTTTCCGTCTTTGGTCCCCACCGGAACGAGCAGGCCGGAGCGGGTGGTCGACTCGTCGGGGGCGTGCCCGACCCGCCAGCCGGTCATCACCCGAAAGCCGTTCTCGCCTGTGGCGCCTCCATCGGTCATGGCATCAGTGTGCCATGAGCGTTCGGTTGCCGGAAACGGACCGGCGGGTGGGCCGTGCCCGGATCGGCTTCTCGCCGCAGGGTGTCCGCCCGGTCGTCCCCATCGAGGATGAAACCCTCGGCGGCCGTTCCGGGTCTGTCGACCGACGGCTGATGTGGCGGCTTCTGCGACGGTCAGCCGACGAGGGTCGGATCCAGGACAGGTAGGGTCAAGGCATCGTTTTCGTCGAGGAGCACATGAGCAGCAAGCCCCGATTCAGTGAGGCCCTTGACTACCACTCGCGTGGGCGTCCGGGCAAGGTCGAGATCAGGCCAACCAAGCCGACCGCCACCCAGGCCGACTTGACGCTCGCCTACACACCTGGCGTGGCGGAGCCGTGTCTGGCGATCGCCGCCGACCCTCTCGCAGGCTTCAAGTACACCAACCGGGGAAACCTGGTGGCCGTGGTGACCAACGGCAGCGCCGTGCTCGGCCTGGGCAACATCGGCCCGCTCGCCGGCAAGCCGGTGATGGAGGGCAAGGCAGTCCTGTTCAAGAAGTTCAGCGACATCGACGTGTTCGATCTCGAGGTGAACTCCCAGGACCCCGAGGACATCATTCGCTTCTGCGAGTTGCTCGAGCCGACCGTGGGCGGGATCAACCTCGAGGACATCAAGGCCCCCGACTGCTTCTACATCGAGTCGACACTGCGCGAACGGCTCGACATCCCCGTGTTCCACGACGACCAGCACGGGACGGCCATCATCGGAGGCGCCGCCTTCCTCAACGCCCTCGAGATCGCCGGGAAGAACATCGGCGACGTCAGGGTGGTGTTCAGCGGAGCCGGTGCGGCCGGAATCGCCACCGCCCGCTTCTTCCAGGAGTTCGGGCTGCGTCCCGAGAACGTGCTGATGCTCGATTCGAAGGGCGTGATCCACACGGGACGCGACGACCTGACCGACCTCAAGCGCGAATTCGCCCGGGACACAGACGCCCGCACGCTCGCCGACGCCCTCGTCGGCGCCGATGCCTTCGTCGGCGTGTCGGTGGGCGGAACCGTCACCAAGGACATGGTCCGGTCGATGGCGGACACCCCGATCATCTTCGCCCTGGCCAACCCAGACCCGGAGATCACCTACGACGACGCCAAAGAGGCGCGTCCGGATGCCATCGTGGCCACCGGCCGTTCCGACTACCCCAATCAGGTCAACAACGTTCTCGGCTTCCCGTTCATCTTCCGCGGAGCCCTCGACGTCCGGTCGAAGGGCGTGTCGGAGGGGATGAAGGTGGCTGCGACCAGGGCGCTGGCCGAGATGGCCAAGCTGCCGGTGCCCGACTCGGTGTTGCGTGCCTACGACGTCGACCGCCTCGAGTTCGGCCCCGACTACCTGATCCCCAAGCCGTTCGACTCCCGGGCCCTGTGGATGGTCGCCCCGGCGGTGGCCAAGGCGGCCACCGACGAGGGCCTGGCGCGGGAACCGCTGACGGACGTGGACGCCTACGCCCAGTCACTCAGGATGCGTTTCCAGGCCACGGCGGGACTTCTCCAGGTCGTGACCGGGCGGGCCAAGCAGAGCCCCAAGACGGTGGTGTATCCGCACGGCGGCGATCTGCGCATCATCCGGGCTGCTCGTCGGGTCCTCGACGAGGGCATCGGCAACCCGGTGCTGCTGGGTGACACCGGAGTGATCCGCGAACTGTCGGCCGAACTCGGGATCGATCTGGACGGCGTGCGCATCATCGACCCGGTCACCGAGCGCGAACTCCGCGACATCTACTCCGTCCGCCTCCTCGAGCTGCGCCGGGACAAGGGCATGTCGCAGGTGACCGCCGAACGCCAGGTGTTCGACCCCAACGTGTTCGCCGCCTTGATGGTCGAACGAGGCGACGCGGACGCGGTTCTCGGCGGCTTGACGACGTTCTATCCGGAGACCATCAGGCCGGCACTGCAGATCATCCAGCTCGAGGAGAGCCGGACCATCGCCTCGGCGGTCTACGTGGTGCTCGCCAAGGACATGGTCTATTTCTTCACCGACTGCGCGGTCAACATCGAGCCGAACGCCGAGGAGCTGGCCGAGATCGCTGCGGCAGCGGTCGACGTGGCGGCCCAGTTCGACCGGGACGCCCGCGTGGGTTTCATCTCGTATTCGGACTTCGGGTCGGCGGTGGGGGACGAGCCCTCCCGGGTGCGCCGGGCCGTGGAGATCTTCCGTGCCGCCCATCCCGACATCCAGGTCGACGGCGAGATGCAGGCGGACACGGCGGTGGTGTCCGACCTGATCAAGGCGCGCCGCCCGCACGGCCCCCTGACCCAGGCTGCCAACGTGCTCGTGTTCCCGACCCTGACCTCGGCCAATGCCGCCTACAAGCTGCTCAACCGGCTGGGCGACTCCGAGGTGATCGGCCCGATCCTCACCGGACTGGCCAGGTCGGTGCACGTGCTGCAGCGCGATGCCGAGGTCGGCGACGTGGTCAACCTCACCGCCATCGCCGTTGCGGATGCGCAGCGCAAGGAGACCAGGGGTCGCCCGTCCTGAACTGACGCGGACGGGCCGGTCCGTCCGGGGTGTCGAGCAGCGGTGGTCGCCGGAGCGCGGAACCGTCTCCATGTGGACTCCCGACACATGCCAGCTACTCTCCCCGGACGGAGGCGTCCGAGCGCCTGGTGGGCTCCGCGGTCTTCAAAACCGTTGAGGGGGCGAAAGCTCCCTGGCGGGTTCGATTCCCGTCCGCCTCCGCCAAACCCCCCGCCAGGTCGGGGATTCTTCTGCCCGTTCCTCGCTCGGGCTGCCTGCACCCGTTGACGTGATCCGTCAGGCGGTGCCCCCCAGGTCGTGGATCCGAACGTGCATCTCCTTCCCGAGTTCGGACTGTCGCCGATCGACGACCTCGTTCTCCGTGACCGAACCCGGCGCATCGGTCTCCGCAGTCGGATGGTCCGTTCCGGCCCCACGCCTGGTGTCTGTCTTCCGGTGGTATTCAAAATATCTGTCAAGTTTGATTGTAAAACTTGAATAATTCTGAATGGTGACGTAGGCTCTCCTCCATGACGCCGAACGGACCCGAGGTCCACACCATCGAAGGCGAGGCTCAGCGCCGAGCGATCTCCTCACCGCTGCGGCTCGAGATCCTGGGGTACTTCGGAGCGGGACGACCCCTTTCCGTGCGGGAGATCGCCGAGCGGATGGGCCGTCCGGCGACCGCGATCCACTACCACGTGCGCCTGCTGGAACAGAGCGGCCTCTTGAGCAAGAGTGGCGAGCGACGCGACGGCCGTCGTCGAGAGGCCGTCTACTCGATGGTCGCCGAGGCCATCGCCATTCCCGCCCAGAGCCAGCCCGCCGAAGAGGGAGAGCAGCCGCTCGCTGTCAAGACCACGGCCAGCGGGTTCCGGATGGCCGAGCGGGACATGAAGACCGCCCTCGCCGAGGGATTGGTTCGCAGAGAAGGCGACGATCGCAACTTCTTCGTGATCAGAGCCCACTGCCGGCTCGGCCGGGAGGAGATGGCCGAATTCAACCGGCGTCTCGATGTCCTGCTCGCAGCCGTTCTCGATTCGATGCGACGGGAGGACACCAGCGACGACGACGAATTCGTCTCCCTCACCCTGGCCCTATTGCCGTTACCGAATCGATCCGCCAGTTCCTCGTGACCCGCGTACGTCGTGTGAAACCAGCAATCAGGAGGTAGAACCCGTGCCAAGCATCACCCTCGAAATCCTCGATCACGTCGTGTTTCTCGTTCTCGTTGCCCTGCTTCCGTGGCGAGCGCACCGTCGCTTTCTCTCGTTGGAGGAGGCGGTCGACGGCGGGGATCGGAAGGCGCGCACCCGCGCCTACCGCACGGTGGTGACAGAGAAGTGGATGCTCACGGCGGCGATCGCCGCGCTGTGGATCGTCCTGGACCGGAGCGCCTCGTCGATAGGGCTGATTGCGGACACCACGCCCCGGGCGATCGCGGGCTACGCCCTTACCGCACTGGCGATCGGGGCACTGCTGATGCTCGTCCGATCGACTGCGCGCAGCGAGCAGGGCCGCCGCCGGACCCGTGAGTCCATCGCCTCGGCACGCGCCCTCGTGCCGCACACGGCAGCCGAGAAGCGATGGTTCGACGCCGTGTCTGTCACCGCAGGCATTGAAGAGGAGCTCATCTACCGGGGGTTCCTCTTCGCCTACCTCGCAGCATGGCTGCCGGCGATGCCGGTCGCGGTGATCATCGTCCTTGCCGGACTCGTGTTCGGCCTCGCCCATGCCTACCAGGGCATGGCCGGGATCGTGAAGACCGGCACGTTGGGAATCCTCTTCGGCGTCGGCTACTGGATGACCGGCTCGCTGTGGGCGCCGATACTCCTGCACGCGGCTGTCGATCTGGCCAGCGGGTGGCTCAGCCTGCAGGTCGTTCGCGAAGATGGTCTCGTGGATCGCGCCGAGCCGGTTGCGGTGTAGGCCGGTCGAGGACCTCGCCCTTCTCCCCAGGTCTCTGTATCCTCTTATCTCGTGTCCGGTTCCGAGTTCGGGGGAATGATCCGTGGCGCCCGTGAGAAACTCGGTCTCTCTCACACGCGCCTCGCCGATCTGGTCGGTCGATCGCCGTCGATCGTTCGGGCGTGGGAACGCGGCCACACGATCCCCGACGAGACCTCGGTGCTGAGTTCTCTCGCCGCCGTGCTGGGCCTGGAGGAGCGGTCGGTGTTCACCGCCGCCGGCGTGACCCTGCCCGGTCCTCGAACCACCCGGACCCTCGAGCAGTCCCTGTCCGAGATCGCCCCGACCGCCCTCGGCGGCCCGGTGCGGACGCCCGCCCCCACAGCGCAACCGGCGGCTCCGGCCGGTGCGGGTGTGACGCCCGTCTCACCCCTGCCGGGCGACGACTCACCGCCCAGCGCCTCGGCCGGGCGGCGGGGGAACCATCGTTCGCCCTCACCCAAGAAGGGATCGCTGTCCGGCGCCGTCCGATGGTTGGAGTCGGCCCGTTCCCTCCTGCGACGCAGGTCGACCGGGTCGCGCCCGACGGCGAGCCCGTCCGCGACCGCACCGGCGCCGGTCCAGGCCCGGTCGTACGTCGAAGACCCCGGTCAGCGTCTGCTGTACCGGATGAGATCGCTGTTCCTGCTGGCCGGTATCGCGGTGATGCTCATCGTCTTCGTGTGGGCGGCGGACGGGTTCTTCGACGCGGTGGGTGCCTCGCTCGACGCGATCTTCGGTCCGGAATGACCGGTCCGGTACGGGTCGTCGTCCATCCTCGTCACCCTCGCGGGGTGGCCGACGCCTTCGCCGCGATCGACGGGATCGACCTTGCCGTGCCGACGCTCGAGGATCTCGACGAGGCGCTACACACGTGTGAGGTGCTCGTTACCTGGGTGTGGCGTGACGAGTACTACGCCCCGCGGATGCGGTGGATCCAGTCGATCTCGGCAGGGGTGGACCAGTTCCCCCTCCCGGAGCTCTCCGACAGGGGAATCGTCCTGACCTCTGCGAGCGGGGTGCACGTGGTCCCGGTTGCAGAGCACGCGTTCGCCCTGCTTCTCGCCCTGACCAGGGGAATCGGCGTCTCGACCCGCAACGCCACCACCGCCACCTGGCGCCCGCACATGAACGAGGAGCTGACCGGCAAGACCATGCTCGTGCTCGGCCTCGGAACCATCGGCGAGGAGATCGCCCGGAGGGCGGCGGCGTGGGGCATGCGGGTCGTCGGCGTCAAACAGAACGTCGGGGGCTACACCGGCGTGGCCGACGAGGTGCGCTCCCCGGAGGGCCTGGTCGAACTGGCCGGGCAGGCGGACGTGATCGTGGCGGTGCTGCCGGAGACCGAGGCGACGCGGGGGATCGTGGACCGCGAAGTGCTGAAGGCGCTCGGCAATGGCTGGTTCGTCAACGTCGGCCGCGGCACGGTCGTCGCCGAGTCCGACCTGGTGTGGGCGATCGAGGAGTGCGGTCTGCGCGGAGCGGGACTCGACGTGTTCGAACACGAGCCGCTGCCCGAGACCTCGCCGCTGTGGAGCAATCCCCGTGTGGTGCTCACCCCTCACACCGCCGGTCTCTCACCGATGTACGGCCCGAGGCTGGCCGAGATGTTCCGCGCCAACCTGGCTGCCCTCCGCGGAGAAGGCGAATGGGTCAACCGGGTGGTGTGATGCTCACCCGGCGAGCGAGGTGAACAGGAGGAGGGCTCCGGCGAGGCCGGCCACCGCCAGAATCGATCGGCGCAGCAATCGTCCATCGAATCGATGCGTGACCGCCGACGACAGCCCGAAGCCCACCAGTGCGGCCGGCGCGATCGATGCGGCCGCCTGCCAGTCTCCCAGGGTCATCGCTCCCGCCACCCCGAGGATCACGAGGTTGATGGCGATCCCCACGGTGAAGATCGCACCCAGGCTGGAGCGCACGGTGCCTCCCGCCGCCGACCGATAGAGGAGTGCCAGCGGCGGGCCGCCGATGCCGGCGGACGCCCCGGTGAAGCCGGAGACGATCCCGGCCAGCACGCGGTTGCGCCGGTTGAGGGCGATGGACGTCCCGCTCGCCAGGACGGCGACCGCCGCGACCACGACACCGGCGATGACGATCGACAGCGTGCGGCGCGAGACGATGGTGAGGATCCACGCTCCGGCGACCGCACCCGGGATGCGTCCGGCGATGATCCATCCGACGCCGTCGAAGTCGAGGTGACGCCGCTCCCTCACGAGGGAGAGCGAGGCGAGGCCCATGGTGACGATCAGGACCGGGATCGGGGCGAAGCGCGGGTCGACGAGGCTGAGCACGGGGACCGAGATGATGGCGAACCCGAACCCGACCGATCCCTGCAGCGCCGCAGCACCGAACGCCACCAACGACGCCGCCATCAGTTCGACCACCGTGAACACCCCCGGAAGCTACGGCGCCGACCGCCCGCGAAGCGAATTCCGGAAGGCGGGAATTCGCTTCCTTTTCGGGGATTTCGTGGTTGAATCGCTGCTACCAGAGAAAGGAGGTGGTCCTAGTTGGGTAGTAGTTTCGGGACTCTGGAGGTGGCCGAGCGCTGAGTGGCGCTCGCTACCGAGGCGCCACTCTCTTCAGGTGGCGACTCCAACTCGGACCACCAGCCTCTGAGATCTCTGGATCTGGTCCCACCAGAGCGGTGCAGTCGCACCGTCACCGTCTCTCAGGTGTGATTCGAAGAACCCCGCCCCCAGGGCGGGGTTCTTCGCGTGCCGAAGGGGGGCTGTTTCTCCCCCTCTTGGGGGGAGTCCCGCCGTAGGCGGGGTGGGGGGCTGTTGGGGTGTGGTGGTGCCCCCTCCGTCTCTCGCCTTCGGCTCGAGCCACCTCCCCCGAGGGGGGAGGAGACGGTCGTGTTTCTCCCCCTCTTGGGGGGAGTCCCGCCGTAGGCGGGGAGGGGGGCTCTTCTCTCCCCCCAGTCTCACGGGCCGAAGAGGTCGAGGATGATCTCCTGGATCTCGCCGGATGCGTTGACCCGCAGGACGACGGCGTACCACTGGATGCAGCTGTCGATCCCGACCGGTTCCAGGTTGATCTGGGGGCGGGCCAGGTCGGCGCCGGGCCACCAGTCGATCGGGGGAGCGGCGCAGTGGGGGATCGGCCCTTCGGATACCGTCACCTCCGGCCGTGCGGCGATGACGCCGAGCGGATCGAACGGGCCGGCGAATCCCTCGAAATCGGCGGCGTCGATCACCCAGTTGGCGCGGTCCGCCAAGTCGGTTCCGGTCCTCGTCAAGGTTTCCTGATTGCCGAGTCGCAGGAGGACGGTTTCGGCGAGAGCCGGCGGGAGGGTCGATCCCTGGGCGAACGCAACCACGTCGAGGGCGATGCGGTTCGCGTCGGCGGACGGCACGGACACGGCGTCGCCCGCTTCGGCGACGGTGAACGGGATGTCGAGGGTGCGGGGCCGGTCCGAGCCGCCGTCCGGGTTCAGCACCAGCGTGTAGCTGCCCTCCGCCAGCC
>DATCZS010000084.1:0-3545 GCA_036525795.1 Acidimicrobiia bacterium | reverse complement strand
GGTCCCGGCTCGGGCGGGGGTGCAGGAGGGGCAGGTGGAGTCTCGGCTTCGACGGAAGAGGGCAGGTCCGACTCTGGTGTCGTCACGCGGGCTGCCGACGGCGGAACCGGCTCAGGGAAGAGCGCTTCCGGTTCCGGAGGCTCGAGTTCGGCAGGGCTGGGCGGCGGCGGCGTGATCGGCGGACGCGTGAACCTCGAGGTTGCATGCTGGAACGACCGCGGGAACTCCGAAATGGGTGGAGGTTCGGGTTCGGCGGCGGCCGGTGGCGGCGCCACGGACGGCTCGGTCGATTCCTCCGACGGGGCCGGCGGCGCAGCCAGGTGCTGGTTTACCGCTAGCGTCGCCAACCGTTGCAGGGTGGCCTCATCGACGATTCCGGCGTCCCGGGCATCCTCGAGGAAACGGCTGATGATGGCCAGTTCGCTGCCGTCGATGGTCCTGGCGATGGGACTCAAAGAGTCGGGGCTGTCAACCCACGCACGCCGAAGTGCGGCTGTTTCGCGAGTCAGCTTCGGGTACCTCGACTGGGCTCGAAGACGAGCCTGTTCGTTCCCGAATTGGGCGACAGTGATGCCGCGGGCCGCGGGGTGGATGACATTTCCGCAGGCGGGACAGCGGTCTTCGTCGGGGGTGACGAGTTCCAGGCAGTGGTGGCAGATCACGAAGTCCATCGGTCACTCCACCGGGAGCCGCATCGTCGACGGCGGTTTCATGCGGCCAGTGTGCTCAAGGATGACCACCCTGAACATGGGGGATGCCCCCCAACCCGACTTCGGGGTGTGTGCGAGGGGGAGGAGTTTCCTTCGAAACCTCGACTTCCGATCGCTTGCGGGGCACGGGAGCGCCGGACCGATGACCGTTCGACTCGCCGTGGTCCTCGCGCTTCTCATCACACCTCCATCGCTCGGTCCGCCGGAATCAGACCCCAGTCCGACCGACTGGTGTCGACAGTCCCCGAGACGGGCCCCCAAGGGCACCTCAAGAGACCAAAGGGTTGGGCGACATGCTCAACGGCGATGCGGTATTCAACCTCCGGTAGTTCTTCCGGCGAACTGCTGGAACATACCCGCGCGAATCACATCATTGGCGGAAAGGGTCGAAAGTCACAGCGCCTACAGGGGACTCCGGATTGGGCGCCACTGCAATCGAACCACTGACCTCTGCTTGCAGCATCGCTAAGCCGCTGCGACAGA
The DNA here is from genome assembly GCA_036525795.1 of Acidimicrobiia bacterium. Taxonomy (GTDB): domain Bacteria; phylum Actinomycetota; class Acidimicrobiia; order Spongiisociales; family ZC4RG35; genus DATCZS01. Next base: position 2,352 of record DATCZS010000084.1, on the reverse strand, counting down.
AGAGGCGGGTCCAAAACGCCCGGGCCCTCTCACCAGTGCTACGGTCGCTCCAGGAGAGAGGAGCCATCCATGCCCGACTACGCACGCCCGATGCAGGGTGAAGCGACCACCGTGACGAGTCCCGACGGCGCTGAGATCCACACGGTCACTGCGGGGTCGGGGGACCGGACCGTGGTGCTCGCCCACGGATACGGGTTCAACGCCGACCCGTGGAACGACGTTGCCGACCGACTCGTCGATGCGGGACTACGTGTGGTGGCGTTCGACCAGCGGGGCCACGGTCGCTCGACGGTGGGGTCCGAGGGGGTGGGCACCGCCCAGATGGCCTCGGACTACGCGGCCGTGCTCGATGCGCACGACGTCAGCGACGGCGTGCTCGTCGGACACTCGATGGGCGGGTTCCTCTCGATTGCGTTCCTGCTGTCCGGTCACGAGGCAGTCAGTCGGGTCAAGGGCCTCCTGCTGATGGCGACCTTCGCGGGGAACGTGGCGCACAAGAGCCTGCAGAACCGCATGCAGATCCCGTTGATCAAGTCGGGCATCCTCATTCGACTGCTGGGGATCCCGTTGGTCGCAACGGCGTTCACCAAATCGCTCGTCGGGAAGGGCTTCGAGCAAGGCATGGTGGACGGCTTCGCCCCCGGCTTCCGGAACACCGGCCACGACAAGCTCATCCCCATCCTCGAGGCGATGGTGAACGAGAACCGCTACGACCGTCTCGGCGAACTCGACCTCCCCACCACAGTGGTGATCGGAACACTCGACAAGACCACGCCGCCGTTCCACACCGCCGATCTCCACAAGGGGATCAGCGGTTCCCGCCTCGTCACGTTGGAGGACATGGGCCATTCCCTCAATTGGGAGGCCCCCGATGTCATCGCCGAGGAGGCGATCCGCCTCGCCGGATAGGGCTCAGGTGTGGCGGGCGAGGACGACGGGCATCGCCTGATCCGAATCACTGGCCGGACACCGAAGTCGGCGCTCCGGGGCCAAAGCGCCTGAGCTCGCGCGCGAACGAGAGCGCAAGGCAGCCGTGCAATTCCGCCGGCTCAGCTCGCTCACGGAGCAGCAACTCCACAGCGAGCTCCATTCGATTGCGACTTCCGGCGACGCCGAAGCGATGGGGCCCGACAAGAGCCCAAGCGAGTGGCAGACAGCGCGTGAAGCGATCCGTGACGCAGCTTCGTAGCTGAGGTGGTACCTCTCCCCACTGAGGATCGGAGGGTCTCCGAGTGCCTCGGCTTTCGTCACTACTCGAACCTTCTACCGACCCCTCTCACCGCGCCATTCTGACCGCCATACATATGTGCCGTCAGGGGCGGCTCTGACCGTTGGCCCTAGTGTCCTGGTCGAGTGACCCGTATTGATTGGCCATGGACCAGTCGGCAACAATCGTCATTGAGAGGTCTCCGGTTGAGGTGTTCGACTATGTCATGCAGGTATCGCACGATGCCGAGTGGCGCACCAACATCGTCGAGGCCGCCTACACCTCAGATCCTCCTCTAGGGGTAGGCACCACGGGGTTTGATCGTGTCTCAGCCAACGGTCGTGACATGATCGCTGCCTGGACGACAGTCCAGTACGAACCCGGTGGGCTGGCCCGGTGGACGTTCGATTCAGGCCCACTCGAAGGTTCGGGCGGCTACATCTGCCAGCAGGCTGGGGACAGCACAAGATTCACTCTCGAGGCCAATGTGAGGCCAACGGGTGGAATGCGGCTTCTGGGTCCCCTCTTCGGGGTGATGGCACGACGCTTCAACCGCAAGGACGTGCGGAAGTTGAAGACAATCCTCGAAAGCCGATAGCCGCCAACCCGCAGGTCGGACCACGCAGGCCCCCACAGACCGGCAGTCGTGTGCAGTTTGGGGGCGGCTGTGTCGTGTGACAATCAGCCCTTTCCACGAGGGCGACCGATGCGGAGAGCTACTGCTCGCGTAGCCAGGTGACGGCCGCAACGACTCTTCTGTGGTAGTCATCCCCTGAAAGGAGATCGAGTTTCTGGAATATCGACCTGGTGTGGGTCTCAACGGTCTTGGGGCTCATGAAGAGCGCTTCTGCGATCCCCTGGTTGGTACGGCCCTCGGCCATCGCAGCGAGGACGTCACGTTCACGCCTGGTCAGTGAGTCGAGGGGGGACGATTCGCGGCGTCGACCGAGAAGCCGTGCCACCAGGTCGGAATCGACGACCGTTTCGCCCTCGCAGATTCTGCGTAATGCGTCGAGAATCTCCCCGGGATCGGTGACACGGTCTTTGAGCAGGTAACCGACCCTCCCGCGTGTATCTCGGAGGAGCTCGACGGCATACTCGGTTTCGACGTGTTGGGACAGGACGAGGACGCCGACGTCGGGAAA
>DATCZS010000083.1:0-14160 GCA_036525795.1 Acidimicrobiia bacterium | reverse complement strand
GCCTGCCAGGCAAGCCAGGTCGGCTGCTCGCTGCTGTCCTCTCGCCTGGTTGAAGAAGCCCGACGAATCCACTGCGAGAGCCGCAGCTCCCAGAAGAAACAGCATGGAAACCGCGATCAGAAGCGCCGAGGCCCCGGTCTCGGATCGGGGCGCAACAGCCTTCATGGTCCGGGCACTCCGGGCTCGACGCGAGCGACCGCCCGAGCTGTGAGATCCACGCCGATGTCGAAGAACAGGAAACTGAGTGGGTAGTCCTGCCACTCGAGGACGACTTGAACACGATCATCAGTTGTCGGATCGACCGTATCGTCCGTGATGCAACCGGCTCCGCCACTCGAGAGCCCCGAGATGCGTGTCGCGCATGTCACTGTGATGTCACCCCAGGCAATCGATGACGCAGCGAGTTCACCTTCGGCAATGTTCAGCATGGCTGTGGACGTGGGGTCGGTTGCCCCGTAGCGAGCCGCCTCCCGAACCCCGTGGTCCATCGTCGTCTTCACATTCCAGGCGCGTGCCACCGTCCAGATTCCGAACAGCAGTAGTAGCAACAGCGGCATCAGAATCGCGAATTCGACCAGCGCGGCGCCGCCTTCCCGGTCCCGTGATCTCCCCACACGCGTTCGCATCGAGCCCCTCTGCCTAGAGGAGTGATCATAGGGCCGACGGACGACAACCCGAGGCCCCCACCCCTGTTGACTGGAGCGTACCAAATCTCGGGCCGGAGCGACCGGTCAGCGGGTGAGGGCGAGGTTGGAGAGCTCCCCCCTGGTGCCGGCGAGGGCGTGTTCGGTGAACATGCGGGCGTCGAGGATGTAGGCGGTGATCGCCGACAGGTTCAGGCTGTGGGGGCCGCCGATCCCACACGGCAGGTCGGGCGGCTCCGAGCCGGTGCTGGTCGGCACCGTCGGACAGGCGCCGGTCGCCCCCGCGCTGATCCCCGGAACGTGGACGATGTTGCATCCGGTGGCGTTGCAGCCGAAGTACGACGTGTCGAGGTACACCGGCGGCAGGTCTTCGACGAAATACCACTGACCCGGGCCGAACGCCGTCCACAGTCTGGGGGCGAGGGCGAGTCGCTCTGCATCCTTGATCGCGTCGTCGAAGATGATCGGTTCCAGCTGGTCCGGATCCCAGTCATCGATGCAGTCGATCATGGACTCTGTGGAGTCCACCACGGAGTTCCCTGTGTGAGGGCAACGTCCCGGGTTGGGGGCGAGGAAGTCCCACAGGGGCCGGTCATCGAAGGTGGTAGCGGGATCTCCGCCACCTGCGGCACGCACCACCAGGCCGGAGTCATCCCACAGCCGCCCGCGCTCGCCGGGCCCGAACCCCCAGATCAGCCCGTCTTCGAAATCGCCGGCGACCACGCCGGTCTGGACCTTCACCTCGTTGGCACGGCCCTCGGTGAGCGGACAGACGAACTGGCGGACGGCGGTGTCGATGCCGTCTTCGTCTCGACGGGCCCGGTTGCTCTGGGGGGGATTGGCGGCCGCACCGGTCGGGTGTTCTCCCAGCTCGTGGTCGATGCCCCGCACCATGTTCGACACGAGGCTTCCGTTGGTCGGGTTGCAGTTGTCTGAGGTCGTGCCGAGCGCCGGAACCCCGTAGGTGGGAATGTCGAGATACCCGAAGTTGCCGTTGCCGCCCAGGTTCTTGCATACCCCCCAGTCCGGGTTGGGCCCGGTCTTCAGGCACTCGTACGACGAACTGTGATCGGCCGGGATGGCGAAGGGGAGGACATCGCGGCGCAGGTCGATCTCGCCGGTCGCCTCGGCGGGAGCCGTCACCGCCATGGACTGGAACCCCATCACCCGGGCGAAGGTGGTGGGGACGTCGAGCGTGGGAACCACCACCCGCGACTCCAGGGTGACCGACACCGAGTTGCCCGAATACCGGATGCATTCGAGTTCGGTGGGGATTCCCCCGATCAGCACCGTCGGCAGCTCCGGGTACAGGGCGGCTCTAGCCGGGTCGGGGTCGACACAGGTCGCCCAGTCGAGGGTGAATCCCGCCAGGTTGGCCTGGGCAACCGCCATCGCCTCCACCGCCCCCCGGCATTTGGCGAACTCGACGGCGTCTCCAGTGATGCTCGGATGGGCGCACTCCGGCGGAGTGCCCGAGTCGAGGTTGGAGAACTGGACGGCGCTGAGGGCGGCAAAGTCGGCTGCCGACTGGGCCTGGCGCCGTTCGGCGAACCCAGAACCGACGTCGACCGCCATGGCCGCCATGCCGAGGAACAGCATCATCCCGACGGCGATGAACAGCGCCGATGCCCCCCGCTCCCGTCGCTTCATGGGCAGGTCGCCCTGGCGATGGTGGCCGGCGCCCACCGGTCGGGGTCCTGTTCCATCCGGAACTCGACGGTCGAACTGAGCCGGCTGGGGAGGAATCCGCTTATCAGCGGAACGCTGCTCAGACCGGACACGTCCGCCGTCACCTGCAGGGTGCCGGTGTCACCCCGCTGGATCCCGGCCGTTCCGTTCGACTCGAACTCGGCGACCGTGACGGTGATCAGCGTCATCCCTGCGTCCAGGCCGTCCATCGACTGGCACACCCGATCGGCAATGGTGGTTTCGTCGCCGCCGTTCACCGCTGCGTAGCGGGCGCCTTCGCGGGCGCCGTGTCTGACGTCGTTGAACTGGCCGAACAGCCAGCCGAACTCGACCATCCCGAGCACCAGAAGCAGCAACACCGGTGCGAGCACTGCGAACTCGACCACCGAGGCTCCGCGCTCACGGCCGTGCCACAGGGTTCCCCGTTCCCTCATGCATCCCTCTCCTTCACCTGCGGTGAATTCGGATGCCCCCCGAGGGCCTCATCCCCGTCGACAGGGTATCGGTGATCGGCGTTCCTTCAAGAGGGGTGTGGGGCGGACGACCGATCCCGTCCGCCCCACACCTCGTTCCCCTGGCTCAGCCGGAGACCAGCTTGACTCCCGTGGAGGTCGGCGTGTAGGGAACCCCGTTGTAGACCCCTATCGGCTGGCCGTCCGAGCAGGTCGCGTTGGGCCCGAACCACACCACCTGCACGGCCGCGTGCTTGAGAGCGCCGCCCGGCTCGAAGTCGGCGGCGGTGAACGGCTCGGTGATGATCACGTTGAGTAGTCCGACCACCTTCATGTCCTTCTTCCCGGTGGGCCAGCCGGGGTTGACGTCGTCCAGATCCCAGTCGAGGTCGTAGGCGACCACCGGCACGATGGCCAGCCGGGGGCTGGTGCAGTCGACTTCTTCGCCGTCGTAGTAGATCCAGGAACTGTCGATGTCACCCCACGGCCCGAACAGGGATTCGAAACCCGCTTTGTCGCCGGCAGTCCAGTTGGGCGGGAGACTCCCCGAGTTTGCCTCGTCCAGCGATTGCTGGTCAGCAGGAGGGAGAATGTCGTCGACGGTGCTGCAGTCGAGCCGGGTGCCGGAGACGAACTCGCCACAGTTCGTGTCGGTCGTCTCGAGCAGTCGCCGGAATCCGGCGCCGAGCTTGCCGGCATTGACGCCGGTCTTCGTGTTCGCCACCGAACAGGTCTGTCCGTCGCTGACCGACGTGCACTCCACCGTTGCGATGGAAGTGCCGGCGTCCGGGTCGAAGTAGGTCGTTCCCTCGGGGCCGAGATGGGTGGTCAGGAGCCGCTCGGCTCCCTCGGCGATGTTTTCCTCGGTCGTGTCGGCGCCGGCTCCCATCGAGTCCCTGGGGAGGTCCAGTGCTCCGCAGTTGCCGGTGTTCTGTCCACAGGGGTTGGGCCCGAAGACCCCGCCCTCGAACCCGCCCGGCAGGACCCCGAACGGGAGCGCTCCGATGCCGCCGCCGGGGGAACCGGAGCAGATTGCCTCCTGGGTGATCTGGACGCTGTCGGTGCCGAGCACTCGACCGAACCGGGTCTCCGAGGCCTCGCTCACCGTGACCCGCATCCGATCGGCCTGTCCGCCGTAGCCCGCCTCGAAGAAGATGGTGTTCCCGTTTCCATCGTCGAGAGTGGCCGACTGCGAGGTGAGCATCACCAGGCCGGCAGAGCTCATCGCCGGCCAGTTGAGCCGGGCGTAGGTGGCCGCCATGTTCAGCGCAGCTGGGTTGTCTGGCAGCTCCCTCACGCCTGCCAGGCAGGCGAGGTCGGCGGTGGTCTGGTCGGTTCGAGCCGTCTGATAGAAGCCGGACACGTCTACCGCCAGCGCAGCCGACCCGAGCAGGAAGAGCAGTGCGCCGGCGACGATGAGCGCGGTCGCTCCCCGTTCGCGATCCTTTCTCATGATTCCCACCTGGCGATGGCGGAGGACTGGAGGTTCACCGAGGTGGAGAAGAAGATGAAGTCGAGCTGATAGTCCGGGTACTCGATCTTCACCACCACCTGGTCGGTGGGTGCGTTCGTGACCTGCGGGGTCCCCGCCAGGTCACAGCCGTCATCGGTCTCCAGGACCTGCACGATGCACACGGTGTCGACGTCGGAGGTGACGATCGCCGCCGCAGACAGCTCGGCGTCGATGAGTGCCCGCACCGCATCGGGTGCGGCGCCGGAATCCCACGGGTCGACGGTGGCGCCGTAGCGCGCCGCCTCGCGGACGGCGTGATCCATCGTGTTCTTCACGTTGAATGCCCGGGCGGTCGCCCAGATTCCCACCACGAGAAGCAACAGAAGCGGCATCACCAATGCCATCTCGACGAGAGCTGCCCCCCGGTCGTCGTGTGCCCGCTTGCGCCATACGCTCGCCGCCCGACGTCGATGCGTCCTCATCGTCCCACTCCCATTTCGCCCTGTGTTACCCCCGGACCGTGCCCACGATCCGTGGTATCAGCGTCACACAGAGTGGTCGTCGCGCAATGGGTCTTGCGACCCATGCGGGTTCACCTGGCGATGCGGGGCATCGCGGCGGGTCGATACAAGGCGAAGACCCCCGGTTCCCCTCTTGTCGGTACAAGGATCCAGACGGCATTTGGGGCGAAATTCTGGAGGAGGGTTGGGAAGCCCTGCCTGAGGACTAGTCACCAGATGGCGGTATTCGAGATGCCCGGCCACGGCGCCGTATCCGGCACCGTCCCGAATCTGCCTGTCGGAACAGGAGATCCGGCCCGGCCACCCCGGGCGAGGGAGGGTCCGGTGTGGCGGTGACCAGCCGGTGAGGGCGGGGAACGACGGCGGGCCGCCTCTTCTGGGCGGCACTGGTGACTAGTACCGGGATGAGCCACAGCGCGGCGCCCGGCGCCGACGCGCGAGACGAGGCTGATCGGCCGGTGGCCGGTCAGCCTCTCTGGCTGACCAGCCTCCGGTTCTTGAACTTCGCCTTGACGTAGTCGCGGTTCATGAGGGCGATGAAGTCGATGGAGATCGACTTCGGACACGCCTTCTCGCACTCGCCGTGGTTGGTGCAGGAGCCGAAGAACTGCTCCATGGTGTCGACCATCGCCGTCACCCGATCCCAGCGCTCGGCCTGACCCTGCGGCAACACGTTCAGCTGGGCGACCTTGGCGGCAGTGAACAGGTTGGCGGCCGAGTTGGGGCAGGCGGCGATGCAGGCTCCGCACCCGATACAGGCGGCGGCGTCCATCGCGGTCTCTGCCACGGGCAGGGGAACCGGGATCTCGTTGGCATCCGGCGCGGACCCGGTGGGGATCGAGATGTAGCCGCCCGACTGGATGATGCCGTCCATCGCCTCGCGGTCGACCATGAGGTCCTTCATGATCGGGAAGGCGGTGGCGCGCCACGGCTCGACGGTGATGGTGTCGCCGTCGTTGAACGTGCGCATGTGGAGCTGGCAGGTGGCGGTCCCCAGCTGCGGTCCGTGCGCCTGGCCGTTGATCATGAGGCCGCAGGTGCCGCAGATGCCCTCACGGCAGTCGGAGTCGAACACGACCGGTTCTTCTCCGTCGATCGTGAGCCGCTCGTTGAGCACATCGAGCATCTCGAGGAACGACATCTCGGGTTCGATGTGGCCGACCATGTAGGTCTTGAACTCACCGGGGGCGTTCGGCCCCGCCTGTCTCCAGATCTGCAAGGTGACGTTCATGTCCACACCCTTCCCCGGCTGATCGATGATGGCTGATCGCTGATGGCTGCCGGCAGCAGCGCCGCCGGCCTCACTTGTAGCTCCTCGTCTGCAGCGTCACGTTTTCGAACGCCAGGTCTTCGCGGTGGAGCGCCGGCTCGTTGCCCGGTCCGGTCCATTCCCAGGCCGACACGTAGGCGAAGTCGTCGTCGTTGCGGACCGCTTCGCCCTCCTCGGTCTGGAACTCCTCGCGGAAGTGGCCGCCACACGACTCCTCGCGCTGCAGGGCGTCGTAGCACATGAGCGAGGCCAGCTGGAAGAAGTCCTCCACCCGGCCGGCCTTCTCCAGCGACTGGTTGACCGAATCGCCCGAGCCCAGCACCTTCACGTCGTTCCGGTACTCCTCGTACAGCGCCGGGATGTCGCTGATCGCCTTGCGGAGCCCGGCGTCGTTGCGGGCCATGCCGCAGGCGTCCCACACGATCCGGCCCAGCCGGCGGTGGAAGTCGTCGACGGTGCGGGTCCCCCGGCTGGAGAGGAACCGGTTGATCTGGTCGTTGACCTCCGTCTCGGCCTCGACGAACACGGGGTCGTCGGTGGGAACGAGCGGGGCGTTCAGATAGCCCGCCAGGTAGTCGCTGATGGTGGCGGGGAGTACGAAGTAGCCGTCGGCGAGCCCCTGCATCAACGCCGATGCGCCCAGCCGGTTGGCCCCGTGGTCGGAGAAGTTGGCCTCGCCGAGACAATACAGACCGGGGATGGTGGTCATCAGGTTGTAGTCCACCCACAGTCCGCCCATCGTGTAGTGGGGGGCCGGGTAGATCCGCATGGGCACCTGATACGGATCCTCGTCGGTGATCCGTTCGTACATCTCGAACAGGTTTCCGTAGCGGGCTTCGACGACGTCTGCTCCCAGGCGCTCGATCGCCTCGTGGAAGTCGAGATACACGCCGTTGCGGAGCGGTCCGACGCCGTGGCCGGCGTCGACCATCCGCTTTGCCGCCCGGGACGAGACGTCACGCGGCGCCAGGTTGCCGAACGAGGGGTAGATGCGCTCGAGGTAGTAGTCGCGCTCGCTCTCCGCGATCTGGCCGGGAGGCCGCGTGTCGTCCGGGTTCTTCGGGACCCAGATCCGTCCGTCGTTGCGCAGCGACTCGGACATCAGGGTGAGCTTCGACTGGAACTCGTCCGACTGCGGAATGCAGGTCGGGTGGATCTGGGTGTAGCACGGGTTGGCGAACAGAGCCCCCTTGCGATGCGCCCTCCACGCCGCCGTCACATTGCAGTTCATGGCGTTGGTCGACAGGTAGTAGACGTTGGAGTATCCGCCGGTCGCCAGCACCACGGCGTGCGCCGACCAGGACCTGACCTCGCCGGTGCCGAGGTGGCGGGTGACGATTCCCCGGGCGTGGCCGTCCTTGAGGACCACGTCGAGCATCTCCATCTTGGTGTGCAGGCGGACGTTGCCCGCCTGCACCGACTTCATCAGGGCGGAGTAGGCGCCGAGCAGCAACTGCTGGCCGGTCTGTCCCCGTGCGTAGAACGTGCGCGAGACCTGTGCGCCGCCAAACGAACGGTTGTCGAGCAGGCCCCCGTACTCGCGGGCGAAGGGGACTCCCTGGGCGACGCACTGATCGATGATGCTCCCGGACACCTGGGCCAGGCGGTACACGTTCGCCTCGCGGCTGCGGTAGTCGCCGCCCTTGATGGTGTCGTAGAACAGACGGAAATCCGAGTCACCGTCGTTGTGGTAGTTCTTCGAGGCGTTGATCCCGCCCTGGGCGGCGATCGAGTGCGCCCGGCGGGGGCTGTCGTGGAAGGTGAAGACATCCACGTTGTAGCCGAGCTCGCCGAGGGTGGCGGCGGCCGCGGCGCCGGCGAGGCCGGTCCCGACCACGATGACCCGGTACTTGCGCTTGTTTGCCGGGTTGACGAGCTTGACGTTGAACTTGTGGTTGTCCCACTTGTCGGCCAGCGGACCGTCGGGGATCTTGGCGTCGAGAGTGATGCTCATGTGGTCCTCCTCAGAGCGAGATCAGGCCGCTGAGCACGGCGATCGGGAAGCTGATGTTGCCGACGACGATCACCCCGGCGAAGGCGATGGCGAAGTAGCGCCGCCACGGGTTGAACCGCGGGTTGTTGGCCCCCAGGCTCTGGAAGAGCGACCAGGCTCCGTGATAGAGGTGCGATCCGAGTGCGACGTTGGCGGCGATGTAGAGAATCGACACGGGCACCCGTGAGAACGAGGCGACGAAGTTGGCGTAGACCTGGCCGTGCTCCCAGGCCTCGGGGGCGAACGGGGCCACTCCCCAGGTGAAGTCGGCCAGATGCCACAGCACGAAGAGCAGCACCAGCACGCCGGACCAGCGCATGGTCCGGCTGGCGTAGTCGGCGACCAGGTATTCGCGGGGACCCTGGTAGGACACCGTGCGCGCCTTGCGGTTCATCACAGTCAGGCTGTAGGCGGCGTGGACGTGAATGACCAGTGCCAGGATGATGATCACCCGGAGCAGCCACAGCACCACGTGCTCGGGGAAGATCGGGAAGAGGAGCGACCTGAGCGCCTCGCCGTAGATGTCGACTTCGTAGTCGCCTTCGGCCGGGAGGAATCCGATGTACACCTTCAGGTTGCCGATCGTGTGGGCTGCCAGATAGCCCATCCACACGATGCCCGTGATGGCCATCGTGTATTTCTTGCCGACCGCCGATCGGTAGAAATCCACGGCCCACGGCGTCTTCCGGGCCGACCCTGGGGGAGCGGTGGCTGTCACTGAGGTCCCTCTCGTTCGAGTTCGAAGGCCCGATTATGCCGCGTCGATCGCCAACCCGAAGCCAAGCTCCCGGGGCGAAAGTCCCGAGTGTCGGCGCCACCCGGCCTGGGGACGACGTTTCGGGTTGGGTCGGCCTGTGACGTGCGACGTGTGACGTGTGACGTGTGACGTGGGGACGTGTGACGTGGGGACGTGTGACGTGTGACGTGAGGGAGGATCGGATCGCCGGATGGATCCGATCCCGTCACGCCTGATGGGCCACCTCGGTTCATGCGTTTGGGGTTGACGCCGCGCGCGCCGTCTGGCATGCTCACGTTCGTGTAATTACATCGATGTGAGGGGACTCCCGGGATGCACAGCAAGCTGATAGAGGCCCTGGCGGTGGATCAGCTCCTGTGGCAGGACTACGCCAACTGCCGTGGCGCCGACGCCGATCTGTTCTTCCCGGAACGGGGGGCATCCACGCGTCGTGCCAAGTCGATCTGCGGTGCCTGCGAGGTGCGGACCGACTGCCTCGAATACGCCATCGTCAATGGCGAGAAGTTCGGTATCTGGGGTGGCATGTCCGAGCGCGAGCGGCGGCGCGTGCGCCGTGAGCGGATGATCTCGGCCCGACAGGCCTCCTGATCCGTTCGATCGGCGGATGTGCCGCTCGGATCTGACGATTCGGCACCCCCGCTCGTACACTGCGTCAAGCCGTCTCACGTAGGGGAGCATCGTGGAACTTGCTGGACCGATCATCATCCTGGCGGTCATCCTGGGCGCGGTCGCCCTGTTCCTGCGCCGGCAACGTCCCGAGGTGCAGGATGGGGGGGCACCGGCTCGCCCGGGTCGGGGCCGCAAACAGCCCGAGCCGGACGAGATCGACGTCGTGCACCCGCGCCCGCCTGTGGCCGAGATGCACGTCGTCGGCGAAGAGGCGCGGGTTCGCTTCTCGGTCCCCGTCCCCGACGATCCCGACCCGGTGCTGGCAGAGCTGCTGGTGAACGAGGCCGTCGAAGTCGTTCGGGAAAAGCGGCACACCCTTCCGATGTCCGACGTGACGGCGGTGGTGGCCATCGCCGGTTCGACAGAGAATCCGGTGACGATGGGGCGGGCGTCTCTCGCAACGCCGGGAGAGCTGCCTCCCCCAATGACCGGCGCCTCGATGCTGAACCTGACCTCGATCGCCACCGACCCCCTCGAACGGTCCTTCCTCGACCACGCCTACGACGCAGAGGCGAAGCCCGACATGCACGTCGAGACGGTCGCCCGCGTCCCCGAGGATGCGTTGGAGCGGGTGGGGTCCCTGGTGCGGCTCCCCAAGGCGGTGGATCTGGGCCTCCGCGCCCAGGGCATCGACCCCGAGAAGATGTCGGCCGGCCAGCTCGTCACCGGCATGCTGGGGCTGGTGGGATATCAGGTCACGCCCGGCCTGGCCGGCGGAACCTACACCGCAACCAAAGCGGGGGCTTCGACGTTCATCCGGGAGGATTCGTACGCGCCCGGCGATCACCCCGAGATCAGCCAGGAAGACCTGCGCCGGTTCCTCTTCGAGTTCCAGGCGTCCGGCGCCGAGCGGGGCATGTACGTCTCGGAGAAGTACGGCCCCTTCGACATCTACGACATGGAGCGGCGCGAGCCCCGGATCCGGTTCATCACCCGCGAGCGTCTGCAGAAGTTCGTCGAGGCGGTGTCGCTGGGGTGAGTCCCACGTCTCAAGTCTCGAGTCCCGAGGCGCGAGCCTCGAGTCGCACCCTGGGGGACGCGGCTTCGACCTCGGACCCGGGGCCCACCACCCGCCACCCGCCTCCCCGCCACGTGCCACGTTGGGGCTGCGCCCGGTCCGTTTGTCGGCACTGCCGGTAAGATGCGTTCGAGGAGGAAGCTGACTTCATGCCTAGAGGCCAAGAACTGATCATCATTCTGGTGGTGCTGGTGTTGCTCTTCGGGGCACGCAAACTGCCCGAGCTCGCCCGGTCGCTGGGTGCCTCGGCCAAGGAGTTTCGCAAAGGCGTCGCCGAAGGCTCGAGTGACGACACCGACGTCCAGGCCGCCGACTCCGGAGACTCTCCCAGCAACACCACTCCCTAGGGCGAACCCAAGGCTGTCACCCCCGGATACGGGGAAACGGCCGGATGTCCGGGGCACGCCGTGACCTCGCGGCCAAAGCGCTCGGATGTGAACGCCGGCGCCTCGGGTCGCCGCTCAGATGGCGGCGAGGGCCCGGGTGTACTCGGTGTACTCGCGGGGGGAGCCGGGGGAGCCGCTGGTGATGATGTCCCGAACGACCCCATCCTCGTCGAGCACGAACGTGGCACGTTCAGCTGCTCCCACCATCTCGTTGAAGCACCCGTAGGCCTGGGCAACCGCACCGTGCGGCCAGTAGTCGGCGAGAATCGGGAACTCGAACCCCTGCTGTTCCGCCCACACCCGGTTGGTCGGGGGAGCGTGGGTGGTGACCACCACCACGGCGGCGTCAAGGTCGGCGAGCGACGCGAGGTTGTCGCGGAGGGTGCACAGCTCTGCCTCGCATGTGCGGGTGAACGGGAACGGGATGAACACCACGAGCGTCTTCTTGCCCCGGAAGGCGGTGAGCGACACCTCGCTGCGAGCGGTGTCGCGCAGGGTGAAGTCCGGGGCGGGCGCTCCGATCTGGGCGGGCATAGCGAGTCCTCTCATGTCTGTCGTTTGGCAGGTGACTGTAGAGAGAAGGGGCGCACCGCCGGCAGCCGACCGATCGCCTGCGGTCAGGTCCCCATCTCCGGGAGCAGCACCCGCGCCGCCCATGCCACCGGGTCGGTGATCTCCGTCGCGGTGGGGAAGCGACCCTCCCGCGTGAAGACGGCGTCGAGTTCCTCCGGTCCATAGCGTCGCTCGACTTCGCGGCAGAAGGTTCGCCCGGCGTCGATGGCTTCGGCCGGGACGAAGGTGGGAGCGAACGCCGAGCCCGACATCTGGTCGCCGAGGCCGCGGTCGCCGTCGCGGTGGGCGTAGATCCGGTCGAGCGAAGGCAGCAGCGTTCGGGCTGCCCGGGCCACGAGGAGCCGCCGATAGCCGATCGTCAGGCCGAGGAACGCCCTGAGCTCATCTCCCGCCGCCCGTGTCTCGGGCTTGTCGAACATGGAGGAAAGGGCGTCGGGGTCGATCGCCCCGCTCTGCAAGTCGGCGGGGTCCATACCCTGCATCAGCTGCATCAGATCGGTCGGCGCCGTCCTGATGGTGTCGGCGTACGTCTGGATGAGACCGGCGAGGTGTTCGCGGGTGAACGGGACCCCGAACATCGCCCTGTGTGTCACCTCGTTCAGAGACGACCACAGTCTGACCTCCCTGGCATCCAGGTCGTGTGCCGACACGAAGGCCTCGATGTTGGGGACGATGAACACGATCGGCGTCCCCAGGTCGAGGGGCACTCCGGCGTCGAAGGAGGCGAGCGCCCATCCGGCGAGCGACCCGAGCAGGGTTCCGATCTGCATCCCTGCCATGGCGGCTCCAACCGGCTTGAGCATCTCGGCCGCGGGACCGACCGCCCCGAGGTCGATCATGTCCGCGAACGGCTCGGCGAGGTAGCGAGCTCCGTCCAGGGAGCGGTCGACGAACTCGCGACCATCCCCGGGTACCACGTCGGGAGCGGGACGGACGGGGAATGGCGCCACCTTCTCCAATTCGAACTCCGCGAGCCGGGTCAACTCCCGGAACTCTTCCGCCGCCCAGGGATCGACCGGTTGGCGTTCGCCGGTGAGATGGTGGGCCACCTCGGCGGCCAGCCTCAGGTTGACCGACCCGGGCTGGTTGAAGAGCTCGAAGAACTGCGAGAAGAGATCGTCTGTCATGTGCCTCCCAAACGTACCGCCTCGGGCGGCCTAGGCGCGCACGCCCCGCTTTCCGTCGGTCGCGTTCGGATTGCGAGGTAGGTTGGCAGCCATGACGAGCCGACATGTGCGAGTTGCCTTGACGGAGACTTCGATCGCTCCCGGCGAGCTGTTGGCGGAGGTCGGCCGGCCCGACGCCGGGGCCACCGCCCTCTTCCTGGGTACCGCCCGGGATCACTCGGAGGGCAAGCAAGGGGTGACCCATCTCGAGTACGACGCCTATCGCGAGCACGTCGAGCCCAAGCTCAAAGAGATCGTCGACGAGGCGATGGAGCGCTGGCCGGTGCTCTCGGTGGTGGTGGAGCACCGGGTGGGACTCGTCGAGGTCGGTGAGACCTCCGTCGCCGTCGCCGTGTCGGCCGCCCATCGGGGCGACGCCTTTGAGGCGGCGCGCCACCTGATCGACGAACTCAAGAGACGCGCGCCCATCTGGAAGCGAGAGCATTGGCCTGGCGGCGCCGAATGGGTCGAAGGAGCCTGAAGCCGGTCGACCGGTTTTCCCCGGTTTCCTGCCCTCCGGGAGGGTTCCACCCCTACTATTCGGCCCCGTCCGAGGTGCGGAGGAGGAGCCCGACATGACGACGACGCTGCAACGCCCCGAGCGCCCCGCCGTCGAAGGGGGGTACGAGACCGTTGCCTCCATGGTGCGCGACCGGGCGCGAACGATGCCCGCTGCCGTTGCGATGCGCGAGAAGGAATACGGGATCTGGCAGGAGATCACCTGGGCGGATCTGTGGGAGAAGGTCGAACTCGCCGCCCACGGGCTGCTCGCCCTCGGGGTCGAGCCGGGCGACCGGGTGTCGATCCACTCCGAGGACCGGCCCGAGTGGGTGATCCTCGACCTGGCGACGGTGGCGATCCGGGGCATCACCGTCGGCCTGTACCCCACCAATCCTCCCGCCGAGGTGCGATACCTCCTCGCAGACTCGGGGTCCAAGGTCCACCTGGCGGAGGACCAGGAGCAGGCCGACAAGGTCCTCTCGGTTCTCGACTCGCTTTCGCACATCGAGAGGGTCATCCACGTCGAGCCGCGCGGGTTCCGCATGGTTCGCGACGACGACCGGTTCCTCTTCTGGGACGACTTCCTCGAGTCCGGCCGGGAGCATCGCCAGGCCCATCCGACGGCCATGGCCGACCGGATGGCGGCTGCCCAGCCGGAGGACATCATGACGCTCGTGTACACGTCGGGAACCACCGGCCCTCCCAAGGGGGCGATGCTCTCGAACGCCAACGTGACCGTGTGCAGGGACGTGCTGCTCACCGCCGACAACCGCCTGCGCGGCGACAGGCCGCCAGACGAGCGCGATCAGATCCTCACCTATCTGCCGCTGTGCCACGTGGCCGAACGGATCTTCTCGACGTGGACGATGTGCGCAACCGGGGCGGTCCTCAACTTCGCCGAGTCGATAGAGACCGTGCAGGAGAACCTTCGTGAGATCCAGCCCACACTGTTCTTCGCCGTACCCCGAATCTGGGAGAAGATGCACGCCGGGGTCCTGATCAAGGCGAAGGATGCCACCCCGTTCAAACGCCTGTGGTTCGCGGTCGGCTTCAAGATGGCCGAGTTCA
>DATCZS010000082.1:0-20420 GCA_036525795.1 Acidimicrobiia bacterium | reverse complement strand
CGGCGGAGCCGGGGAGGGGGGCTGCACCTCCCCCGATGGGGGAGGAAACGTGGGTGGTGTTTCTCCCCCCGGGGGGGGGAGTCCCGGCGGAGCCGGGGAGGGGGGCTGCACCTCCCCCGGTGGGGGGAGGAGACGTGGGTGGTGTGTCTTCCCCCGTTGGGGGGAGTCCCGGGAGGTCGCGGACCGAGATGCCCGGCGCCGCCCGGAGAGCGACAGGTGTTTCTCCCCCCGTTGGGGGGCGTACCGGCGGAGCCGGGGAGGGGGGCTGCACCTCCCCCGATGGGGGAGGAAGAATCCGCCTACCCCAGGATCGCCTTCATCATCCGTTCGGGGGTGAACGGGAGGTCGCGGACCGAGATGCCCAGCGCCGCCCGGATGCCGTTGGCGATCGCAGCGGTGGTCGGGCCCTGGGCGCCCTCGCCCACTCCGACCGACTTCTCTTCCGGCCGGTCGATGAGATGGACGTCGAGTTCGGGCGTGTCTCTGAAGGTGAGGATCGGGTAGTCGAGCCAGCTGCGGGTGATGTTGCGATCTCCCTCCAGCTTGGCCTGTTCCTTCAGCGCCCAGCTGGCGGACTGGATGATCCCGCCTTCGATCTGGTTGCGGGCACCGTCGGGGTTGACGATGAGGCCGCCGTCGACCACCGCCCATGCCCTGATCAGGCGGACGTCCTCTTCCGCCGCCACCTGGGCGACGACCGCCACATAGCTCCCGGCGTTCTTGTACCGGCCGAACCCGAGCCCGAATCCATGGCCCTGGTCGTTGGTTCCGCCCACCGGCACCCCGGCCCGTTCGATCACCGTCTCGATCACCGCCCGCGCCCTCGGATCTGACAGGTGCCGCAGCCGGAACTCGACCGGGTCCACCCCGGCGATCCCGGCCAGCTCCTCCATGAACGACTCGATGGCGAAGATGTTGGCGTGCGACCCCAGCGATCGCAGCGCCGAGGTCCGGATCGGCGTCTCGGAGACCAGGTGCCCGGTGACCCGGAGGTTGGGCAGATCGTACAGCGGAACCGAGTTGCGCAGGCCCCCGCCGGGCGGGAAGGCGCCGTCGCGGAACTCCGGCATCGGGGCAGGCGGGTCGACGTACCAGGCGGCGAGCAACCCGATCCCGCCGGTCGAACCGGGCCGGGACATGTGCGAGTGGCTCCACACGTCGTGGGTCCATCCGGCGATCGAACCGTCTCCGTCGAGGGTGGCGCTCAGATCGACCACCATCGGCGAGCCGTACGGCTCCCAGCCGAACTCGTCTGCCCGGCTCCACTGGAGGCGCACCGGCCGTCCTGGAACCGCCCGGGCGAGGAGGGCGGCGTCGAGGGCGGCGTCGTCGGCGCCGTTGTGCCCGTAGCAGCCGGCCCCTTCCAGATGGATGACGCGTACCTGCTCCTCGGGGAGGCCCAGTGCCGCCGACAGGTCGCCCCGCAGCGGATACACGCCCTGGGTGTGCGACCACACGGTCAGCCCGGCGTCATCGGAGACCGCCACCGCGCAGGACGGTCCGATCGACCCGTGGGCGATGAAGGGCCGGGTGAACCGGGCGGAGTGGGAGATCCGGTCGGGCAGTTCGCCCCGGTCGACGGCGACGGTGATCTCCGCCTCCTGGTCGAGCATCGCCGCCGGTTCGAGCAGCGTGTCGGGAGGCGGTGGGTCGTCCCACTCGGCGTCGAGCTCCAGCCGGCGCAGCGCCCGCAGTGCCTGCTCTTCTCGCTCTGCGACCACCCCGATGAAGTCTCCGGACCGGATCACCTCGATCACCCCGGGGAGCGCCTCGGTCCGGGCAGGGTCCAGTGAGATGAGTCGGGCGGAGGTGCTGGGCGGACGCAGCACCCGGCCGTGCAGCATCCCTGCCAGCTCCAGGTCCTGGACGAAGGCGGGAGCGCCGGCAAACTTCGCCGGGAAGTCCCAGCGCCCGACGGTGGTTCCCACCACCGGCCCGGTGTCCGCCTGTGCCTCGACGGTCGATGCGCCGCCGGCCAGCTTCCAGTAGGTGGTCGAGTTCCCGTCGGGTCCCGAGACGGCTCCGTCGACCACGACGAGCTGGTCGGATGGCACTCCGAGGTCCTCCGCTGCCATCGCCATCAGCCGGCCACGGAGCTCGACGGCCGCTTGGCGCACCGCCGTTCCACCCTTCTCGACCGAGAAGCTTCCGCTGGTGTAGCGCTCGTCGGGGCTGACGGTGGTGTCGGCGTGGATCACCCTGATCCGTTCGACCGACACGCCCAGCCCGTCTGCGGCGATCTGGGCGAGTGCGGTGGAGATGCCCTGTCCGAGGTCGACCTTCCCGGCGATCAGCGACACGGTGCCGTCCGGATGGACGCTCACGTGGCTGCCGGCGATGCCGTCGGCGACCGCAGGGTCGGCGAAGCCGCGCGGTGCGGTGTGCTCGGTGAGGCCGCTCATGCCCGCATCTCCCGTGCCGCCCGTTCGACCGCCTGCAGCACCCGCCAGTGCGAGCCGCAGCGGCAGAGGTTGGGGTCGAGTGCCTCCCCGATCTCCTCCCGGCTGGGATCGGGGTTTCGCTCCAACAACGCGCACGCCGACATGAGGATCCCCGACGTGCAGTACCCGCACTGTGCCGCCTGTTCGGCGATGAACGCCACCTGCAGCGGATGCAGGCCCGACTCGGACTCGAGCCCCTCGACCGTCCGGATCTCCTTGCCCGCGACGATCGATACGGGTACGTCGCACGACTGGACCGGCTCGCCATCCACGAGCACCATGCAGGCGCCGCACGTGCCCTCGCCGCACCCGAACCGGGTTCCCTTGAGCCCGAGATCGTTCCTCAAGACATACAGCAGTGGGGTGTCCGGGTCGCTGCGCACCTGGCGTCGCCTGCCGTTGACGGTGATCTCCATACCCCGATCATCCCTCACTTCGGCTCGGCGGGGCGCATTCCCCTCGCCGGACGGAGCATGGCTCTCTCATCTCCTGTGTTCCGCGGAACCGGGTGCGCGCCGGAAGGGAACGGGGGGGCGGCCGCTCACGTCAGGGCCGGTGCCCCGACGCGCGCCGCCAGGTCGTTGACCCTGGACAGCAGGCCTTCCGGCACCAGGATGCCGAGCCGGCGATGCTCGTCTTCGCGGGCGACGGCCCGCTCCCCCGGCAGGGTGACCGGCCCCGATCCTGAAGGCTCGGAGTCGCGCAGTTCCCTCAGCTTGGCGTCCATGCGCTCCTCGAACTCGGCCCTCGGTCCGAACAGATCAGGGCGGAAGGCGATCATCGCCTGGCCGGTGTTGGTGGGAGTGGTGTGATCGGTCTGGAACGGGACGACGTCGCGGCCGAAGGCGGCGCCCGTCATCACCCCGGCCAGCATCCCGATCATGATGTTGAGCCCCGCCCCCTTGTAGCCACCGATCGGCATGAGAAACCCCTCGGAGGCCCGGGCCGGATCGGTGATCGGGTTCCCGTCACGGTCGACCACCCAGCCCTCCGGCATCTGCTCTCCGGCCTGTGCGGTCACCTTGATGGTGCCGTGGGAGGCCACCGTGGTGGCGATGTCGAGCTGAAACGGCAACTCGTGTCCGGCCGGGATGGCAAAGGCGATCGGGTTGGTGCCGAGCAGGCGCTCGACTCCCCCCCACGGCGGCATCCCGTTGCCGTTGGCGACGGCGAAGTAGAACGCGCCCAGCCCCGCCCGCAGGGCCATCGCCGGATAGATGCCGGCGGCGCCGGCGTGGTTGGAGCGGACCGTGCCCACCCAGCCGATGCCGCTGGTGGAGGCCTTGTCGATGGCGATCTCGGCGGCCCGGGTCATCACCACCTGTCCGATCCCGTTGTCGCCGTCGATCAGCGCGCTGACGGGCGTCTCGTGCAGCACCCGGATCTCCGGAGCGAGGGTGTATCCGCCCGCCTGGATCCTCTGCGAGTACTGAACCAGCCGGATCAGGCCGTGCCCCGAGCGGCCGCGCACGTCGGCTTCGATCATCCGCTCGGCGGTGATCCGCCCGTGTTCCGGCGGGACCCCCTGGGCGGACAGGATTTCGGCCACGAATGCGACCAGTCGATCGACGGCGATCCGCCGGTCGCTCATTGGGTCTTCTTGGCGAACTGTTCGACCGTCTCGCCTGTGTCGGCGAACGTGCGCGTGACGTGGGTCGATCCGTAGACCCACAGGATGCGCATGAGCGTTTCGCCGGTGTTGATGAAGCGGTGGAACTCGCCGGGAGCGATCTGGGTGGTGTCGTATGGCCTGGCAGGCCGGCGCTCGCCGTCGAGCTCGGCGATTCCCTCGCCCTCGATCACGGTGACCTGCTCGATCGTGTTGTGGCTGTGGAGCGGGATGCTCGATCCGGGCGGAAAGCTGGTCACCCCCATCACGAATCCCTGTCCCTCGAGTGGCTCCGGGGTGAGTCGCACGCTCTCGATACCGTCGCCCCTCGCCACCCGCTCTTCCTCGTCGAACCTGATCAGCTTCGCCATGGTTCTCCTCCGATCGCTCACACCATGAACCGTCCGCCATTGACCGCCACCGTCTCACCCGTCATGAACCCCGCCTCCTGCGAGGCGAGGTAGACCACCCAGGAGGCCAGCTCGTCTGGGGTCTGGTAGCGGCCGAGCGGAATCGAACGGGCGGTGGCGGCGCGTTCATCCTCGTCTCGGAGCTCGACGATGCGCTCGGTGAGCACCGCAGACGGTGCGACGGCGTTCACCGTGATGCCGTCAGGGGCCAGCTCGTGTGCGAGGACGCGGGTGAGGGCGTGGACTCCCCCCTTGGCGGCGGCGTACGCAGGCGAGGTGCGGTACCCGGCGGTCTGACCGGCGAGGGATCCCAGGTTGACCACGCGGCCGGCGCCTGAGCGCCTGAGCAGGGGGATGGCGGCCCGGGTGACGAGGAAGACCGATGTCAGGTTGAGCTCGATCAGCGCACGCCACTCGTCGAGGTCGAGCGTTTCGCTGGTCTGCTGGGTACCGAAGCCGCCGGCGTTGTTCACGAGGCAGTCGAGCCGGCCGTGGCGGTCCCCGACCCGTTGCATCGCCTCGTTCACCGACTCGGACGACGTGACATCGGTATGGATGAACTCCCCGACCCCGTCGGCGGCCTCGGCACCCGCCCGCGGGTCGATGTCGAGCAGATAGACGGTGGCGCCCGCCGCGGCGAATGCGGCGGCGGTGGCCTTGCCGATGCCGGTGGCGGCACCGGTCACCACGGCCACGCGATCGTTCATCCGGTATGACACATCAGGCATTTCGACCCCCAGCCGGGCGGGGCAGCGACAGGGGGCATCGTATAGGATGCAGGATCAGGACGGCGCGTCGAGGAGAACGAAGGAGCCAGACATGGCCGACACCCCCTGGAAGACGGATCAGTGGTTCTCGAGTCCGTGGAATTACCTGCCGGAAGTGACGGAGGGGTTCAAGATCCCCGAGCGGGTCGAGATTCACGATGTGACGCTGCGCGACGGCGAGCAGCAGGCGGGGGTGGAGTTCACTGCCGACGACAAGGTGCGGATCGCCGAGGCGCTGTCGGAGTCGGGGATTCACCGGATCGAGGCAGGGTTGCCTGCGGTATCTCCGGCCGATGCCGAGGCGATCAAGCGGATGGTGGCGCTCGACCTCGAAACCGAGGTGTACGCGTTCTCCCGCTGCATGGTTTCCGACGTGCAACTCGCCCTCGAATGCGGGGTGAAGGGCGTGGTGATGGAGGTTCCCGCCAGCCACCACCTGATCGAAAAGGCCTATCGCTGGCCGGTGGAACGGGCGATCGAGGCGTCGATCGAGTCGACCAAGTTCGCCCACGAGAACGGGCTTAAGGTGACGTTCTTCCCGATCGATGCCACCCGGTCGACGATGAGCCAGCTGCTCGACGACCTCGAGACCGTCGCCACCCAGGGCCATGTCGACAAGGTCGCCCTGGTCGACACGTTCGGGGTGACGTCGCCTCACGCCATCAGCTACTACACCAAGCGGGTGCGTGAGCGCCTCGGGGTTCCGCTCGAGACCCACTTCCACATGGACTTCGGGATGGGAGTGGCCAACTCGATCCTGGCGGTGGCCGAGGGTGCGTCGGTGATCCACACCACGGTGAGCGGACTGGGCGAGCGGGCGGGCAACGCCCCGACCGAGGAAACGGTGTTGGCGCTGCTCACCATGTACGGGGTCGACACCGGGATCGACACCACCAAGTTCACGTCGATCGCCCGCCTCGTCGGCGAGCTGTCTGGGGTGGCCCAGCCGTCGAACCGGCCGGTCACCGGTGACATGCTCTACAACGTGGAGTCGGGGATCATCACCACCTGGGTGAAGAACGTCGAGGGCGAACTGACCGAGCCGTTCCCGTACCGGCCGGAGCTGGTCGGCCAGCCGCAACCCACCATCGTGTTGGGGAAGGGTTCGGGCCTCGACTCGGTGGCCATCTGGCTCGGTCGCCATGGCATCTACGACGCCGAGACCACACAGATCGAGGCGATCCTGGCCGAGGTGAAGGGCACGTCCCTCGCCAAGAAGGGCCTGTTGAACGACGACGAGTTTCTCGCGATCGTCCGGGAAGTGCTCCCGGGTCGGGTGTGAGCTGTCAGAGAAGACGAGCAGAGGGAGGAAGGACGCGTAATGCGTGAGGCATTCTTCGGTCTCAGCACCGACTGGAAGGAAGGCATCAACTGGGCCAACGTGAGGGACTGGCGTCTCAAGCGGGCCCACGCCGAGATGGAGAAGGCGGGGCTCGGGGCCCTCCTCCTCTTCTACGACGAGAACATGCGGTATGTGTCGTCGACGCTGACCCCGGGATGGAACCGGCTGAAGCCGGGTCTGCGCTACGTGGTGCTGCCGAAGGGCAAGCCACCGATCGTGTACGAGCAGGGCGACATCGGTTTCCACCTCGAGGTGCACAACCCGTGGATCCCCAAGGAGAACATCCGCTACTCGTACGCCTGGATCAAGGGTGCCGTCGGCCCCGCCGCCGAGCAGCAGGTCAACAAGTTCGTCAACTCCCTGATGAACGACCTCGAGGAGGCAGGCGTCAAGGATGAGCCGCTCGGCGTCGACTTCATCGACATCAACCTGTTGCGCGAGTTCGAAAAGCGCGGGATCACCTGGACGGACGGGATGACCCCGATGATGAACGCCCGGGCGGTGAAGAGCCCTGACGAGATCATGGCGTTCTCGATCGTCGGTGCGATCTGCGACTACGTCCACTACGAGATCACGAACTTCATCAAGCCGGGCATGACCGAGAATCAGGTCGCGGCGTTCGGGTTCGAGCTGCTGTACTCGATCCCGGGCATGGAGGACGTCGAGGACGTCATCGTCTCGTCCGGGCCGAACGCCTGGCCGAACTGGCGGAACTTCTCCGACCGCATGATCCGGCCCGGTGAACTGGTGATCGTCGACCTGGCCGCCCTCACCTGGAACGGCTTCAAGTCGTGCTGCTATCGCACCTACTGCGTGGGCGGCACGCCGACCGCCGAAATGCAGGCCACCTACGACGCCGCCCACGAGTGGCTGTGGGACTCCATCGAGATGGTCAAGCCCGGGGTGACCACCGCCGACGTCGCCGCCAAGTGGCCGTCGGCGATGGAGTACTGGGGCTACGCAGAAGAGGATCAGGCGGCGGCGAACAACTGGGGCCACGGCCTCGGCCTGGCCCAGTACGACCCGCCGGTGATCTCTCGCATCTGGTCGCTCGACCATCCGGTCGAGATCCTCGAGGGGATGACCTTCGCCCTCGAGACCCAGAACGGCAAGCTGCACGACCACGGTGTTCGCCTCGAGGAGATGCTCTACGTGACCAAGACCGGATACGAGATGGTCACGACCTACAAGCAGCACGAGATCATCGTCACCGACTGACCGAGTGATCCTCGACCTCGACGACGATCGAGCACAGGACCCCGGGCGAGCGGGCGCCAAAGCGGCGTGGCTCGCCCGGGGTCGTCGCGCCGGGCTTCCCGTCCTCCCCGGGCGGGTGGTCGTCGCCGCCGCGTCCCGGCCGGCGATGGCCCTGGGACTGGAGGTGATGGAGCGGCGCGGCTCGGGTGGCGCCCGCCTGCGGATCAGCCAGGAGCCGCTTCCCGAGGATCTCGAGTCCGAGCTGACCGGGTGCCTCGACGGGTTGGGCGATCTCCTGGTGGTGCGGTCGTCCTCGGTCCTCGAGGGTGGCGGAGAGTGGTCGGGCGCGTTCACGTCCTATCTGGACATCCGACCCCACGAGGCCGCCGTGGCGGTGCGGGGATGCTGGGCGTCGGCGTTCACCGTTCACACCCTCGAGCGATACGAGGCTGCCCGGATCGAGCCGGGCTCAGCCCCCATGGCGGTGCTGATCCAGCCGTTCCTCGACGCGGATTTCGGGGGTGTGGCGCGCTACGTCGATGGCGAGGTGACCGTGATCGGCGTCCGGGGCTCACCGGCCCCGCTGGTGCAGGGCTGGGATCCGGGATCACACGCCAGGGTCAGCGGAGATGTGGTGCGGGGAGATGCGGCGGTGGCCCTCATGGGGGAGGATCTCGTCCTCGAGGTCGCAGGCACGCTGCGGCGTGCCCACGACACCATCGGCGCCACCTCGTGCGAGTGGGCAGCGGTCGACGGGGAAGTGACGCTGCTCCAGTTGATGCAGTCCGCCGAGCGGTCCCGCCCGGTGCTCGAGGTCCCCCCGGCTCTGGCCTCGCCGCCGGCGGCGGAGCTCGCCCGCCTCGTGAGGCGGTTCCCCGGCCCGCTGGGCGAGGCGCTGGTGCTGCCGTGGGCTGTGGCCGATCCCGGGCGGTTCATGGACCCGGTCGAGCCGGCCCAGGTCGATCCGGCCCAGGTCGATCCGGCCCAGGTCGACCCGGTGGACGCCCTCATCGAGGCCACCGAGATGGTCAGGGGACTCGTGGCCGAGATCTGGCACGGCCCCAAGCCCGAAACATCTGCGAAGGCACGGGAGGTGCTTCGCGAACTGCGCGGGGACGATCCCGGCGCGGCGCTCGACCAGTTCGGCCTGCTCCGAAGCCCCGATGCCGATCGGGGCGAGGAGATCCTGGCGTTGCTGGCACGCGTGCGCCACGGACTGGTGGAGGCGGGGGCGGTCAGCCGGCCCGAGATCGCCTGGCACATCTCTGCCGAGGAGGCGATGTCGATCCTGCGCGCCGGTCGCGCCCCGGCGCTCCGCACCCGGATCGGGTTCGACCGCTGGGAGCCGTACGACGCCGGGGTGGTGATCGCCCACGGTGAGGTGGCGAACGGCACGCCGGCCGCCCCCGGTGTGGCGGCAGGGCGAATGTGCTTCGTGTCCGACCCCGCCGACGCAGACCATTTCCGCCCGCGGGACGTCGTGGTGGGGACCCATCCGCTTCCCAACCTGGCGGCCCTGCTGTGGGATGCCGCGGCGCTCGTCACCACCGGCGGTGGCCCGGCGGCGCACCTGTTCGAGTCCGCCAGGGCGCTGGCCATCCCCGCAGTGGCCGCCGTCCATCTCGACGACATTCTCGGGGGTGACCCTGCGACCATGAGCGGGCAGGTGACCCTGGCAGTCGATGGCGTTGAAGGGAGGGTATGGGCCCATGAGTGGTGAGGTGGGGATCGTCGGATTGGGAGTGATGGGTGGTGCCACCGGCCGCCACCTGCTCGCCGCCGGATTCGAGGTGCACGGGTTCGATGTGGACGCAGGCCGCCGCGGCGAGTTCGCCGCCCTGGGCGGGGTGGCGGCCGACTCCGCAGGCGATGTGGCGGCGGCGGCCGACACGATCATCACCTGGTTGCCTTCGCCGGAGGCGCTGGCCGAGACGGTGGACAGGGTGGTCGCCGCGGCTCGCCCAGGGGCGGTACTGATCGAGATGGGGACGCTGTCTCTGACGGTCAAACGGGCCGCCAGAGACCGCCTGGCGGAGGCAGGGGTGGAGATGCTCGACTGCCCGGTGAGCGGCACCGGTCGCCAGGCGGAGGACGCCACGCTGGTGGTGTACGGGTCGGGACCGAAGGCGGTGTTCGACTCCCGCACCCACCTCTTCGAGCCGATGGGCTCGTGGCGCTACCTCGGTGAATTCGGCAACGGGATCGTGATGAAATTCGTGGCCAACCTCCTCGTGACGGTCCACACGCTCGCCGCCGCCGAGGCCCACAACCTGGCGGCCGCCGCCGGAATGGACCCTGCCCTGGTGCAGGAGGTGATCGCAGAGGGCGTGGGATCGTCGCGCATGTGGGAGATCCGCGGCTCGATGATGGCCATGGACACGTACGAACCACCCGCCGGACGGCTCGACATCATCAAGAAGGATGCCGGCCTGATCGCCGACTACGCCAGAGAGGCGGGCGTGGCCACCCCGGCGCTCGATCTGGCCCTCGATCTGAACAGGGCCGCCTCGGAGACCGGGCTGGGAGCCCTCGACGCAGCGGCCATCCGTCTCTACCTGCAACGGCTGGGGGGGCTCGCATGACCGGACGGCTCGAAGGCCGACACATCCTCGTCACCGGAGCCGCCGGCGGCATCGGCGCCGCCCTGGCCAGGGGCCTGACCGATGAGGGCGCCAGGGTGTTCCTGGCCGACGTCCGTCCCGAGACCGCTGACGTCGCCGACGAGCTGGGAGCGGGCTGGACCCGGGTGGACGTTCGCGACCCGCGGGCGGTCGAGGCGATGGTGCAGGCGGCCATCGACCACGGCGGGATGCTCGACGGGCTGGTGTGCGCCCACGGGCTCTCCACCTACGTTCCCTTCCTGGAGCTCTCGCTGGAGGAGTGGAGCCGCGTCGTCGACGTGAACCTCACCGGCGACTTCCTGGTGGGTCAGGCGGTCGCCCGGCGGATGGTCGATGCCGGAGTGGGAGGTTCGTTCGTGATGGTCGCCTCCACGCTCGGCTGGGTCGGGGCCAGGCACCGCATTCACTACCTGTCGTCGAAGGGTGGCGTGAACATGCTCACCCGGGGCATGGCCCTCGACCTGACCGAGTTCGGAATCCGCGTCAATGCGATCGGCCCGGGGGCAATCGTCACGGAGATGACCCGCCCCCGCTGGGACGATCCGGCGGCGCTGGCCGCCACCGAGGCCCGCACGCCCATGGCGAGGATGGGCCGGCCCGAGGAGCTGGTCGGCGGAGTGGTGTATCTGCTGTCTGAGGAGTCCACGTTCACCACCGGGACCACGCTCTACATCGACGGCGGGTGGACGGCGCAGTGAGATCGTGAGGGAGGCGGCGTCGTGAGGGTCGAGCCAATCCGGATCGAGACGGACACCACTCCCCTCGACGGCCTGTGGTACTGCCCGGAGGGAGAGATCCGCGGCGTGGTGCAACTGCTCCACGGCAACACGATGAACTTCTACGTGGGGCCGCCGCGCTTTCTGCCCCCGGCGCTCACCCGGCGGGGCCTCGCCTGCCTCGCGTACAACCGTCGCGGCCACGACGTGCTGTCCAACCGCCACAGCCGCGACCTCGAGGGCGGGGCCTTCCAGACCATTGCCGAGGCGATCGAGGACGACGCCCTCGCCCACGCCTGGATCGCCGCCCGCGGGTTCGACCCGCCGATCCTGGTCGGCCACTCCAACGGCGGCATGCTGGCCGTGAAGCACGCCGCCGACCATCCCCGCATCCCGGCGCTGGTGCTGCTCTCGGCACACCGGGGGGGAAAGGACCTGATGCGGACGATGGCCGCCAACGGTCTCATGGCGGGTGATCGGTTCGCCGAGATCACCGCCCGCGCCCGTGAACTGGTCGCCGCCGGCAGGGGGGATGAGCTCATGCTGGTCCCGGGCTGGTGGTACGTGATCTCGGCCAGGACGTATGTCGAGTACCTCGACAACGTCCCAGACATCCTGGAGGCCGCCCCTTTGATCCGGTGCCCGACGCTGTACGTGCGCGGCGACGAGGAGCCTCCCGAGCTGTATCCCGCCGAGGAGTTCGCCCGGCTCAGCCCCGCCCCGGTCGACGTCGAGATCGTCCCCGGCTGCGGCCACTACTACCTCGGCAAGGAAGACGAGGTAGCGGCCATCGTGGCCGGGTGGCTGTCGGATCGCCTCTGACGCGGTGCCCGGCGACGGCTCGGCGAAGGGGTCCGGACTGCCGCTCTTCGAGGGGGCCCGGTCCCGCGGTAGTGTGACCGGCCATGCGCAGCCGGTCCAGTGAGTCCACGATGTCCCGAGCCCTCCGGGTGATCGTCCTTTCGGCGGCCATTGCCCTGGCCGGCGGGTGCACGACCGACGCGGGTGGCGGCCCGGCCGACCTCGATCCCCCCGCAGCGGACGTGGTGCTGCGCGTGATCGTGGCGGGCGAGGTGGCCGCCGACTGGACGCTGGACGACCTGAGGGAGTCCGTCCCGTTCGCGACGGTCGACATCGACGGGGACTCCCAGAATGGCCCCCGTCTCCTGGAAGTGATGGCAGCCTCCGGCGTCGAGGGCTGGCAGACCGCCGAGGTGATCGGCATGGGCGAAGGTCGCACCTTCGAGGTCGGGCTCGACATCTCGCCGGCGGAGGTAGACGACGGATGGATCCTCGATGTCACGAATCGGGGGACGCTCAAACTGGCGGCGGAGGGGCTCCCGCGCTCGCAGTGGGTCCGGGACGTCGGTGAGATCCGGATCCCTTGATGTCTGCGTCGTCGGCATCGACGACACGGACATGCCCGGCGTCGGCGGTACCGGCCGGCTGGCGCGCCACCTGGCAGAGGAGCTCGCAGGCGTGGCCGAGAGCCTCGGGGTCACACGGCATCAATTCTTCGAAGGGCCGGGCGTTCCCAAGACCTCCCGCAACTCCTCGGCGGCGATCGGCTTCGCGACCGAGTTGACCCCGTTGCAACTGGCGGAGTCGGTGAGTGCGATCGTTGCCCGCGAATCGATCCGCGGCTCGGACCCGGGGGTGGCGGTGCTGGCCGGACCGGCGCCGGAAGAGGTGCTCGAGTTCGCCCGCGCTGCCCAGGTCGGCCTCGTCACCCGGGGCGAGGCGGTTCATCTTGCCCGGGAGGCCGGCATTCCCCTGATCGGGCTGGCCGGGACCGAAGACGGGGTGATCGGCGCCCTGGGAGGAGCGGCGCTGCGCGCAGACGGCAACGACGGGAGGTTCGTCGGCCTGCCCGGCATACGGACCGTAACGGGACCGATCGGCGTGTCCGACCTCCTCGAACGCACGGCCATCGCCGCCGTGATCGACGCCGGCACGGGCTCCCCGCTGGGGGGCGACGGTATCATCGACGTCGGCGACTGGCTGCGGCCGCGGCTCATGCAAGGCGTTCCCGTCGTCGTCGCTCGACTCGTGGAAGGAAGCTGGGTCAATGCAGACGCTCGCCCCGACTAGAGCGGCTTCGCACAGACGTCCGATCGTCCTCGACCTCGGCCTTGCCGTGACGATCGGGCTCCTGGCGGCACTGGCCAAGCGGTACCTGGACTTCCATCTCGGGATTCCCGGCCATGCCGGCGTGGGCTGGATCGCCGTGCTCATCTCGGGTCGGCTGGTGAACCCGCGCAGGGGAATGGCAGCCGTCGCCGGCGTCTCGATGGGCCTGTGGTCGGTTCCGGTGGGGCTGGGCCACTCGCTCGGCTACAACCTGGCGTTGTACGGGCTGGTGGCCGCCCTTCTCGACGGCCCCGGGATTCGGCGGCTCCCCCTCGGCCGGGCCCTGGGGGCGGCGACGGCCGGGGTGGCGGTGCACGTGGCCAAGTTCGTCTTCGTGCTCGTCAACGTCTGGCTCTCCGGCATCGTCCGCAACGTCGAGCTCTACGGCCTTTCTGCCGCCCTGGTCAACCACGTCGTGTTCGGAGCGGCCGGCGGCCTGGCGGGATGGGGACTGTGGCGCACCACCCGGGCGGCCGTCGCCCGAGTCCGCCGCCTGACGGGTGGGGTGTGACGCCGCTCGTGGTGACGGTTCGCCTCCCCGATGTACTCCGCCGATACACAGAGGGTCGCGAGACGGTGGAGCTCGAAGGCTCCACCGTGCGAGAGGTGCTCGACGCCCTCGTCGTCGCCCACCCCGCCACCCGCATCCGTCTGTTCGACGACGACGACCGGCTGCACGGCCACTTCCACCTGTTCTGCCGGGAGACCGAAGTTGATGCCGATCAGCTCGACACCACGCCGGTCGCCCCGGGCGACGAGATCGACCTGATCGTGGCGGTGGCGGGCGGCTCGGACGACGTGCGCATGCGCGGCTTCCGCCAACGCTCCACCGTCGAGGAGGCGCTCGCCGCCGCCCTCGACGGGGTGGAACCGCTCGAGTCGGAGGCGGTGTCCGTCACCGAGTGCGCCGGCCGGGTCCTGGCCTCCGATGTGGTGAGCGAGGTGGCGGTGCCGCCGTTCCGGCGCGCCACGATGGACGGCTACGCCGTCCGGGCGGAGGACACCTTCGGCGCCTCGACGTACGACCCGGCGGTCTTTGAGGTCGGGGGCCAGTCGATGCCCGGCGCCGGCTCGCCCGGGTCGGTGGGGCCGGGAAGGGCGTGCCGGATCATGACCGGGGCACCGGTCCCCGACGAGGCCGACGCGGTGGTGCGGGCCGAGGACGCCGACGAAGTCGACGGGAGGCTTGCCATCAGGGCGGGGGTGTCGCCGGGGAGGAACGTCGGACGGGTCGGTGAGGACATCGACCCGGGCACCACCGTCCTCACCAAGGGACGGCGGCTTCTCCCCCAGGACCTGGGGCTGTTGTCGTCCATCGGCCACGACCCGGTGGGTGTGCATCGCCTGCCCCGGGTGCGGATCATCGTGTCGGGCGACGAGCTGCTGGCTCCGGGTGCGAGACCCACGGACACGAAGATCGTCGACTCGAACTCTCCGATGCTGGCGGCGCTCGTCGGCCGGGACGGCGGAATACCCGAGGTGCAAAGGCTTCCAGACGATGCCGGCCGCATGCGGGCGGCGCTGGCCTCCGGGGGGGTCGACGTCATCGTCACCGCCGGGGCGGCGTCGGTGGGGACCGAGGATCGGGTCCCGCTGCTGGTCGCCGAGTTGGGCGAGATGTCGGTGCACGGCGTGGCGATGCGCCCCTCGTCGCCCTCCGGTGTGGGCCGGATCGGAGGTGCGCCGGTGCTGGTGCTCCCCGGCAACCCGGTGTCGTGTCTCGTCGCGTACGACTTCTTCGCCGGACCCGTGATCCGCACGCTCGCCGGCCTGTCGCCGGCCTGGCCCTACCGGACCGTGCGGCTGCCGCTCCGGACCCGGATCGTGTCTCAGATCGGACGCACAGACTACGCCCGGGTGATGGTGCGCGACCGGATGGTCGAGCCGCTGGCGGTGTCGGGGGCGTCGGTGCTGTCTTCTGTGACCCGGGCCACCGGCTTCGTGATCGTCCCGGCGGGGCTGGAGGGATACCCGGAGGGGACCGAGATCGAGGTCCACCTCTACGACCCGGGAGCCCTGTCATGAAGCAGCGTCAGTTTCTCGATGTCCTCGACGAGGGCGAGGCCCACCGGCGCTTCGACGAGGCGTGCGCCCACCTGCAGCCGCGCGCAGAACGGGTGGCGCTCGATGCCGCCCTGCACCGGGTGCTGGCGGCCGACGTCACCGCGGCAGTGGACGTGCCGGCGTTCGACCGCTCCAACGTCGACGGGTTCGCCGTGCGCGCGGCGGACACCTTCGGAGCCGAGGAGCTGGAGCCGGTGGTGCTGGCCGTCGACCACCTGGCGCTCGCCGCCGGACAGGCCCCGCCGGCGGGATTCGAGCTGGCGCCGGGTACGGCCGTGTCGATCGCCACCGGTGGCGTCGTTCCGCGCGGTGCAGACGCAGTGGTCATGGTCGAGTACACCGAGCCCCACACAGAGGGCATCCGGGTGTCGAGACCCGCGGTCCCCGGCGGGAACATCACCTTCGCCGGCTCGGACATCGGTCGGGGCGAGGTGGTGATGCGGCGCGGCGCCCGCCTCACCGCCAGGGAGACGACGGTGCTCGCCTCGGTGGGGGCGGACCTGGTCGAGGTCGTGGCCCGCCCCCGGGTCGGCATCGTGTCGACCGGCGATGAGATCGTCGCCCCTGGCCGGCCCCTTGGCGTCGGGCAGGTGTACGACTCGAACCAGAGGATGCTGGCGGATTCGGTGACCGAATTGGGGTGCGCGCCGGTTCTCTGCGGGATCGTGGGAGACGACGAGCGGCTGGTCGACGCCGCCGTCGCTCCGCTCGTCTCCGGACCCGATGCAGTCGACGTGGTGCTGTTGTCCGGGGGGACCTCGAAGGGCGAGGGCGACATCAACGCCACCGTGGTGCAGGCGCTGTCCGAACGATTCCCCGGCTCGCCAGGCGTGGTGGTGCACGGGGTGGCGCTCAAGCCCGGCAAGCCGGTCCTGCTGGCCGTGGTCGACGGCACGCCGATCGTGGTGCTGCCCGGCTTTCCCACCTCCGCGGTGTTCACGTTCCACGAGTTCGTCGCCCCTCTGCTCCGCCGGCTGGCCGGGCTGGCTGCCGGAGACCTTCGCACCGTGCGGGCGGTGACGCCGCTGCGGATCACCTCGGTTCCGGGCCGTACCGAGTACACGCTGGTCGACCTGGTGGAGGGAGAGGCGGGTCTGGCCGCCTACCCGCTGGGAGCGGGGTCGGGGAGCGTCACCGCCTTCGCTCGGGCCGACGGCTTCATCCGCATCCCCGCCCACCACGAGTATGTGGAGGAGGGGACGGAGCTCGAGGTGCGCCTGATCGACCCGGAACTGCAGCCCGCCGACCTGGTGGCGATCGGCAGCCACTGCATCGGCCTCGACGACGTGCTCGGGTTGGTCGCCGCAGAAGGGTTCCGGGTGAAGTCGATCCCGGTTGGCTCCACCGCCGGACTGGCCGCCGTGGCCCGTGGCGAGGGCGACGCAGCCGGTGTTCACCTGCTCGACGAGGAGACGGGCGAGTACAACACGCCGTTCCTCCCCGAAGGCGTCCGCCTGATCCGTGGATACGGCCGGCGCCAGGGGATCGTGTTCCGGTCGGACGACCCGCTCGCCGGGATGGTCGACGACGAGCAGGCCTTCCTGGCCGGGCTCGGCGAGCGGAGGATGATCAACCGCAACCCGGGGAGCGGTACCCGCATCCTGATCGACGGCGTGCTGGCCGGAGCCCGCCCGGAGGGCTACCTGCACCAGGCGCGGACCCACCACGCAGTGGCGGCGGCGGTCGAGCAGGGCCGGGCGGACTGGGGCATGACCCTCGACACCATCGCCCGGGCGGCCGGTCTGCAATTCCGGTTCGTGGCAGACGAGCGGTACGACGTCGCCGTGCGGGAAGACCGATGGGGCCGCCCGGCGGTGGCAGCGCTCAGGCGGCTGTTCTGTGATCCTTCGGTCCGTCGGCGTCTCGCCGCCCTCGGTTTCACCGACTGACGCAGGCCGCCGAGTCGAGGCGGGCGCCCGATCCGTTACAGTCGTGCACGAGTCCAGCGGAGGTGTTCGAGAATGCCGGTAGAGACCGAGAGCGAGGCCCAGGAGGCCGCGTTGAAGCCGCCCACCGCCTTCTCGGTGAACCGCTACCGGGTGGATCTCACCACCGAGACGGTCAGCTTCGAACGGGTCCCATGCGAAGACCTGGAGGACGTCCTGGGCGGGATCGCCCGCGCCACCAAACTGCTGGCCGGCACCGTGGTCGACGACCCGTACGACCCGGCGGCGCCGATCGTGATGAATCTGGGTCTGCTCAGCGGCACCAGGGTGATGACCGGTCTGCGCACGTACTTCCACGGCTACTCACCGCTCAAGATGTCGCGCAACGGCAGGCCGGGACTGATGTGGAGCGCCGGCAGCGGCAAGTTCGGCACCAAGCTGCGCGGCCTGGGCATCGACGAGGTCGTGTTCACCGGTCGCGCCGCCTCGCCGAGACTCATCCATCTCACACCGGCCGACGACCCCGACGGCCCCTACGGGCCGGCGAACTTCGAGTTCCTCGACGCCTCCGACCTGGGGGAACTGCACGTCAACGACCGCATCATGACCCTCCACGGGCGCTACCCGGAGGCCCACTTCGCCGTGATCGGGCCCGCCGCCCAGAACTACGAGACGGTGCGCTACGCCTCCATCGCCCTCTCGACCGAGAACCAGTTGAAGACCGGCGACCCCAAGGCCCGGTTCTGCGGGCGGGGCGGATACGGAGGCGTGCTCGCCTCCAAGAATCTGTTCGCGATCGCCGCCGACGCCCCCAACCCCAAGGTGAGTTCGAGGGGGCTGCGCGACATCAACAAGGAGATCAACCTCGGGAAGGGAAGCTGGCCATACCGCGACGACGGCGCCGGCGGCACGTGGCGGCAGGTCCCGCTCCAGCACAAGAACGGGATCCTGCCCGAATTCAACTTCAACCCGACCGGCACCGACGCCGGCGTGGCGCTGACCCGCCCGGAGGTGGAGAAGGGCCCGTACGAGATCAAGGCGGAGAGCTGCTACCTGTGCGGGATCAAATGCCACAAGAACGTCTACGACGACGTGGATGGCGAGGCGGGCCCCTTCCGCACCAAGGTGGACTACGAGCCGTTCATCCTGCTGTCATCCAACCTGGGTCTGTACGACGTCGACAAGGCGCTCGATCTGGTGGCGCTCGTCGACGAACTGGGTATGGACTCGATCTCGCTCGGAGTGAGCCTCGGCCACGTGATGGAGTGGAATCGCCGCAACCCCGACCGCCCGCTGGTGGATGGGCTTTCCTACGGCGACTACGACGCCATCCGCGCCGCGGTCAACGCCGTCTCCGAGGGCCGGCTACCCGAAGTTGGCGAAGGAGTGCTGCGGCTGGCGATGCGCACCGGATCGCTCGACTTCGCCATGCAGGCCAAGGGTGTCGAGTTCCCGGCGTACGTGCCGCACTCCAACCCCGGGTACCCGTGGGCGCTGGCCGGGGGCCACATGTCGATGAAGACGTTCCTCCTGGTGATCCTGGAGAAGGAAACCGGGATCGACTACTGGGTGGACGCCATCACCAATCGCGGGCCGATGTTCTTGCTCGACGACATGACCGGGATGTGCAAGTTCGCCGCCCTCGATCCCGTCCTGGTCGCCGAGGCGCTCGGGATCGCCGCCGGGCTCGAGGTCACCGCAGACGACCTGCGGGGGGCCGTCGACCGCACGCAGGTGCGCGGGTATGCCACCGAACGCCGTGTCGGCTTCGAGGTCGAGGACTACTCGCTGCCGGCCGATGCGCACCAGCCGGCCCGCGGAAGCAAGCTCCCCTACTTCAACACGCCCGAGTTCTTCGAAGAGCTGCGCTCGAAGGTGATCGACGTCTTCGACGAGCGGGCGGCGGCATACGGGTACCGCTAGACACCGCACGCGGCGGGCCGGCGCCTGGCCGACGCGATTCGAGGCCGGGAGCCGCCGATGGCGGCGCCATCGGTCTCACACCACTCGGGAGACGGCGGGGATGCGCAGGACCAGCCACCCCGATCCGAAGCTGATCGACACCCCGAGCACCGACACCGCCAGGTACTCGACCTCGGGGGGAAGGTCGATCAGCCGGCTCCCCAGCACCAGTCCGACGAGCACGAGTTGGTGGAGTACGTAGGCGGCGAACGCAGCCCGACTCATCGCCTGGGCGATGTGGCGTTGCCGGCCGAACCGGCGGCGGAACAGGTCGATCAGCCAGAACGCCATCGAGACGATCAGGACCCCTTCGAGAAGGGCGACCACCAGTGAGAGAGCGGCCCCTCCACCGGCAAACGGCTCCATCTCGGCACCGGTGAAGGCGACGAGGACCATGATCAGGGTGACGATCCCGGCGGCGACCGACCAGGCCGACCTACGGGCGATCCTGGCGACCCGGGGTTGCAATGGATCCAACCAGCCGCGTTCGGCGGCGATCGCACCGAGACCGAAACCCAAGGTCCACGAGGGTGCCTGCCCGAGTGCCAGCCGCCCGAATTCGACTCCGAGGGGGACCCAGATGCGGATGACGTAGGCGGCGGCCGCCATGGCCAGCACCGCCACCACCAGTGTCCGCCGTCTCGGGGTGCCAGGCGGGGCGTCCCGTCTGGGCCGCACGGTCCGTATGGCGGCGTACCCGGCCGAGAAGACCAGCAGCACTCCCAGGAACCAGGTCGGCCCGGGGGCGGGCGGCCACCACACCTCGGGAAGGAACGCCCAGAACCCTCTCTCCCAGCCTTGCCACCCGGGGTCGACGTACTCGACCGGTGGGCTCAGAAAGACCACGTAGAACAGCATGGGAAGGCCCAGCCGAACCAGACGGCCTCTGAGAAACCGTCCGGGGCCCTTGCGCTCGAACGATCGGGGCGTGAACAGCCCGGCAACGAAGAAGAACAGGGGGATGGCGAACAGCGCAGCCACCACCTCGGCCAGCACCAGCACGGTGAGGAGCGGCTCGCGGACGGGAGGCTCGAAGAACACCCAGTCGCCCAGCCCCGTCCATGCCATGGTGGTGTGACCGACGATCACACCCGCAACGAGGACCGTCTTGAGATTGTCGATGGCGCGGGACCTGGATGCGGCGTGCCGGGTCGCCGGTATCGGAGCGGCGATCAACATCGTCCCCTCGACTGCGACTCCAGCCAACCGCGAGCGTGGCGACGCTGCCAGAGCACAACGTCGCCACATGCGCAACGGCGGCGCTGTCCCGTGTCC
>DATCZS010000081.1:0-5898 GCA_036525795.1 Acidimicrobiia bacterium | reverse complement strand
CGCCCGCGACGTGGTGGGAGAGCGCTTCCAGCGGCTGGTGGACCTCCATGGCCGGCTGTCCCTCGAGTCGAACGCGGCGATGGTCGGCCGGACGATCGAAGTGCTGTCCGAGGGCCCGTCGAGGAAGGACCCGCTGGTCGCCACCACCCGATCCCGGGGCGGCAAGGTGGTCCACGTGGTGGGGGATCGCCCGATTGGAACGTTCCACGATGTGACGATCACCCAGGCGGCGCAGCACCATCTGGTGGGGAGCCCCCTCTGAGACGCGTGTTCGCCGTTCTCGGACCCACCGCGGCCGGGAAGAGCGAGGTGGCGATGCGGCTGGCCGAGCGGGAGGGGGCCACGATCCTCTCTGTCGACTCGATGCAGGTCTATCGGGGTATGGACATCGGGACCGCCAAGCCCAGCCCTGAGGACCGGGCGAGGGTTCCCCACGAGATGATCGATCTGTGCGACCCGGACGAGGAGTTCTCCGTCGCAGAGTTCCAGTCCCGGGCGCGGGCGGTGATCGGCTCGGTCGAGGGAGACGTGATCATCGTGGGCGGATCCGGGCTGCACTTCAGGGCTGTCGTCGACCCGATGGTGTTCGACCAGACGGATCCGGTGTTGCGAAGTGCGCTGGAAGGCCGGCCGCTCGATTCTGTCCGCGCAGAGTTGCTGGGGAGCGATCCTCGAGCCGGCGACCATGTCGACCTGGCGAATCCCCGGCGGGTGGTCCGTGCTCTGGAGGTGCTGTTGCTCACCGGACGCTCACCGTCCCGCCGGGCAGCCGATCCCCGGCGCAGGGATGTGGCCGAGTACCGGCCGTCGATTCCGTTTCGGGCGGTCGGTATCGACCCTGGCGACGCTTCGGGTGCCCGGATTGCGGGCCGTCTGGGAGAGATGCGCAGCCGGGGCCTGCTGGACGAGGTCAGGGCGCTGCGGAGCCGTCTCGGTCGAACCGCATCTCAGGCGGTCGGCTACAAGGAGCTCGTGGCGGTGGTGGACGGCCGCGTGGCGGAAGACGAGGGGTTCGAGGCCGTCCGGGTGGCCACGGAAGCGCTGGTCAAACGCCAGCGCACGTTCTTCCGGCCCGACCCGCGGATAGCATGGATCGACTGGACCGACTCGGTCGATGACGTCACGGCGCGGGCGGCCTCGGAATTGGAGCTGGTGTGAGATTCACCAAGATGCACGGGCTGGAGAACGACTTCGTCGTGGTCGACGAACCGTTCTCCGCCGATTCCGAGATGATCGCTGCGCTCTGTCACCGTCGAACCGGCGTCGGGGCCGACGGTGTTCTGGCGGTGGGACGGCGCGCCGCCAACGTCACGATGCGCTATTGGAACGCCGACGGTTCGCCCGCGGAGATGTGCGGCAACGGTCTGCGGTGTGTGGCCCGATACGCCCTGGAGCGGGGATTCGCCTCTGCCGAGGCGATGGTGATCGAGACTCCGGTGGGCGAGAGACGGGCGGTTGTCGGACGCGATCTGGTGGAGGTCGAGTTGGGCCCGGTCGATCTGGGCGACACCGTCGAGGTCGACGGCAGGGAGTACCGGACGGCATCTGTGGGCAACCCGCATGCAGTGACCGTGGTCGCGGATCCGGACGGCGTCGATGTTGCCGGGATTGGCCGCAGGGTGGAAGCCGATCGCCGGTTCCCCGACGGGACGAACGTGGAGTTCATGGCGTTCGACGGGCCCGGTTCGATTCGCCTCCGGGTGTGGGAGAGGGGTGTGGGGGAGACCCGGGCGTGCGGCACGGGTATGGCGGCTGCCGCGATGGTGGCGAGCCGGGAGACGGGTGTCGACGAGATCTCCGTCGCGGTTCCCGGAGGCACGGGGCGGATTCGCTTCTCGGACGGAGCCGCCTGGCTCTCCGGTCCGGCCGAGTTCGTGTTCACCGGGACATGGCCCGGTGAACTCAGCGAACCTTCCTGAACACCGAGACCACCTTTCCGATGATCTCGACGCCGTCGGTGAACTCCATCGGGGCGTAGGCGGGGTTCTCCGAGATCAGCCGGACCAGTCCGGGTCGACGCTCGAAGCGCTTGACGGTGGCCTCTTCGCCGTCGACCAGTGCTGCAACGATCTCGCCGTTGGCGGCGTCGGGCTGGCGCCGGATGACCACGTAGTCGCCGTCGAGGATGCCGGCGTCGATCATCGAGTCGCCTTTCACCTCGAGCATGAACACGGGACCGGTTCCCACCAGGTCGGCGGGTAGCGGGAACACGTCTTCGATGTCTTCGGCGGCGAGGATCGGGGACCCGGCCGCGATCCGGCCGACCAGCGGAACCTGGCGGATGCGCTCGTCGTCCTGCGGCTGAGCGGT
Source organism: Acidimicrobiia bacterium (assembly GCA_036525795.1). GTDB lineage: Bacteria > Actinomycetota > Acidimicrobiia > Spongiisociales > ZC4RG35 > DATCZS01. The sequence goes on along the minus strand of DATCZS010000081.1, from coordinate 3,588 downwards.
CGGTGTCGCCGGTGCGAGAACTTCGATCGCGCGCGGCTTGGACGGATCCTTGCGGATGAGTCCGGCTGCCACCAGGGACGAGAGGTGGCTGTGCACGGTGGAGGGCGATGAGAGCCCCAACGCTTCGCCTATCTCGCGGACCGACGGAGGGTATCCCCGGGTGTCGACGGTCTGGCGGATGTAGTCGAGTACCTGCTGCTGTCGGGTGCTGAGTTCTTTCGATGTGCCACGCACGTTCACGATGCTCCTCTCCGAACGCCGGTCGAACGATAGTTCGATGTCCGTCGCGATCCAAACATATGTTCGACTTGCGAGACGAACACGCGTTCGATATCATACCGAACAGACGTTCGACCCGTGCGCTGGCGGTCATCGAAGGGATCGGAACGCAGTCGGGAGGGCACTCCTGGGTCGGCGACCGGGGACGGTGCCGGCAGAAGTGTCACACCCGGTGGATAGGTTCCGAGACAGGAGAGCGCCGGACCCTTCATCGGGGTCCTGAACAGGAGGAAGATCGATGACCACGAGCCCACAAGTCCTGCCGAGCAGGCTGTTGATCGTCGTACTGGCTCTGGTGGCGGTCTTCCTCCTGTTCAGCACTCGGGTGCAGGCGGATGAGCCACTGGTCGTGAGTGAACACATCGTGATGCAGGGAGACACACTGTGGGACATCGCCGCATCCGTCACCGAGCCGGGCGAAGACGTCCGGTCGACGATCGCCGAGCTCAGACGGATCAACGCCCTTCCCACGTCCTCTCTCGATGCGGGCCAGGTGTTGCTGATCCCGGCAGGCTGAGGTGGTGTCTGTCGGTGCGTGGCGGCCGGCCCCTGAATCCACGGGGTCCGGTAACCTCCCTCACCTGATGCGATGTCCTGAATGCGAGGCGGCCGACACGCGTGTCATCGACAGCCGTCCGGCGGATGGCGGCCATGCCATCAGACGACGGCGGGTGTGCGAGGGGTGCGACGCACGTTTCACGACCTACGAACGGATGGTGGCCGCCCGGATGGTCCGCAAACGCAGCGGGCGGCTGGAGCCGTTCGACGCGGCCAAGCTGCGGCGCGGAGTGGAATCGGCGCTGGCCGATCGACCGGTGTCTGCGTCCGCGGTGGAAGAACTGGTCGGCGCCATCGAGGCTCGGGTTTCCGACGCGACCGCTCCGGTGGATTCGGAGGAGATCGGCCGGATGGTGCTCGACGGCCTCCGGGCGCTGGACGAGGTCGCCTATCTGCGCTTCGCCAGTGTGTATCAGGACTTCCAGGGTGTCAGGGACTTCGAACAGGCGTTGGCGGACCTGGAGGAACCGATCACCGCCGCCGAGTGAGTTCCAGCATCCTGGTTCTGAGCACGTCGATCTGACTGCCGAGCACGCCGACGACGTCTCTGGCTACGGTCTCCCAGCTGCGGGAGAGCTCGTCGAGCCCTACGGCGAGATCCTCGACAAGACGAGAGGTGGTATCGCTGTCGCCGCTCCTCACCGCGTCGAGGTATGTCTCCTGCCAGGTGGCGATGGTCGCGACGTACGCGTCGACCGCCTCCCGGTGCGATTCCAGGAGCGGCTCCCGGGGCAGCATCGATGCCGCCTCTTCCACCATCACCGCCCATCCGACCACCTCTTCGGTGAGGCCGGGGAGTTGGTCAGGTGCCGCCGCAGACGGAAACCCGGGGGGCGCCACGATGCGGCCGATGCCTGTCCCATACCCGATCAGGTCGGCGACGGTGGCTTCCGCGCCGAGCGACGCAGTCGCCAGATCGGATGCGAGTCGGCGGACGTCCGCCATCAGGACGTCGTCTGGTTCGATGCGTGCGGCCGAGGCCAGCATCCGGCGGGACGCGGCATCGACCTCGCTCAGGAGCGAGCCGCTCGACACGAGGTCGCCCATGCTGCCGTCGCCCAGGTCTACCAGGACGGGGTTCAGGTCATCCAGCGCCGCCGACAAGCCCAGTGCGTCCGAGGCGAGTGCGGCCGTCCGGGCGGCCGGGTCGTCGACGAGACGTTGGCGCACGATCCATCCGGCGGCGAGGACGAGAACGAGGATGGACAGTACGAGGATCGAACGCGGGACCCGGCGTGTGTCGAGCAGCCTCGGTTCGATTTGTCCGGTTTCCCAGTCGGCCGGTGGTGGCGAGGCCTCGTCTCTGGCCCATAGGGCGGCAATGAGACCACCGGTGGGGGCGATGTCGAGCAGCGCGTGTTCCGCGGTGCCGACGTCGATGGCGATTGCCGACTCGGGGTCGAAGAGGTCCTCGTCGTCTACCTCGATGTCGTCTTCGAAGATGGGAGAGGTCGGGCCAGGAGGTGCAAGCTCGTAGGGGGCGCCCGGTGATCCGGCTCGGGCCGACACCAGTTCCCTCTCTCGTTCGAACGAGTTGACCTCGGGGTCGTTCATCGAGACCAGATCGACGACGCGTTCGGTGGAGATCGGCGGGGGACTCGGAGTGAGGGCGGTTCGCAGTTCGGGTCGGGAGTTGGCGGTGCGCTTCGTCCTGCGAGAGGGGCTGGGGCGCAGGCGACGGCCGCTGGAGGCGGATGTCGTCGACATGTCGACGGGATGGTCGAGCAAGCAAGTCCCGTCAGACACGGTGACCCTTGCCCGGCATTGATTACAGTACGCGTGCACGATCTGGTCGCTCCGTGGTAGGTCCGCCCGACCAGCCCCACGTACGTTTGTCGAATATGCACGTTAGCTTCGTCCGTCTCGATCAGGAACTACCTCCGCCCCGGCCCGCCCACCATGGCGATGCCGGGTTCGACCTGACCTCCACCGAGGACATCACTCTGGAGCCGGGCGACCGGGCGGCGGTGCCGACCGGGCTGGCCGTGCAGATCCCTCCGGGGTACGCCGGCTTCGTCCTTCCCCGCAGCGGCCATGCCCTTCGGCACGGGGTGGGAGTGGTGAATGCACCGGGGCTGATTGACAGCGGATACCGCGGTGAGGTCAAAGTCATACTGGTGAATCACGGGGACGCCACGGTGTCGTTCCAGCGGGGAGATCGGATCGCCCAGTTGGTGGTGATGGCGCTCCCAGATGTCGAGCTCGTCGAGGTGGATCGGCTCGACGACTCCGGGCGCGGGGCGGGCGGATTCGGCTCCAGCGGGCGCTGATCGCGTTTGGCTGCCCGGGTCGCCCGGCTATCATCGTGTCCCCTGCGGAAGTAGCTCAGTTGGTAGAGCGCAACCTTGCCAAGGTTGAGGTCGCGGGTTCGAGCCCCGTCTTCCGCTCCCAGACCGGCACAGGCCGGTCTTTTTGGTCCGAGGATTCCGAGGATCATGGCGACGTGGCCGAGTGGTTAGGCGCGGGTCTGCAAAACCCGTCACCCCGGTTCAATTCCGGGCGTCGCCTCGAGTCGCTTGCGACGTAGAACGGGCCCTTAGCTCAGGGGGAGAGCGCTTCCTTGACACGGAAGAGGTCACTGGTTCAAATCCAGTAGGGCCCACCCACGAAGTCCCCCGTCACAACGGGGGACTTCGGCTGTGTGGGGAAGTCGATGACCTGACCCGGTTCGGCCTCGGGCTTCGCCCGGGCCACGTTTGGGCCGCAGATCAGGCAGAGCGAAGCAGCCCTTCGACCATGGGAAGGAGGGAC
>DATCZS010000080.1:0-4741 GCA_036525795.1 Acidimicrobiia bacterium | reverse complement strand
GAGGTCGACCTCGACTCCCTCGTTCGGTTCACGGGTGACCGACCGCGCCAACGTCTCTGCGGTGATCCACTCCCCGTGGGCCTCCCAGGCCGCAGCCACGTCGGCGTCGTCGGAGGACCACTGCACGTGGATACGGTCGGTGACGGCGAACCCGAGTTCACGGCGCAGCATCTGCAGGCGGCTCACGAGCTCTCTCGCCAGACCCTCGATCACCAGGTCGGCATCGAGCACCGTGTCGACCGACACGGCGAGGGGGCCGGCAGCCTCCACCGCCGTTCCGGCGATAGGCGTGCGAGTGATCACGACGTCGGCGGACGAGATCTCCTCGCCTTCGACCACCACCGGCGCGCCGGCCAGCAGCCGAGTGATCTGCTCGGGGTCGAGAGCCTCGACGGCGGCGGCGACGGCCTTCATCTTCGGACCGAGCCGGGGACCGAGCGACTTGAAGTCGCACTTGGCCGAGACCGTCACGTGCTCGCTCTCGTCGGTCGTCGCCTCGACCACCTTGACGTTCAGCTCGTCTGCGATCAGGTCGGCGTGGCTCTCCACGGCTGCCAGCACCCCGGTGTCGTGGGTGAGGACCGTGGCGCGGGCCAGCGGCTGACGCACCCGAATCGTGTGGCGGCTGCGCAGGGCGTGGCCGAGCTGGACCACCGAGCGGACCGTGGCCATGTCTCGCTCCAGGTCCCGGTCGATCAACCTCTCGTCTGCCTCGGGGAAGTCGCAGTGGTGCACGCTGCGGGGTGCCTCCCCGTCGACCGAGGCGACCAGATCCTGATAGAGCCGTTCGGTGATGAACGGGAGCACGGGAGCCAGCACCTTGGTGAACGTCGTGAGCACCTCGTACAGCGTGGCGAACGCGGCCAGCTTGTCCGCCTCGTCCTCGGGGGAGTTTGCCTCGGTGCGCGAGCGCCAGAACCGACGCCTCGAGCGGCGTACGTACCAGTTGGTCAGGTCGTCGATGAAGGCGATGGTGGGTGGGACGACGCTGTAGAGGTAGTACCCCTCCATCTGCTCGTTCACCTCGGCGATGAGGCTCTGCAGCACCGACAGGATCCAGCGGTCGAGCTCGGCCCTGTCCGAGGCGGCGGGTGCGTCCGCCAGATCCCGCAGGGTGATCCCGTCGGCTTCGGCGTACGTCGTGAAGAACGAGTACGTGTTCCACAGAGGGAGGAGAACCGTCCGAACCACCTGCCGGACGCCGTCCTCGGAGAAGCGCAGCGGTTCCGCCCGCAGGACCGGCGAGTTGATGAGGAAGGCTCTCAGCGCATCCGCCCCGTACTCGTCGAGGACGACGGTGGGGTCGGGATAGTTGCGAAGGCTCTTGGACATCTTCCGGCCGTCCTCGGCGAGGATCATCCCGTTGACCACGCAGTTGCGGAACGACGGCTGGTCGAACAGCGCGGTGGCCAGCACGTGGAGGGTGTAGAACCAGCCCCTGGTCTGGTCGAGCCCCTCGGCGATGAACTGGGCGGGGAACGACGACTCGAACCGTTCCTTGTTCTCGAACGGGTAGTGCAACTGGGCGTACGGCATCGACCCCGACTCGAACCAGCAGTCGAGCACCTCGGGAACGCGTCGCATCGTTCCACCGCAGCGCGGGCACGGCCACGTGATCGGATCGATCACGTGCTTGTGCAGGTCGTCGGGGCGGACGCCGGCGCGCGCCTCGAGGTCGTCGAGCGAACCGATGCACTCGCTGTGGTCACACCCGTCGCACTCCCACACCGGGATGCAGGAACCCCAGTAGCGGTTGCGGCTGATCGCCCAGTCCCTGGCATCCGCCAGCCAGTTGCCGAAACGCCTGTCTCCGACGTATGGGGGAACCCAGTGGATCTCCTGGTTGTGCTCGACCATGCGGTCCTTGAAGGAGTCGACCCTGACGAACCATGTCGGGATCGCCTTGTAGATCAGCGGGGTGTCGGTGCGGTAGCAGAACGGGTAGGAGTGAACCATGCGGTCGTTTCGCACGAGGATGCCGCGATCCTTGAGCAGACCGATCAGCGTCTTGTCGGCCTCCTTGATGTTCATGCCCGCCACCTCGGGCACGGCATCGGTGAAGTCGCCGGCCAGGTCGATCGGATCGACCAGGATGTCGAGACCGGCACCCTGGAGTGCGGCGAAGTCGGCCTCGCCGTAGGCAGGTGCCATGTGCACCAGGCCGGTGCCGTCTTCGATGGTGACGTCCTCCGAGGAGATGACCCGGAAGGCTCCCCTGTCCCGCTCCTCGGCGAAGTGGTCGAACGGGGGGTGATAGCTCGACCCCATGAAGTCCCTGCCCTTGCATCGGTCGGCGGGCTCGCCGGCGTCGTTCCAGTAGGCATGGACGCGGGACTCGGCGATCCAGAACCGCTCTCCGCCGTCGTCGACCCGGACGTAGTCGATGTCTTCGCCGACGGCGATCGCCAGGTTTCCGGGGAGGGTCCAGGGAGTGGTGGTCCACACCAGCAGGAAGTCGCCGGGCCGGACCGGACCGGCGCCTTCGAGCACTTCGAGCTTCAGGGTGATCGAGGGATCGTCGACATCCCGATACCCGCCGAGGTTCACCTCGAAGTTGCTCAGCACGGTGGTCGCCCCCCAGGAGTAGGGCAGCACCTTGAAGTCCTTGTAGACCAGTCCCTTGTCCCACAGCGCCCGAAAGACCCACCACACCGACTCCATGAAGTCGACGTCCATGGTCTTGTAGTCGTCTTCCATGTCGACCCAGCGCCCCAGGCGCCTGACCAGCGTCGCCCACTCTTCGGCGGTGTTCTCCACCAGGGCCCGGCACGCCTCGTTGAACCGGGCGATGCCGTACTCGGAGATCTGACGGGGACCGGAGATCCCCAGCGACTTCTCGATCTCCATCTCCACCGGAAGGCCGTGGGTGTCCCAACCGAAGCGGCGTTCGACGCGGTACCCGCGCATCGCCCAGAAGCGGGGTACCACGTCTTTGATGACGCCCGCCAGGATGTGGCCGTAGTGCGGGCTGCCGTTGGCGAACGGCGGTCCGTCGTAGAAGATGTAGTCGCGGTCGGCGGGGCGCATCTCGACCTGGGTGCGGAACGCGTCGATGCGATCCCACAGATCCAGCACCTCGGACTCGAGGGCAGGGATCTCGACCCTCGGGTCGACTCGCCGGAAATCGGATGCTGACAACGCGGACTCCTCCGTCGATCGCCCGGCGATGGTAACGACCGAGCCCACCCGTCCCGAATGCATTTCCCTGGCACAATCGGCGAGTGACAGCTCCTTGGATTCAGCCGGCAGAGGGCGGGGTCATCGTCGTGGTCTGGGTCGTGCCGGGTGCCTCCCGGAGCGAGGTGGTCGGCCCCCACGGCGGTGCGTTGAAGGTGCGGGTGGCGGCGCCTCCCGAGCGGGGTCGGGCCACTGGCGAGGTGCAGCGACTGCTCTCCGAACTGCTGACGCCGGCGACCGTCGAAGTCGTCTCCGGCTCTTCGTCGCGGACGAAACGGGTTCGGGTGCTTGGGATCGACCCGGGCGAGGCCGAGCGGCGATTGGCGGGCGGAAACCGACAGGCCTGGTAACGTCGTCGGCCGCCAGAGGAGACACAGATGGCACGGTCTCTCGCCAAGTCGACCCTTCAGAAATTCAAGAAGCAGCTCCAGGCGGAGCGGATACGGCTCGACGCCGTCATCCGCGATCACGAACAGGAGCTGGAAGAGGCCCGTCTCACCGAGACGGCCGCCGACCGCAGCCCCGATCCGGAGAATGCCGACGCCGGATCGATGCGATTCGAGTACGCCAAGGAGCTCTCGATCGAGCGGAATGCAGCCGATCTGCTCGCCAAGGTCGAACATGCCCTCCGGCGTGTCGACTCGGGGGACTACGGCATCTGCGAGATCTGCGGTGACGCGATACCGGTCGCCCGGCTCGAAGTGTTGCCATACGCCACCACGTGCGTGTCGTGCGCCCGGAAAGGCTGAGCCACCGTCTCGGCATCGTCGTTCTGGTCGCGGGGCTGATCGTCACCGTCGACCTCCTCACCAAGCGATGGGCCGCGGCGACGTTCGCGGGAGCCCCCCGGACCATCATCGACCCGGTCCTCACGTTCACCTTCACCGAGAACTCGGGGGCCTCCTTCTCGCTGCTCAAGGGCTACGGGTCGGTCATCGCAGTGGCTGCGTTCGTGGCGATCGGCATCGTGGTCGCCTCGGTCTGGCAGCCGCGTCCCCTCGGGGAGACCATCGCGTTCGGCATGGTGGCAGCCGGGGCCATCGGCAATCTCGTGGACCGCATCGCCCGCGGCGACGGACTGCTCGACGGGAAGGTGATCGACTGGATCCAGTTCCCCAACTTCCCGGTCTTCAACGTGGCCGACAGCTCTATCACCGTCGGGGTCGCGTTGCTGTTGCTGCTCTCATGGCGTCACTCGTGACCGGGCGAGTGCCGGTGTCGCTCGACGGGGAGCGGGTGGACAAGATCGTGGCGGTGCTGGCGGGGGTCAGCCGGGCCGAGGCGCGGGCGATGGTCGATGCCGGGCTGGTGTCCGGCGAGACGGGACCGCTCGCGGCCAAGGAACGGCTGTCGCACGGGTCGATGGTGAGCTTCCCGGAGCCGGTCGCGCGTCCGGCAATGGAGGCCGAGGAGGTGGAGTTCGGGGTCGTGTACGTCGATGACGATCTGGTCGTCGTGGACAAGCCGGCCGGGGTGGTCGTTCATCCCGGTGCCGGCCGAGCGGGAGGAACTCTGGCGGCCGGGCTCCTGCATCGCTTTCCCGAGATCGAAGGTGTCGGACAGG
>DATCZS010000079.1:0-12979 GCA_036525795.1 Acidimicrobiia bacterium | reverse complement strand
GTACGGACTCTGGGGGTGGGTCCGGAACAGCTGGTCCCGCTCTGCCCGCCATCGGTTCCAGGCCTCCCGTGGATCGGAGGACACCCTGACCCGCTGGTACATGTCGGCCACCCGACGCCGGTAGTCCCACAGCTCGAGCAGCGAACCTGAAGTGTCCATCCGTCCAGCATCGCATATCGATCGGATCGTCCCCCACGAAAGTGGGGGAAGGGACCCGACGAGCGAAGCGAGACGCGTAGGGGGATGATCGTCCCCCACGAAAGTGGGGGAAGGGACCCGACGAGCGAAGCGAGACGGAGAGGGGGATGATCGTCCCCCACGAACGTGGGGGAAGGGACCCGACGAGCGAAGCGAGACGGGTAGGGGGATCGGACCCACCCACCCCACCGCAACCCCCTTCCACGGGGTGGGAACCATCCCCCGACCCCACTGCCTCCGGCAGCGGGGACCCCTTCCCCCAGCAAGCTGGGGGACCATCACCACGCGGGTGAGAACCATCCCCCTACCCCACTGCCTCCGGCAGCGGGGACCCCTTCCCCCAGCAAGCTGGGGGACCATTGCCACGCGGGTGGGAACCATCCCCCTCCCCCACTGCCTCCGGCAGCGGGGACCCCTTCCCCCAGCAAGCTGGGGGACCATCCCAGCCCGACCCACAGCCTGTCGGAGGGGAACTCAGATGGCGGTGTCGGACATGCGGTATCGGGGAAGCTCGGGCATCCGGCGGGCGATGAGGAGGGCGCCGAGGACGCAGGCCACTCCTCCCGACACCACCGAGATCTGAGGAGTCGTGACGGAGGCGACCGCCCCCGCCTCGAAGTCGCCGATGCGAGGCCCGCCGGCAACCACCGCCACGTGGATCGAGGACAGACGCCCCCGCAACCGGTCGGGCACGGCCAGCTGCAGGATCGTGTTGCGGAACACCGCCGACACGACGTCGGCCGCGCCGGCAATCGCCAGCAGGACGACTGCGAGCGCGACGGACGTCGTGAATCCGAAGGCGGCGATCGCCGCTCCCCATGCGATCACCGCCAGGACCACCGCCCGGCCCTGTCGCTGCACCCTCCCCACCCATCCCGACGTGATGGCGCCGATCAGCGCACCGGCGCCGGGAGCTGCGTAGAGGAGGCCGACAGTGGATGCGTCGCCACCCAGAACGATGGTGCCGATCGCCGGGAAGAGGGCCTGCGGCATGCCGAACACCATGGCGTTGAGGTCGATGGCGAAGTTCGCCTGCAGGAGACGCCGCCCGCGCAAGAAGGCGTAGCCCTCCTTGATCGAGGTCCAGCCGAATCGCTGCCCGCCACCCTCAGGGTGGAGCGGTCCGATCCGCTGCATGAACAGGGTCCCCAGCCCGAACGCGACGGCCTCGACCACGAAGGTGACCACCAGGCCCGTCTGTGCGATCAGCAAACCCGCCAGGGCGGGGCCGACCGTCTTGGCGATGTTGGACAGGGTTGTGACCAGTGCCAGCGCCACCGGCAGCTGCTCGCGTCCCACCAGCGCCGGAACCGACGCCGACCGGGCGGGGCTGTCGATCGCCGACACCCCGGCATTGAGACCGCTCAACGCGAAGACCAACCACACATGCGGGTCTTCGAGACCCGCGTTGAACGCCAGGCCGATGGCGGTTGCCATCAACAAGAGTTGGGCGATGACCAGGAGGCGCCGCCGATCGACTGCGTCGACCACCGCACCCCCCACGACCGAGACGAGGAGCAACGGAACGAGCTGGGCGATGCCCAACAGACCGACCAGAAGCGTGGACCCGGTCAGCTGGTACACCTGGTACGGCACCGCCACCACCGTGATCTGGCGGCCGAGCCACGCCAGGGAGAGCCCCCCATAGAGCCATCGGAACCGCGACGATGTCTTGAGTGGGGTGACGTCGACGAACAGCCGACGCCGGGAGTCGGTCATCGCTCGATCGGCATTCCCACCATGGAACCCCACTCGGTCCAGGAGCCGTCGTACACCCGGACTCGGCTGCGGTCACCGAGACGAGTGAGGGCGAACCACCCGAGCGACGCCCGGTGCGACAGCCGGCAATAGGTCACGACATCCCGGTCGCTGGTCGCCCCGAGGTCGGAGAAGGCGGCCTCGATGTCAACCGGGGATTTGAACGTCCCGTCCGCTCCGAGGAGATTCTCGTAGTAGAGGTGCTTGGCTCCCGGGATGCGACCCTTGCGTTCCGCCCCGTGGTCGAACGCCCAGGTCGTGGGCGAGACGCGCTGGGCGAAATACTCCTCGTCCGAGCGCATGTCGACCAGCACGCGGTCGGGATCGTCGAGGTGGGACAGCACGTCGTCGCGGCCCAGCCGCGAGGACCGATCCTCCACACCAGGCGTCAGGATCTTCGGGACCGGTGGCGGCGGCTCGTCGGTGGTCATCGGCCGGCCCTGCGCCTCCCACGCCTGGTGCCCGCCGTCGAGCACCGCGGCCCGGTCTTCGAGGCCGGTCATCGTCATGACCCAATAGGGGTAGGTGGCGAACTGGACGGTGTCGCCGATCAGAACCAGGGTGGTGTCATCCCCGACGCCGAGCGCGCCCAGCCGCTCGGCCATCACCCCCGGAGGCGGGAATTCCCGGTCGGAGTCGTCCCAACACAAGTCCTTCCAGAAGATGTAGCGGGCACCGGGGATGTGCCCGGAGAACCATGCCGCCTCCGGGGGAGGCTTGCTGGACACTTCGAGAAGGACGAGCGAAGGGTCACCCAGGCGCTCCTCGAGCCAGTCGGGCGACACCAGGCCGCTCACGGACGCACCGTGAACTCGAGGGCGATCTCCGGAGAGCGTTCGAGCGTGTTGTGGATCTTGCAGGCCGATGCCACCCGCTGAAGGGACGCCTTCTGTCGCTCGGTTGCATCGGCGTCGACGGTCATGTCGACGAAGATCCGGGCGATGCGATCAGGATGGTCGGCCGACTCGTCCTCCACGCGGATCGAGATCCCGTGGATCGGGATCTCCTGGTTGCGGGCGAACGTCAGCATGGTTCCCGCCATGCAGGCGGCCAGCGCGCCGAGAACCAACTCGGAAGGCCGGAACCCGTCCCCGGGACCGCCTGCCTCGATCGTGTCGTCGACGATCACCTCGTTGCCCCGGGCCCGGATGGCGAAGCGCCTTCCCTCCACCTGTTGCATCTCGATTCGCACCTGTGACTCCTCTCAGCGGTACTTCAACCCGGTGCCGGTGTTGAACAGCACCACCCGATCGCCCTCGCCGATCCACCCGGATCGGCGGAGACGCGTGGCGGCCGCCCACACCGCACCTCCCTCCGGACAGATGTCGATTCCGGTGGCGGCCGCCAGGGCGGAGGTCTCGCGGTGGAGTTCCTCCTCGTCGATGGCGATCGCCGTGCCATTGGTCTCACGCAGCGCACGGAGGCAGACGAATCCTCCGATCGGACCCGGGACCCGCAGGCCGTAGGCGGTGGTGTGGGGGTTCTCCCACGGCTCGGTGAACTCGGCCCCGGTCTCGAAGCCCCTGACGATGGGGGCGCACCCGGCCGTCTGCACCGAGACCAAGCGGGGACGCTCCGGCCCGATCCAGCCCATCTGCTCCATCTCGTTCCATGCCTTCCACATTCCGACCAGGCCCGTGCCGCCCCCGGTCGGATAGACGACCACTTCGGGGAGGTCGCCGCCGAACTGCTCGAAGATCTCGTAGCCCATCGTCTTCTTCCCCTCCACCCGGTATGGCTCTTTGAGGGTCGAGACGTCGAAGTCCTTGGGTTCCCGGTGGGCGGCCAGCCACTTGCCGGCGTCCGAGATGGTGCCGGGCACGAGTCTCACCTCGGCTCCGTAGTGACGGCATTCGTCGATGAACGCCCGCGGCGTGTCCTCCGGCATGGCGACGAGCACCGGGACCCGGGCGGCCGCGCCGTAGGCAGCAAGAGCGCTTGCCGCGTTGCCGGCAGAGGGGGCCACGAGCCGCTCGGCACCCAGACCGACTGCGGCGGACACGGCCATCGACATTCCCCGGGCCTTGAACGAGCCCGTGGGGTTTCTCGCCTCGTCCTTGACCCAGGTCGTGTCGTCCATCTGGATCAGGGGCGTCCACCCCTCGACCAGGGTGATGGCATGGGCCAGGTCGACCGGAAGGACTGCGGCATACCGCCACATCGACGCGATGTCTGAGCGGATCACGGTCTCCGGATCGCCGGAGGGAAGTTCCAGGTCCACCCGCACGGGCAGACCGCAGGACTCACACAGCGTGGCGAGCCGGTTCGCATCCTGTGTCTGGCCGCACGAGAAACAGGTGAGCGTCGAGACGGTGGGAGCAAGTGCCATGTCCGGCAAGATAGCGCCGGGCACCGCTGCAATCGATTGCCGGGATTCGGACGGCGACGTACGATCGCCCGATGACCGAATCCACCATGCGAGCGGTACTGATCGAACAACCCGACGGGCCGCTGGTGCTGGCTGATGTGCCCGTCCCCCACCCCGGCCGCGGCGAAGTGCTCCTCCGTATCAGGGCCTGCGCCGTCGACCGGTTCGATCTGGCGATCCGGGCCGGGGTGAGGGAGCGAGCCGCATCCCTCCCCCACATCCTCGGCCACGAGATCGCCGGGGAGGTGGCCGAGCTGGGGGAAGGAACGCAGGGACTGGAGGTGGGGGCCAGAGTGGCATCGACGCTCTACCTCGTGTGTGGCGAATGCCGCTGGTGCCTTCGCGGTCGGGAGACGATCTGTGAGCGTTTCCGCGGTCACGTCGGCGTCAACAGCCCGGGCGGCTACGCCGAGTACGTCGTCCTGCCGGCACGCAACCTGGTTCCGATCCCGGATCACATCGGATTCCCCGAGGCCTCGATCCTCGCCAACGCCATCGGGACCCCCTATCACGCCCTGGCGGTGCGAATGGGGGTGCAGCCGGGAGACCGGTTGGTGGTGACCGGGGCGGGCGGCGGCGTGGGGCTGCACGCGGTCCAGATCGGAGCGATGCTGGGGGCGTCGGTGATGGCCGTCGACCTGGGCGAGGCCAAGCTCGACCTCGCCCTGAGCCTCGGAGCAGAAGCAGCGGTCGACCCGACCGCCACCGACCTCGGAGAGGCGATCCGCGACTGGACCGGAGGCACGGGAGCCGACGGAGTACTCGAACTGGTGGGTCCCGCCACCATGCCCCACACCCTGGGCGCCCTGGCCAAGGGCGGCAAGATGGTCATCGTCGGGTCTCACACCGGAAAACAGTGGACCATCGATCCCGGTGACGTCTATCGCAACGAGTGGGAGATCCGGGGCTCCCGCAATGTGTCTGCAGACGAGCTGGCCACGGTCGTCGACCTTGTCGCCCGTGGCCGCATCCGGGCCATCATCGACCGCACCGCCCCGCTGGAAGACGCCCAGGAGTTGCAGGACCGGGTGCGATCCGGCGAGGTGCTGGGGAGGGACGTCCTCCTCCCGTAATGGCGTCAGGGCGGGCGCAGCCGCGGTTGACGCCACAACGGCGTCCGGGGTAGGGTTGCCCTTCCTTGCAATCGATTGCAAGGCGGCCCGGAAGGTTTCGACACCGCCGACAGGGTGCCGAGCCTGGGTCGACACCAACGGAGGAGAGAGATGAGCAGACCATCACACCCCCGTCGCTGGTGGGTGTTCCTTCTGGTGATGGCGATGATCGCCGCTGCCTGCACCAGCAGTGAGAGCGACGACACGACCGCCACCACCCAGGGCGACACGACCGCCACGACCGCCGGAGACACCCCGGGCACCACCGCCGGAGAACAGCCCCCACCGTCAGACGGTGACATCAAGAATCCCGGACTCCTGGTACACGCCGCCGACGACGAGCCACTCTCGCTCGACCCCGCCGGCGTCGAGCCCGGAGAGGGCGGCGAGACCGTGATCCTTCAGGTCTACGAGCGACTGCTCGAGATCGGCGCCGCTGGCCCCGACCTCGTTCCCGGCCTCTCCACCGAGGTGCCCAGCGTCGACAACGGCCTGATCTCCGACGACGGGCTGACCTACACCTTCCCGATCCGCGAGGGCGTCACGTTCCACGACGGTACGGCGCTGACCGCTGACGACGTCAAGTACTCGTGGGACCGGGTCATGACGATGTCGCTGCCCGAGTCGGCGGCAGACGTCCTCAACGACATCGTGGCGGAGACCACGGTGGTCGACGACTACACCTTCCAGGTCACACTGCAGAAGGCCTCTGCCGCCTTCCTCAACACGGCGGTGGTGGCGATGGTCTCGTCGATCGTCAGCCAGGACGCCGTCGAGGCCAACGGCGGTGTCGTCGCCGACGAGTTCAACGAGTTCATGCAGGGCAACATGGTCGGTACGGGGCCATACCAGTTCGTCGCCTGGAACCGCGGTGAGAACATCCAGCTCGCGGTCTACGACGGATACTGGGGCACCCCGGCCAACCTCGATGTCCGCATCGACATCGGCTCCACCCCGGACGTGCGTGTGCTCGGCCTGCGGGCCGGCGACTACGACACGATCGAGGCCGATCCTTCGTTCATCGACGACATCCGCGGAGCGGAAGGCGTCACGATCTTCGGCGAGGGACTGACGGTCGAGCCGATCCACGTCGGATTCAACCTGAACATCCCCGAGGGCGCCCTGCCCGAGGAGGACACCATCCCCACCGACTTCTTCCACGACCCCCGGGTGCGACAGGCGTTCAACTTCGCCTTCGACTACCAGGCATTCGTCGAGGGAGCGCTGGGCGGCTTCGGCGACTTCAACCCCCACTACATCCCGCAGGGCATCTTCGGGTACGACCCGAACGCCCCGGTGTATGCGGCTCCCGACCCCGACCGGGCCGTCGAGCTGTTCACCGAAGCCGGGTACTGCCCGGACGGCTTCACCGCCTCGGTCATCACCGAGGAGGCGAACCTGTTCGAGGTTGCGGCGCTGGTGATGAAGGACTCGCTCGAGCGACTTCCCTGCAACATCACGATCCGCGTCCTGGCCGTCGCCGAGGCACAGTTCGACGACGCCCATGCCCAGGACCCGATCGAATACGCCATGTGGGTCAAGAACGCCGACCCGTTCGCAGACGCCCACTCCTACGTGTCCTCGTACCAGCACCCGGACGGTGAATGGGGCGAGATCCATGGATTCCGCAACGGATACCAGGATCCGGACCGCATCGCCCAGCTGATCGACGACGCAGAGGTGGAACTCGATCCGGTTCGCCGGGCGGAGCTCTACTCCGAACTGCAGTTCCTGCTCTACGAGGACCCGATGTGGCTGATCGCCGGCCAGGAAGGCGTGGTCGCGGCCTACAGATCATGGGTCACGGGTTGGACCTCGAACCCGCTCTGGCCTCGCCCGAGCCTCCGGTTCGCCTTGATGGACAAATAGGCCAAGATATGCGGGCCGGGCGCCTCAGGCGCCCGGCCCGCATCACATCCAGGGAGCACATCGGTGCAGATTCGCGACTACGTCCTCCGCCGCCTCATGGTCCTGCCGCTGCTGATCATTGGGGTGTCGATCATCGTGTTCGCGCTCACCCGCATCGGCGGCTCTCCCATCGGCATCTACCTGTCTCACGAGATGAGCAGGGAGGAAGTGGCCCAGCTCGAGGAGAAGTTCCACCTGAACGATCCGGTGCCGGTGCAGTACTGGTACTGGGCGTCCGGCGTACTCACCGGTGATCTCGGATGGTCCGGGGTGGCGGCCGCCCCGGTGACAGACGTGTTCCCGGACAAACTGGCGGCCACCATGGAGCTGGCCGTCGCGTCGGCGGTCGTCGCGGTCTCGATGGGAATCGCCCTCGGCACGTTCGCGGGAGCGAGACGCAACCGGATTCCCGACCACATCACCCGGGTGGTGTCGATCAGCGGGGCGGCGATGCCGCTCTTCTGGTTCGCCATCCTCTTGCTCATCGTCTTCTGGGTGTATCTCGGATGGTTCCCGATCGGGCGCAGCGACCCGGCGATCTGGGACACGATCGCCCATCCCACCGGCCTGTACGTGGTCGATTCGATCCTGGCCGGCAACATGACGGCGTTGCGCGATGCCGTCTGGCACCTCATCCTGCCCGCCCTGACACTGGGCTACGGCGCCACCGCCATCATCGCCCGCATGATGCGCTCGTCCCTCGTCGAGGAACTCCAGGAGGACTACGTCGACGCCGCCCGCGCCAAAGGTCTCGCGGAGCGTCTCGTCCTCCGCCGCCACGCCCGCCGCAATGCCCTGATCCCCACGGTCACCGTGATCGGGCTGAGCTTCGGATTCCTGCTCCAGGGCACGGTGGTCGCAGAGATCATCTTCCGCTGGCCCGGCCTCGGTCGCTGGATGGCCGATTCGGTGCTGCGCGGCGACCAAGCCACCATCATGGCGTACGTGCTCTTCACCAGCGTCCTGTTCCTCGCGGTGAACCTCGTCGTCGACGTCATCTACGCCTATCTCGACCGGCGGGTCGTCCTGGGGACCTGATCATGGATATCTCACACACACCCGCCGCCATCACCCCGCGCCCCGACAGCGCGGTCCGCGTCCGACTCCGGCGCTTCGGCGAGCTCGCCGGCAACGTCCTGTCGAACCCCACCACGCTCGCAGGTCTGGTCGTGATCGTGGCGATGGTCGGCATGGCACTGCTGGCCCCCTGGATCACCGAGCCGAACACTCCCGACCCCGCCCAGATGCCGAGGGACTGGGGGGCCATCGCCGAGCCGCCCGGGACGCCCGGACACCCGCTCGGGACGACCAACACCGGAGGGGACGTGCTCTACGGCATCATCTGGGGAGCGCGCACCTCACTCCGTCTTTCGCTGATCGTCGTGAGCGTCACGGTGACCGTCGGCATCGCCGTCGGGAGCCTGGCCGGCTTCATGGGCGGAAGGATCGACGAGATCCTGATGAGGATCGTGGACGTCTTCCTGTCGATCCCGGAACTCATCTTCGCCCTCGCCATCGCCGCCGTGCTCGGACCGTCGTTCCGCAACATCATTCTGGCCCTCGCCGTCGTGTTCTGGGTGAAATACGCCCGGATCATGCGCGCCCAGGTCATCCACGTGAAACAGAACGAGTACGTGGACGCCGCCCGGGTCATCGGGGACTCCTCCTGGCGCATCTTCCGCAAGGACGTCCTGCCCAACTCGATCACGCCGGTGATCGTCCAGGCCACTCTCGACATGGGCAACATCGTCCTGGTGGGAGCCACCCTGAGCTTCATCGGGCTGGCAGAAGCTGGCCTGGCCGAATGGGGGGTGCTCGTCTCCGAGGGCCAGGCCGGCATCTCGGCCGGCCGCTGGTGGGCATCGACGTTCCCCGGCCTGATGGTGTTCCTGTGGGCCCTTGCGTTCAACCTGGTCGGTGACGGACTGCGCGACGTCCTCGACCCACGGACGGAGACCAGTCGATGACAGTGGCGTCCCCGGGACCCTCGCCCGCCCCCACCCGCCAGACCCCCGTTGTCGCAAGCGTGCGCGACCTGAAGGTGCACTTCCGTTCGAAGGCGGGAGTCGTCCACGCCGTCGACGGGGTGGATTTCGACATTCGCGACGGCGAGACGCTCGGCCTGGTCGGTGAGACCGGGTGCGGCAAGAGCGTCACCGCCCGATCGTTCCTGCGCCTCGTGCCGATGCCACCGGGGATCCCGGTATCCGGCTCGATCCTCTTTCGACCACGCAGCCGCTGCTCGATGTGCGACGGCGCCGGATGCGCCGACTGCGAGCAGACCGGACGCGTCGGGTCCGTGTGCCCCGGATGCAATGGAGCGGGCTGTCCGGAGTGCGACGGATCGGGCAGCGAGACCCTCGACCTTCTCTCCATCTCCGAGAGGAGGCTTCGGGACATCCGCGGCAATCGCATCGCGATGATCTTCCAGGATCCCGGCAAGGCGCTGAATCCGGCCCTTTCGGTCCGCGACCAGCTGGGCGAAGTGTTCTACACCCACCGCTCGGAGGAACTGCTCGACCGGGCGGGGCTGGATGGCCGGACCGAACCCGGAGCCCTGATGAGGCGGCGGGCGGCGATGCAATCCAGAGGACTCGAACGGATGCTGCTCGCCGTCCCCCCGCTGCGCTCGAAGCGCAACGCCCTCCTCGCCGCGGCGGACACCATGGTGGCGGACGCCCTGGCAGAGACCCAGATCCCCAATCCGCGCAACGTGATGGATCGATATCCCCACGAGTTGTCCGGCGGCATGAAACAGCGGGTGATGATCGCTCAGGCGCTGGCGTGCAATCCCGACCTGCTCATCGCCGACGAGCCCACCACCGCCCTCGACGTGACGGTGCAGGCACGGATCATCGAGCTGATCAACCAGCTGAAGGAGCGGCATCAGACCGCGGTGCTCTACATCAGCCACGATCTGTCCCTGGTCAAGCGGGTGTGCGACCGCACCGCCGTCATGTACGCCGGGAGGATCGCCGAGATCGGCGACTCCGAACAGATCTTCCACCATCCGGAGCACCCCTACACCCGGGGACTCCTCGAGGCGATCCCTTCGACCACGAGAGCGCGCGGCCGGCTGGCGGCGATCGAGGGCACGGTCCCCGAACTGATCGACCCGGACCCGGCATGCCGGTTCGCCGGTCGCTGCCCGCATGCGGCGACGGCATGCAGGGAGACCGAGCCGGAGCTCCATGCCACTCAGGGTGGACATGCCGTGGCCTGTTTTCTCCACCATCCCCCTCCCGGAGCCCCGGCCGGCGACGTCCCTTCGCTCGAGAGGAGCGGCAGATGACGGCAGCCCCCACGCCGCCCATCGGTGCGGCACATCCTGGTGGCGAGATCGTCATCGGGGTTCGCAACCTCACAAAGCACTTCCCCATCAAGGAAGGGGCGCTGCAGCGGGTCACCGGTCAGGTCCGGGCGGTGGACGGCGTGACCTTCGACCTCCGGCGCGGAGAGACACTTGGACTGGTCGGTGAGAGCGGATGCGGCAAGACGACGCTCGGACGGGTGGTGGCCGGGCTGTCCGAGCCCACCGTCGGCGGCGTGTACTTCAACCTCGATGAAGCGTCCAAGTCCCGACTCGACACGCTGCTGAACTCGGGCGGGACGCCGTCTGCCGAGGAGTCGGCGGAACTCGATCGCCTCGACTCCGCCCACCGGGTGGATCGGCTGCAAGGCGAGACGTGGCGTGCGTTCCGTCGCAACACCCAGATGGTGTTCCAGGACTCGTTCTCCTCGCTCAACCCCCGACATCTGGTCCGCGACCTCGTCGGGCGACCTCTCAGGGTCCATCGAGAGGCGACGGGATCGGATCTGACCGAGCGGGTCGTGGAGCTCCTGGAACAGGTGGGGCTCGGCCGCCAGCACCTCTATCGCTACCCCCATCAGTTCTCCGGCGGCCAGCGCCAGCGCATCTCGATCGCCCGGGCGCTGGCCCTCGACCCGGAGTTGGTGATCCTCGACGAGCCGACCAGCGCACTCGATGTGTCCGTTCAGGCCCAGATCTTGAACCTCCTGCACGAGCTCCAGAAGGACCGCGGACTGTCGTATCTGTTCGTCACCCACGACCTGTCGGTGGTGCGGCACATGGCGGATCGCATCGTGGTCATGTACCTGGGTCGGGTGGCCGAGACCGGTTCGACTGCCGACATCTTCGAATCACCCAACCACCCGTATACAGAGGCGCTGCTGCTCGCCAGTCCCGACGTCTCCGAAGACGAGGAGAGCGAGGGGTTCCGCGGTCTCGAGGGGTCGGTCCCCGACCCCGCCAGGCCTCCCCAGGGCTGCCGCTTCCACACCCGGTGCAGCTATGCCACCGCCTCCTGCGGCTGGGAGGTCGACGACGTCGTCCTCCGTCTGGAGGACATCCCCGGCATGTTCGACCACCTCGAGGCGGTCGAGAGGAAGAGCGCGTTCGAGGCCGACCTTCGGTTCGACGACGAGGCCTCCGCCGGCACTCTCGCCGCCACGCTCCGCAGCCATGCCCCGGCGGCCATGGAGGCCGCCACGGAGGTGCTCGAGGTGCGCGGATCGACCGTCCATCTGCGCTTCACCGCAGTCGAGGAGGTGCAGCTCACCGCCCGCGGACCGGGCCACGAGGCGGCCTGCGTACTCGAGGGGTTGCCGGCCCGCCGATGACCCGAACGCGGTTGACGGCCGGAATACCGGAAGCTACATTCGCGCCCCACCTGCAATCGTTTGCAAGCGGTCACCGCGGCGGAAACCGAAAGGCCGAGCCGCAGTCCGAGCGACGGCGCGGGCAGGGGCATGACACTGCGACAGAGGCGAGCACACCCGTGCTGTACAGTCGGAACCGAGGCCGCGATTCGACACCCTTGATGGCCCACGCCACCGACCCGGCCAGGTCGGCATGACGCGGCTCGTACTGCGGGGCGGAACCATCCTCACGCTGGGGGACAAGACCCCCAACCACCACCGCGCCGACCTCGTGGTCGAGGACGGGCGGGTGACAGAGGTCGGGCCGGATCTCCGGATCCGCGACGCCGAGGTGATCGACGCCACCGACACGATCGTGATGCCGGGCTTCGTCGACACCCACCGCCACGTCTGGCGGTCGCTGTTCAAGAACCTGGGCGGGTTCACCGCCGACCTCGACGCATCCCAACTCGAACCCAGCGACGTGTATGCGGCCACGCTGGTCGGACTCCTCGGAGCGATCGAGGCGGGTATCACCACCGTGGTCGACTGGGCCGATATCCCCGCCGAAGACACCTACCTCGACGCTGCGCTCCAGGCCCACGCAGAGGCCGGGGTGAGGAGCGTCCTCGCCCACGGAACCCGGACACCCGGCTCGTCGCCGGCCGAGCGTCAGACGTTCGTCCGCATGATCGCCGAACGCGGCGGAACAGACGCGGTGGCCCTCGGCTCTCCAGACGTCACCCGGAACACCCTCGACCAGGTCGGAGCGGAATGGCAGGCGGCCCGCGAACTCGGTCTGAGGATCCACGCCCACGCCGGGATCGACGAGGCGGACGCAGGGGCGGTGGCCGGTCTCGGCGACAGGGGCCTGATGAGAGACGACGTGACCCTCGTCCACTGCACCCACCTCAGCGATCGGGATCTCGACACGATCTCCACGAGCGGCGCTGGCATCGCTCTTGCGCCATCGACG
>DATCZS010000078.1:0-16012 GCA_036525795.1 Acidimicrobiia bacterium | reverse complement strand
GTGGAGGTCCTCGAGCGCCGCCATCTCGCTGTCGCGCCCCACGATCTCGCCCGTCTGGCCGTGCGTCTGCCGGCCGACATACCTGACGGGCCGGAATGTTCTGATTGGCTCGCTCTTCCCCTTCACCTCCACCAGGCCGAGGTCCTCGGCCTCGAACGCGTCATGCGTGAGGCTCAGGGTGTGTTCGGTCACCTGGATGGTTCCCGGTCGGGCGGTCTGTTCCATGCGCGCCGCCACGTTGATGGCGTCGCCCAGCGCCGTGTACTCGACTCGGAGGTCCGACCCCACCTCGCCCACCACGACCAATCCGGTGTTGATCCCAACCCGAACCTCGAGGGGGACGCCGTGCTTGCGTCGCGTTTCGGCCCCGTACGCGTCCATGGCGCCCAGGATCTCGAGTCCCGCCCGTATGGCGCGGATCGGGTCGTCCTCGTGGGCGATCGGGGCACCGAAGAAGGCGAGGATCGCGTCGCCGAGCAGGCGGGCGAGCGTCCCCTCGTACCGGTAGATGGGGGCGATCAGATGCTCGAAGGCCCCATTGATCACGTCCGCCCAGTCCTCGGGATCGAGCTGGCCGGCGGCCGCGGTCGAGCCCTTGACGTCGGCGAACAGCATCGTGACCGTGCGGCGCTCGCCCCGCATCGCATTGCCCGCCTGGGCCGACTGCAGCTTGGCGAGCATCTCGGGGGGGACGAGCCGGGCGATGGGATCGTCCGGAGGCTGGGAGGGCGCCCGCAGGTCGGTTCCGCAGGTGTTGCAGAACTTGGTGCCGGCCGGTGAGACGGCGCTGCAGTTCGGGCACGTCGAGGTCAGCTCGGTTCCGCACTCGGCGCAGAACCGGGATCCAGGCTCGTTCGTGAACTCGCACGCCCTGCAGTGCACGCCACCCTCGACGTCGTAGGCGCGTAACGCTACCCGGGTTGTTGATGCTGTGCGGGAGTGTCCGGTGCCGGGGCGCCGGCGGCACAGATCAGAGCAGATCGACGATGACGCCGGCGAGAAGCTCCGCCGCTGTCGCCAGCTGTTCCTCGCTCGCCACCAGCGGCGGGAGCATCCCCACCACGTTGCCGTGGTGCCCGCCCGGGTAGACGAGCAGGCCGCGTCTGACGCACTCCTCACTGATCTTCTTGGCCTCGGCCAGCGGGTCGCCGTCCGCGCCGGTCAACTCGACTCCCACCATCAGGCCGCGCCCCCGCACCTCGGCAACGAGCGCGTGCGATGCGAGGCGTCGAACCAGCTCGTCGAGCAGGAACCTGCCACGGGCGGCGGCGAGCGTCGACATGTCCTCGGAGCGGTAGACGTCGTCGGCGGCGAGCGCCGCCGCGCACGACACGAGGTTTCCGGCATAGGTGCTGGTCTCGGTGCCGGGGGCGCTGGCTTCGACGACGTCCGCGGTGGCCAGCACCGCCGAGAGGGGGAGTCCCGCCGAGAGAGACTTGCCTGCCACGACGAGGTCGGGGGCGACGCCGTCTTCGTGGAGGAAGGCGAACGGCCTGCCGGTGCGGTGGAAGCCGCTCATCACCTCGTCGACGATCAGCAGCACTCCGTGGCGGCTGCACACCGCCCGCAGTCCCGCCAGGAACCCGAGCGGGGCGGGGATCATCCCGCCGTTCCCCTGCACCGGCTCGACCACGATCGCCCCGACATCGTCCCATCCGCCGGCGGGGTCGGACAGCTGTTGGTCGATCAGCTCGAGGGTGGCGTCCACCACCGCCGTCGGGTCCTTCCCGAACACCGAGCGCAGGGCATGGGGAAACGGGAGATGGGTGACCGGGACCAGTTCGCCCAGTCCCCGCCGCTGGTCGCGTCGTCCCATGAGCGCCAGCGCCCCCATGGTGCGGCCGTGGAAGCCACCGGAGAACGCCACCACCCTGGGACGTCCGGTCGCCCGGCGGGCGAGCTTGAGCGCCGTCTCGGTGGCCTCCGAACCGGAGGCCCCCAGCAGCACGTGACCGAGCCCCGGCACCTTTGCGGCCAGGCGCTCGATGAGTTCGGTGCGGAGCGGCGATGCCATCGACATCGCCTGCTGGCCCAACGCCAGCTGGCGGGTCGCCGCCTCCACCACTGCCGGGTGGCTGTGACCCAGGTTGAGGGAACCGAATCCGGCGACCATGTCGAGGAACCGGTTTCCGTCCGGGTCTTCGATGACTGCACCTTCGGCTCGAGCCAGCACAGGCGGCTCGCGCGAGAGGCCCCGGGTGAGGCCTGGTGCGCCTTCGCTGTCCCGTAGCCGGTCCAGGATCTCGCGAGAGCGCGGTCCGGGGTGGGGTGTGGCCAGGAACGGGGCGTCGCCGAGCATCGCCTCAGCCTACGCCCGGGGCTCACCGGCCGGTGTTCTCGAGGATCCACCCGGCGTAGAACGAAGGCCAGGGTTCATCGGGCGCCTGTGCCCGGTGGCTCTCGTCTGCCTGCCGAAGCCACTCGGCCACCTCGTCGACGGTCGGCTCGGGCCCGACCAGCTCGCCGATGGCCGGATGCACAAAGGCGGCATACCACTCTGGCCACTCGAGATGCGGTCCGCCGAACTCGGCGTGGTGGGCGCGTCCGGCGGCCGCCAGCAGTCGCGCCAGGCTCGGGGCTCGGTCTTGATCGACCATGGAAGAAGCCTACCGATGGCCTGGTTGGGACCATTGCGTCTACGAGCGGTGTCCGGGCCGGAGGACCCTGAACCCCGGCCCGGTTCCGCCCTAGGTTGACTGGTATCGGTGGCGTGCCGGACAGGAGTGAACATGGCCGACACCACCGCCGTCCGTCCCTCTGGCTGGAAATCCGAGCGCGGCCGCCTCCGCTACGTCGCGGCATATCACGCCGCCATGGAGCGCTGGCCTGTCCCGTACGAGTCGCGCCTGGTGGCGACCCGGTTTGGCATCACTCACGTCGTGACGAGCGGTTCGGCCGGACCCCCGCTGGTGATGCTTCACGCCGCCACCGGTTTCGGTGCGACG
Source organism: Acidimicrobiia bacterium (assembly GCA_036525795.1). GTDB lineage: Bacteria > Actinomycetota > Acidimicrobiia > Spongiisociales > ZC4RG35 > DATCZS01. Next base: position 13,067 of record DATCZS010000078.1, on the reverse strand, counting down.
CAGTGGTACCCCAACGTGGGCGCCCTGTCGGAACGGTATCGGGTGTTCGCCGTCGACTACATCGGTTCGGCGGGACTCGGCACCCAGACGCATCCGATGTTCAGCAGGGAGGACTGCCGCGACTGGCTCCTCGACCTCTTCGACGAGCTGGGACTGGAGCGGCCGGCACTGGTCGGTTCGTCGCAGGGAGGTTGGCTGGCGCTCAACCTGGCGATCCTCTCACCCGATCGGGTGGGACCGCTCGCCCTCCTGGCCCCCGCCGCCTCGATCCTGCCGTTCCGCCGTGCGATGAGGTTGATGATCAGCGCCGGACCGTACATGCCGGCCTGGACCGGCCCGCCGTCGATCAAGGCCCTGTTCGGCGGCAGGGTCGAGGTCGATGAGAGGCTGGTGGAGGTCCTCACCCTGCACCTGGCATTCTTCCGCTACCAGCGGCAGGCGCCATTTCCCCATGCCTTCGATGACCGCGAACTGGCCGGAATCCGGTCGCCGACGCTGCTCATGATCGGGGACCGCGAGGTCATCTACCCACCCCGGGCAGCTCTGAGTCGGGCACAGGTGTTGATCCCGGAAGTCGAGACCGAACTCGTCGAGAACACCGGGCATCTGATCAACATCGAACAGGCCGGCCTCACCGATCGCCGGTTGTCGGCGTTCTTGGCGGCCCATGCCGGCATTGACGTGTCCGGGCGAAGCGGGTCTGCGGTTCCCAGCTGACCTCGGCGCCTTCGATACCGGCGCGAGGCCTCGGCCTCAACCGACTCGACGACGCTCAGGATCCCCCGCCGGCCGAAGAGGCCCTCCCCCTCATCCATCCATGCCGTCGTTGGCGTTGCGGGCATCGAGCCGGCGGTTGAGCGAGAACAGGCGGCCGAGAACCGGCATCAGCACGATGTTGGCCCCGTGAAGAATCCCGATGATCAGCAGGATCCCGCCGATTCGTGCCACCTCCCACTGCAGCTGACGGGCACCCACGTTCTCGGACCAGTTGGCTTCGGGCTGGAAGCGGACCGTGAACAGGATGTACGCCCCGAAGATCAGGTAGTACACGATGTCGGCCAGGACGATGAAGCTCTTGCCGGTGAGCGGGTTGGCCCTGAACACATCGGCCGCGTACGCCCGTCCGAACCGTTTGATGAACGGTCCGAGCCACACCGCCAGCCCGACAAGGACGACCGTTGCGATCACCTCTAGGACCCACCATGCCATCAGCAATCTCCCATCCTCGAACGTAGACGTTCCATATGTGATCGAGGCCAGCGCCCCGGCCAACAACCCGATGATGGCCAGCCGTCGTCGCAACTGCGTACGCCGCAGGCGGTCCTCCCGTATCGATAGCTGGACCCGGGCGAAGAGGTCAGGGGCCGGAGTGGTCTGCTCCGCTCCGGCGCAGAGCGCGTCGTGCAGGCGATGCTCGAGGGCCGTCACGCCTGACCCCCTGCCTCGAGCATCGCCCCCAGCGCCGCCAGACCGCGCTGCTGTTGGGTCTTCACCGTGTTGACCGAGAGGCCGAGGGTGTCGGCGGTCTCCCGCACCGACAGCTCCATGTAGAACCGGAGCACCAACACGTTGCGCTGACCGCGTGTCAGCGACCGCAATGCGGCGATCACCCGGCGCCGGTCCTCATCGGCCTCCATCATCTCGTCGATGGCGGGCGGGTCCGGGTCGGCCGGCGGGTGATGCCGGAGCGACATCAGACCTCTCCGGTTGTGATCCCGGGCCAGGTTCAGCACGATCGAACGCAGATATGGCTTCACCTTGGCCTGGTCGTGGATGCGGTGAATCGACCGGGTCAACCGGATGAATGCCTCCTGAACCAGGTCCTCGGCTGCCGTGCGATCATCCACGAAGAAGCGAGCCAGCCGCACCAGATTGGCCGCCTCCTCGGTGAACAACCGCGCCACCAACGAATCGAGTTCGCCGGCGCTGAGGCCAGCCAGCGGCCGTTCTACGGCGGTCGCAAGCATCCTGAGTGATGACGGGATCTCGAGGACCATCGTCAATACGGACGAACGAGACTCCGCACTCGGGTGACGCCGAATAATGGGGACGCCCGCTGTCACCCGGCCGCCCTTCGTGGCACGTCTATCCACCATACGGGAGAACCCGGCCCCCGCATGGTCTGAAGGCGGCTCTTCGGACCGGGGCGCTCCGGACGCTCCTGGCAGGGTGCCGATGGGAAAGGAGATGGCGTGCGGGAACTCAACTGGGCGCTGATTGTGCCAACCGCTGCGGCGGAAGTGCGACCAGCTACGGCTCTGATGGTGGGAGGTTCGGTGTGTGCCAAGGCCACGGTGGGTGATCCCGGTGGCCCCGACGATGGATTGGAGTTCTGATGCAGACGTTTGCACGAAGCCACCCGATCCTCGCCGGAGCGCTTGTCGGGCTCACCTGGGGTGTGGTGATGCGGGCGTGGATGCGATTCATCTCCACCAGCCCTGAGTTCAGCTGGAGCGGGACCCTGTTCATCATCGGGGCGTCTGTCATCGCCGGGTCGCTCCTCGGATTCGCTCGTCTGCGACGGTGGCGGCTCGGAGTCGGGTGGTGGCGTTTCACAGTGCTGGCGTTGGTCCTGCTCGGCGCCGGCGGCGCGGTCATGTGGCCGGCGGTGATCCTGGGTGCGATCGCCATCGGCCGCCGCCGTCCGACCTGGCTGGTCGGTGTCCTGGGTCTCGCCGCGCTCGCCACCCAGTGGCCGGCACTCTCCGATGCGGTGTTCGACAACTGGCGGATGGACCCGACCGAGAAGGTTCTCGGAGTCGTGTGGTATCTCCCGATGCTGACGCTGGAGGCCTGGGGGTTTTCGGTGGTGTTCGCCCCGCGGCTCTCGCAGGCGCCGATCCCGACCCGGCTCAAGGCTGCTCTGATCGGCGTGCCGGTGGCAGGTCTCGCCCTGGTGGCCGTCCTGGCAATGGGGATTCAGATGTAGGCGCGTGTCGAACCGAGGCGAACAAGAGAGCGAGCAACGGCCGACGACCGAGCGCGCATCGCCGGCCGTTGTACGCGTGGCTTGCTACCGGCGGCGGATGTCCTGATAGACCAGGCCGATCAGCCCGATCAGGAGGACGGCGCCACCGATGAGGAAGCCGTACATCCACCCGGAGGCGATTTCGCCCACCTGCCAGGACCAGTCACCACCCAAACCCAGGGACTGGTTCTCTCCGGCGTAGGCGATGAACAACCCCAGGAACAGGCTGACGGCGCCGACGATCCCCAACACCCACTCGACCGTGTTGCGCCAGACCGACCGGACCGGCGTCATCGGCTGGTAGGTACGGGTCTCGGGAGGCGTCTTCTGCGAGACGGCCATTCGTCCCTTCCTTTCCCCCCTTCAACCCCATTGGACGTCGGGGATCGATCGAGTTACAGGGCCGAAAGGACGTGGTCTGGTGCCGGGGCGGCCTGTTCGCGCATCGATCGGGTCAGACGGCGGTCCTCTCGGTCAGCCGTTTCCTCCCACCACCACCGTCGTCCTCATTCCCTCTGCGTAGTGATCGACCAGGCGTCCGTCGCCCGTCTGCACGACGATGCGGCCCGTGAAGTCGTAGGTGCCGGGAGTGAGCTCGACGTCGAAGGTGATCTCTTCGCCGGGAGCGACGAGCGGGGAGGCGTCCAAAACGCGGCCGGATTCATCCGCCACCACCAGCGTGTGGCCGAACTCACCGGCGTTGGCCACGGTGATCGAATCGGAGCCGGCGGTGAACGAAACAGACGCCTCCACACCGAATTCGCCGAGATCGACCCGGGGCGGGCCGACCGACGCTCCCGCCGCGGTGCAGCCGGTGGTGGCCGGCGAGTCACGGGCGCCCCGGGGGGGGCCTTCGCCTGGCGACACGGGTCTCTTGGCTCTAGCGCCACCTGCGGTGCGACACAATCGTTGGGGTCCCAACCGGAGATCGACATGACCGCACCACCAGGTGGCCTGGTACTGGAGTGTTCCGACATCCGAAAGTCGTTCGGCAGCCACCAGGCCGTCAGAGGAATCGGGTTCAGTATCGGGCCGGGCGAGACCTACGGACTGCTCGGCCCCAACGGAGCCGGCAAGACCACGACCATCTCGATGATCGCCGGGCTGCTCGAGCCCGATGGCGGCGACATCAGGCTGGCCGGGGAACCGATGAGCCCGGACGCCACCCACACCAAACGACTGGTGGGGCTGGTTCCTCAGGATCTGGCCATCTACCCGGACCTCGACGCGTTCGAGAACCTCGAGTTCTTCGGACGGCTGCAGGGCATCAAGGGCGCCGAGCTGAAGCGCCGGGTCGCCGAGGTCCTCGAAATCATCGAGCTCACCGATCGGGCAGGCGATCGAACCGATGAGTACTCCGGAGGCATGAAGCGGCGGCTCAACATCGGCATCGGCCTGCTGCATCGTCCGGCGCTCCTGATTCTCGACGAACCGACCGTGGGGGTCGACCCGCAGAGCCGCAACGCCATTCTCGAGAGCGTCGAACGCCTGGGGGAGGAGGGCATGGCGGTCCTGTACACCACGCACTACATGGAGGAGGCCGAGCGGTTGTGCGACCGGATCGGCATCGTCGACCAGGGCGAGCTGATCGCCGAGGGCTCCCAGGCCGACCTGGTGCGGATCGTGGGACAGAAGGACCGGTTGACTCTCACTGCGTCGGGGAGCCTGGCGGCCACCGCTGCCGCGCTCTCCGAGATCGACGCCGTCGACGACGCCGCCGTCGGCGACGAGGGGATCACCCTCATCGTCGACCGGGCCCATGACCGGCTTCCGCAGATCCTGGAGATCGCCGGACGGACGGGGTCGATGGTGAAGAGCGTGAACGTCGACTCGGCCGACCTCGAATCCGTGTTCCTCAAGCTCACCGGCCGGGCGCTGCGGGAGTGATCGTGAGCGCCGCCTGGATCATCGCCAAGAAGGACCTGAAGCAGAGGCTTCGCGACCGGTCTGCCTACATCATCGGGGTGGTCGCCCCGCTGGGTCTGGCCCTGGTGTTCGGCTTCGTGCTGAACCCCCTGTCGGGCTTCGAGTTCGAGGGCAGGTACGTGGTCGCCGACCTCGACCGGGGTCCGGTCGCGCGCCTGTTCGTCGAGGACGTCCTCGGTGGGGCGGCGGGCATCGAGGTGATCGAGGTCGACACGGTCGCCGAGGCCGAGGCGCTGGTCGACGCCGAGGTGACTCCCTTCGGGGGAACGGAGGGTGTCGAGACCGCCGACGCGGCGATCATCTTCCCGGCGGGCTTCTCCGACGCCGTGCAGTCGGAACGCCCCGCCGAGATCCAGGTGATCGGCAACCAGGGATCGCAGACCGAGGCCGGGATCGCCGTCGCAATCGTCGAGGGATACGCAGGCGAGTTGACGGCGGTCAGGGTGGCGGTGGCGACCGTCGAAAGCCTGATCGGGGGCGAGGTGGACCGGTTCAGCACCGGTGTGCAGGTCCTGCAGACGCCCAATCCGGTCACCGTGAGGGATGACACCGCATCCACCAAGCAACTGGACGGTGTGACCTTCTACGCGGCCGGCATGGCCATCTTCTTCCTGTTCTTCACCGTCCAGTCGGGGATCATCGGACTGCTCGAGGAGCGCCGGACCGGGACGATGACGCGCCTGCTGTCGTCGCCCATCTCGCGCACGTCCGTGCTGGGAGGCAAGCTGTTGAGCGCCTTCCTGGTGGGACTGGTCAGCATGGTGGTGCTGTTCGTTGCGACGACGTTCGCCGTCGACGCCGACTGGGGGCCTCCGGTGGGGGTGGCGCTGCTGGTGCTCGGCGCCATCATCGCCGCCGTGGGCATCGTTGCGCTCATCGCCGGGTTCGCCCGGAGCGCCGAGCAGGCCGGCGCCTTCGGCTCGATGATCGGCATGGTGCTCGGTTTCGTGGGCGGGACGTTCTTCGATGTCTCCCAGGCCGGCGGGATCCTCGCCTCGCTGCGGTTCATCTCCCCTCACGGGTGGTTCATGCAAGGCCTTGCCGACCTTCGATCGGACGATCTGGGAGTGGTCGTGGTCCCGGTGCTGGCGATGCTGGCCTTCGGAGCGGTCACCGGTGCAATCGGGGTCAGCCGACTTCGTGAAGGGATGCGCCCATGAAGCCCGTGGCCATCGCACGCGTCAACCTCGTCCGGTTCTTCCGCGACCGCCAGGCGATCTTCAGTGTCTTCATGCTCCCGATGCTCATCGTGTTGCTGCTGGGGGCGATGCAGGGTGGTGCGTCGACCCCCCGGCTCGGCTTCACCGTCGCCGAAGCAGACTCGCTGACTGCCGAGCTCGCTGGTCTGCTCGCCACCGTCGAGGGCTTCGAGGTGGTGGAGTTCGACGACGAGGACTCTTCGGTCCGTCAGGTCGAGCGCGGCGGCCTCCGGGCGGCGGTGATCCTGCCGGCCGGCTATGAGTCGACCCTGCGCTCGGGCGGCGATGTCGAGATCCGGCTCGTCACCCGGGCCGAGCAGGAGATCCAGGGGATCAGTGAGGTGATCGGCGCCGCCGTGACCCGGCAGGCGACGCTGCTTCGCACCGCCCGGTTCGCACAGCAGATCGGGGCGGGAAGCTTCGACGACGCGCTGGCCGTCGCAGAGGTGGCCCAGGAGGAGATACCGCCTGTGAAGGTGGTGGCATCGATCGCAGGCGAGCCGTTCGTGCTGGCCGGCCTCGGTCAGTTCGACATCTATGCCCAGGGGATGCTGGTCCTCTTCATCTTCATCACCACGCTCAACGGTGCGGTGACCCTCGTTCAGTCACGCCAGCTCGGGGTGGCGCGGCGGATGTACTCCACGCCCACGGCGGTCAGGACCATGCTGGCCGGGGAGGCCCTGAGCCGGTTCACCCTCGCCGTCATCCAGGGTGGCTTCATCTTCGTGGGGACGTGGCTGATCTTCGGTGTCGAGTGGGGATCGCCGGTCGGCTCCATCCTCACGATCCTCGCCTTCTCGCTGGCCGCCACCGCGGCCGCCATGCTGCTCGGCTCGCTGGTGAGCAGCGAACAGCAGGCCGGCGGCATCTCCACTGCTCTGGGACTGGGCCTGGCCGCCCTCGGCGGCTGCATGTTCCCGCTGGCGGTGTTCGAATTGCTGTCCGACACCGTGTACCGGGTGGCCCACGTCACCCCCCACGCCTGGGCGCTCGAGGCATTCCAGCGGCTGGTGGCCGAGGAAGGCGGTGTCGGAGACATCGCCGGGTTCCTCCTGGTCCTGTTGGGCTTCGCGGCCGTGCTGGGTCTCCTGGCGATGTGGCGTCTGCGCAAAGTGTTGGTGCGGTGAGGCCGCAGCGGTGCGGCGGCGCATGTTCACATCGCGGCCACCATATTTGAATCGCTTGAACATGGTCCTCGATTCACGTATGTTCAGCTCAGATGAACATGACGGAACGAAGGAGGAACGCATGTCATCCGCACAGCAGCTCTTCAGAGGGATCGCCGGATTCGTGTTGCTCGGGATCTACTCCTGGACGATGATCGCCAGCTCCGGCAGCGCCGGATCGTGGGCATGGGTCATCCTGGTGGCCGGAGTGGCCCTGCTCGGTACCACCGCCCGTTCTGTCGCCCTCCAGCGGGCCGGCTCGAGAGATGACGGCTGAGCCCGAGCCAATCGGAGCGATCACGTCGCTCGGTCAGATCGAGGCACTGGCAAACCCGGTCAGGGTGCGCATTCTGCGCCTTGCCGCTCAGCCGGTGACGGTGGCAGAGCTGGCCGAGCGACTCGGCGTTCCGCCGACCCGGCTGTACTACCACGTGAATCTCCTCGTCGACCAGGAGATGCTGGCCCAGGTCGACGAGCGGAAGTCGGGTGCCAGGATCGAGAAGGTGTACCGGAGAACGGCGGCCGACTATCGGCTTGGAGCGAGCCTCATCGAGAACATCGGAGATCCGCGAAAGGCCGCCGAAGCGGCCGTCGCCGTGCTCCTCGACCCGGCACGGGCGGAATGCGAGGACTTTTTCGTCGCGACCGTCCAGAAGTCCGGTGCGTCCGGCGAGGTCGGACGCACCGTCGTCCGACTCGGCGAAGACGACGTGAGCCGCTTCGCCCAACGACTCCAAGCGCTCATGCAGGAGATCCGTGCCGCATCCGATCCCGAAGGCGGCCGCACCTACTCGTGCACGATCGCCTTCGTTCCCTCCGGAGAGCGATGAGCGAACGCACCCGCAGGGCGACCTTCATTTCGGTAGCCTCCTGACCGGAGGTGGACGATGTCCCTGGTCGGTTGGCTGCTGATATCCGGATTCGTGGCGTTCATGCTCGGTGCAGGGGGATGGAGGCCGGAGTACGAGCAGCCGGCGGAGGAGTCGTTGCCGGTGATGCACGCCGACCGTCGCCGGATGCGCTGGATTCACCGCTGGATGGTGCTGGCGCTCCCTCTCACGGTCGCCGGTCTGGGCGGACTGGCCCACCTGGCGCACGACCCCGGGGCGGCGGTGGCGGCCGCCGGCTACACGGCGGGGGCCGTGCTGTGGATCGGATCGCTCGTCTTCCGGCTGTCGGTGGGTGAGTGGGCGGCAGAGCGGACGGCGGCGACGGGCGAGGTTCCCGACGTCTATCCGGCGCTGGCCCGATGGGCCGGTTACGGCCATCTCGTCCACATGGTCAGCGCCTATGCCACCGCGATCCCGCTCGCCTGGGCAGCCGAGGGAGCCGGGCTCATCCCCGGTTGGCTGGCATGGGCGGGGTCGATCTGGGCAGTGGCGCTGCTGGCGCTGTTTGCGGTGCCCCGGACGCGGTTCATCGCCTCTCCGCCATTCTGGGCGCACACCTTCACGTTCGCCATCGGACTGGCCATCATCGTCTAGTGGATTCCCGGCGGACCTCCCGGCTCCGCCCGTGTCCATCGATTCGGACCGATCGAAGCGGGGAACGCGGAGGCCTCAGGCCGCGATGCAGCGCGGGAGCACCTCTCCGGCGTCGTCCTGGCACTGCCAGAGGGCTTCCTGCTTCTGTTTCTGCGGCATGAGCGCCCCGACGTACACGCCGGCGAGTACCAGCGCCGCTCCCGCCAGGAAGCTGGCGGTGATGGTCTCCCCGGCAACGGTCGCCGCCACCACGATGGTGACGAGGGGCACGAGCACGAACCCGTACGAGGTCCCCGAGGCCGTCCACTGCCCGAGCACGAACATGTAGAGGAGGAAAGCGACGATGGTCACGAATACCACCAGGTAGATGAATGCCACCCAGGTGTCCACCTCGGTCGGGAGCGTCCAGGACTCGCCTCGAATCAGGGAGACGCTCGCCAGGATGATCGTGCCGGTCGTCATGGCGATGGCGTTGGTGATGACAGGCGGATTCGGGGGAAACCGTTTGATCAGCACTCCGCCTTGGGCGATGAACACCGCTGCGAGGAGAATGGCGACGATGTGAGGGATCGAGATTCCGGAGGTACCTGTCCCGGTGACCGTCACCGCGATCCCTCCCACGGCCAGGAGCGAGCCGATGATGCCACGGCGGGTGACCGCCTCGACCCCTTGCACCGACGACAGGAACAGCGTCACCAGCGGGACCAGCGCCATCAGGATCTGATAGAGACTGGCGGGCGTCTCCACCAGTCCCCACCCGATCAACACGAAGGCGAGACCGACCGTCAGCGACCCGAACAGGACCGCACCCAGCAAAGCCCGGCCTCGAGGGAGGGGGAGTCTCCTGAACGCCACCAGGACCCAGAAGGCGAGGGCGGCAAGGGCAAACCGGGAGGTCGCTGCCCAGAACGGGGCCATTTCGGCGTACGTGATGCGGATGGCCACCGAGGCTCCTCCCCCCACCACGATGAACGCCCCGAAGGCGAGCAGGACCTTTCGATCGGGGAGCCCCACCGATCTCGTACTGGCCACCGCCACCGCGCACCTCCGTCTCGAATGCGCACAACCTACCCAGCCCGCCCCGCGTCGGGGGTCGTGAGGTGGATTGCCCTGCTGTGCCCCGATACGCCCATCGGTGCTCCGAACCGCCGAGTGCCGAACCGACTCAGGCGGTGAACCGCGCCGCCACGCGCTTGCCCCACCGGCGCAGGCGGGGCTGTTCGTGGTTCGGGCTCGACCGGTCGGAGGTCCACGGCGCGTATGGGGCCATGGTCAGCTCCGCCAGTTGCAGGAGGACCGTGTCGTAGTTCACCCGCCATCCGGCCCAGTCCAGCCACGCCTGGTCGCGATCGTCGACGAGGGGGATGCCCTCCGCGGCCAGCTCATCGAGCACCGCGTCGAACTCGGCTCGACCGACGCTGATCGGGTCTCCCTGTGACGGATCGGCGTCGTATTCGATTCCGAAGAAGTCGGCGATCCTCCTCAGGGCCAGCCAACCCGCTCTGATCGCCACCTGTGCTTCAGGTTGGCGGCCGGCGTCGCACGCCGCCACCATCAGCCCCGCCGCGTCGAGCACCGTCCCCGCAGCGGTGACCCAGTGCTGCTCGGGAATGGGAGAGCGGAAGAACACGAGCGACGGATAGGAGGTGTGTGCCTCCTGGATGTCGAGGAACCACTCTTCCCACGCCAACCACGACGCCGCCATGTCGTCGAACCATCCGATCCGGTAGTGACGGAGCAGGAACTCGGCGGCGGAGGGCGGGGTTCCCGCTCTCACCTCCAATTCGCCCACCTTGCGCTCGCGGCGCTGAAAGCTGGAGTAGATCGCCGGGAGGAACGCGATCAGGATCGCCACCAGCCCCAATCCGATGGTCGCCTCGGAGAAGGCGAGGATGCGCTCTCCAAAACTGTCGGCGGGAGCGAACCCGAGCGTGAGAAGCGACGATCCGCTCAGGAAGAAGGCCTCGGACCAGCCTGCGTCCTGAACCGACCAGTACATGAGGGTGTAGCCGAGGTCCACCAGGATCACCCAGGCTCCCGCCATCACCAGAAGAGCGATCGGGCTGAACAACGCCATCACCCGGTCGCGACGGGCGAAAGAGGTGCGGCTGCCGGCGATCAACCGGAACACCCGGCCCAGGGAGCGGAACACCACCCTTGCGATGAGGCTCTGGGCACTGCGCGGGAGCACCACGGTGCGAATCGCGGACAGAAGCGTCCACCCGACGAGGGCGAGCCCGGTAGCGAAGACCAGTGCGCGCAGTGCCATCATCGAAGGCAGGGTATCCGCCCGAACCGTTCGACCGTCGACTGCCCGGGAACCCTTTTCCCGGCGCCGACGTCAGAACCGCATATCGAACGAACGCAGGGCATCTCCTCGTTCGCGGAAACCGATGAAAGGCTGATCGTGACCTCAGAACGAAGACTCCCACGCCTCGTAGCCGTCCTCGGCGTCCTCGCCGTGGCAGTGGCCGCCTGCGGCCAGGGTGAGGCAGAGCCGATGGGTCTCCCCGTCAACGACGACCCCGGATCGACCCCGCCCGCCGCCGCCGGCGCCTGTCTCGAGGGCGAACCGGACTGCAACGACCTCGGTCCGCTCCCTGCCGACGGCGAGCCCGGCTCGCTGCCGGCTCCCCAGGACCTCCCGCCGCCGGTGGATCCCGGTGTCCCGAGTGGAATGGTCGTCGACGGCGGGCTCACCGTCTCCGATGCGCTGGCCGGTGGTGTGACCGGCGTGATCGCCGTGAAGGGATACCTTCTCGACGACGGTTCCGGCTGGAGGCTGTGCGAGGTCCTCGCCGAGTCGTTCCCTCCTCAGTGTGGGGGAGAGTCGCTCGGCATCACCGGCCACGAGGAAATGGTCGACGTTCCGATGCTCAACGAGCAGGGCGTCACCTGGACAGACGCAATGGTGACCTTCCTCGGCGAGATCGTCGACGGCGTGCTCGTGGTCGATCCAACCGTGTCTGGCTGACACCGCTCGCCACCGCCCGCTGTCCGGATCCGCCGTTCCGAGAGGAGAAGGGGCCGGCCACCTGTCGTTGAGGGCAGCACCATCCCCTGACCACTAGGTTTGCGGAGGTGACGACGACCGGGACCGAATCCGTCGACCTCGTACTGCAGGCGCTGCACGGTGTCCTCGGTGACCGCATGTCGCGTTCGGAGGACGTGAGGCGCCACCACGGCGCCGACGAGGGCTGGCATCTGCCGGTCGCACCGGATGCCGTGGTCTACCCGGAGTCCACCGAAGAGGTGGCGACGATCGTCCGGGCCTGCGCCGAGTACCGGGTCCCGGTCATCCCCTATGGGGCGGGCACGTCTCTGGAGGGCGGTGTGGCCGCCACCAGGGGTGGGATCAGCCTCGACCTCAACGGGATGGACCGTGTCGTCGAGGTGAACGACGCCGACCTCGACTGCACCGTCGAAGCCGGCGTTCGTCGCATCGCCCTGAACGACCATCTCGGTCCGCGGGGACTGTTCTTCCCGATCGACCCGGGGGCAGACGCCACCATCGGCGGAATGGCCGCCACCCGCGCCTCGGGGACCAACGCGGTGCGGTACGGGACGATGAGAGACAACGTGCTGTCGGTGACGGCGGTGATGGCGGACGGATCCGTCATCCGTACGGCCCGTCGATCCCGCAAGAGTTCGGCGGGCTACGACCTCACCCGGCTGCTGGTCGGATCGGAGGGCACGCTCGGCGTGATGACCGAGATCACCCTCCGGCTGTACGGGATCCCCCAGGTGATCGCGGCGGCGATCTGTCCGTTCGCCACGCTGGAGGGAGCCGTGGACACGGTGATCGAGACGATCCAACTGGGGATTCCGGTGGCTCGGCTGGAGCTGCTCGACGCCCTCCAGGTGGCGGCGTCGAATGCATACTCGGGTCTCGATCTCGACGAGACTCCCACCCTGTTTCTGGAGTTCCATGGAACCGATGCTGCCGTCGCAGAGCACCTGGCGCAGGTGCAGGGCCTGGCGTCGGCCAACGGCGCGGTCGGGTGGGAGGACACCACCGACCAGGGAGAACGCAACCGGCTGTGGAAGGCCCGTCACGATGCCTACTACGCGTGTCTGGCGACCCGTCCGGGGGCACGGGGGATGCCCACCGACGTCTGCGTGCCGATCTCGAGACTGGCAGAGGTGATGTCCGACACGCGGCGCGACTTCGACGAGAGCGGGTTGTGGGTGCCGATCGTCGGACACGTGGGAGATGGCAACTTCCATTGCATCTTCATGCTCGACCCGGACGATCCGGTCGAGGTGCAGCGCTACCGCGACGCCCACCATCGCCTGGTTACCCGGGCGCTGGCGGCGGGAGGCA
>DATCZS010000077.1:0-25559 GCA_036525795.1 Acidimicrobiia bacterium | reverse complement strand
AGACCGTGTGGGCCTTCTTCACTGCCGCCGTCATGTCGGCGACGGCCTCTGTGGGGATGTCCTGGGGGAACACCGCCAGCCCCCCGCGCCGCGCCATGGTCTCGGCCATTCTGCGCCCGGCCACCGCCGTCATGTTCGCTGCCACGATCGGGATCGTGGTCCCGATCCCGTCAGGGGTGGTCAGATCCACGTCCATCCGCGACCCGACCTCGGAGAACGACGGGACCAAGAAGACGTCGCCGTAGGTGAGTTCGTGGGCGGGCGGTCGGTCGTCGATGAAGCGCATGTCAGGTGCGAGTATCGCAGCAGCCGGTCGCTCCGGTCAGCGGAAACCCCGGCGGCGCATGTTCGCGATCGAGGCCGAAAGGTGGGAGCACCTGTTCGCCAGGAGACACGGCGTGTCTCGTGGTGTCGCACGGGCGGGCGGTGTTCGAGCGGGCCGACGTGGCGCTGGTGATGGACGGCGGGCCGGTGGTCGATCGAGGGCGAGGTGTAGACCTGCGCGAGGGATCGCCGATCATGCGCATCCCGTGGGAGGGCGAAGACGCCCCGTGACTCAGGATTCGTCGGGGATGACGGCGTTCAGGAACCAGCTGACGATGGTGATGACAACCGCCCCGAGCAGGGCGGAGCCGAAGCCGTCGATGCTGAGACCGTCCATGATCCATGCGGTGAGTCCGAGCATTGCGGCGTTCACGACGAAGGTGAACAGGCCGAGCGTCACGATCAGCACGGGCAGCGAGATGAGCTTGGCCAGCGGGCGGACGAACGTGTTGATCAGTCCGAACACGAGCGCGACGAACAGGATCGTCAGGAGGTCATCTGTCAGGGAGATGCCGTCGATGATCCGGGCGGCCACCCAGAGGGCGGCGGCGTTGACGGCGAGTTTCAGGATCAGGCGCATGGGTTTCCTCCGGCATCGACCGCCGCTCACGGTACACGCACGGACCCGGATTCACCTCCTATCCCGGGATCACGCCCGGCGGTACCAGACCAGTCCTTCCTCGGTGAACGACGAGACGCGCCCGAGCATCCGCAGGTGTTCGACGTGTGACACCGTCTCCCGGAGGGCGAGTCGCTGTTCGAGCGAGTCGAGGTGGGGTCGGTAGGCGTCTTCCATCACGTCCCAGGCGGTGACGGGTCCGCCCTCGACGGTGTGGTCCATCCCCGAGAGGCGCCGCCGGTGATGGAGAAGGATCTGGGAGGCGCGGAGACTTCCGCGGTCCATGATCTGTCCGTGCGCCGGATAGGTGAGCCCTACCCGCATCAGCGCGATGCGGCTCACCGACTCCAGGTACTGACCGAGGACATCGATCTCGGTCTGGTCCCACATGATCACAGGGGTGATGCGGGGCAGCACGTGGTCACCCGAGAAGAGGACCCCGGTTCGAGAGTCGCGAAGACAGATGTGGCTGTGCTCGTGTCCCGGGGTGTGCAGCACCTCCAGGTACCGGCCGGCGCCGATCGGGATGTGGTCCCCGTCGTCGACGACCGCGTCGGGCGGGCGCAGGAGCGGCATGAAGGCGGGCCGGGTGATGTCTGCGAATGCCGCCATGAGCGGGGAAGGAACACCGTGTGTCCGGCCGAACGCCTCCGTCCATCGCTGCAGGGCGGGGGTGTCGTTGTACGCCCGGAATCCTGTCGCGGCGGACCGATGCATGACGAGCCGGCAGCTCCACTCGTCCACCAGCCGCGGAGCCATTCCCACGTGATCGGGATGGAGGTGGGTGACGATCAGTGTGTGGACCGCGGCGGTGTCCAGGCCGAGCTCGGAGAACCCGGAGACCAGCCGGTCGTGTCCCGGTTCCCAGTCGGCCCCGCAGTCGAGAAGGATCACGCCGTCGTCTCCTTCGATGACGAACGCGTTGACCCAGGCGGGGCTGGTGAAGGGAAGCGGCAGGGGAATGATGGAGACGCCGTGGTCGAGGCGCTCGACGTCGGGGAGGCGGGGACTCACCCGTGGACCGACTCCTTGACCACGAAGGTGATGTCGAGGGCGACAGAGAACTCGGTCGGAAGGCCGGCATCGTCGACGGATCCCCACACCCGCACCACGTCGAACCGGCTGATCTCGTCGACGGTCACGGCCGCTCTGGCCAGCACCGTACGAACGGCGTCCTCGATCGACTCGGGCGAGCTTCCCGACAGGCGGACGGTCTTGGTGATCTGAGACATGGGGAGAGGCTAGTTGTCGGATGTCTCGCCGATGTCGATGCGATCGACGACCACCTCGACGAGGGCCCTTCGGTCAGGGTGTGGTCGATTCGAAGGAAGCTGGCACGGTCATGGGCGGTAGCTGAAGGCGAGATCCGGCCACGGTGCCGGTCCGGGTTGGCTCGCTGCCCGGAGCGCCCTCGTCGTCCGGTACGACATGCCTTTGCCCTCGCGTCCCTTTGTCGCGTAGATTCTGCCGATGCCGAGAGGTCGATGATCGAGCTTCCCCTGACCTCTCCTGCCGCGGTGTTCCTCGTTCTCGGCGTCGTGATCCTGGCCGCGCCTCTGGCAGCCGAACGCCTTCGCCTTCCCGGTGTGATCGGTCTCGTCGTGGCAGGTGTCGCGGTCGGGCCCGAAGGCTTCGGGCTGCTCACCCGGGCCGGGACCATCGAACAGCTCGGTGGGTTCGGTCTTCTGTACCTCATGTTCCTGGCCGGGTTGGAGCTCGACCTCGAGATACTGACGACCAATCGCCGTCGGGCGCTCACGTTCGGAGCAATCACCTTCCTTGTGCCGGTGATGGTCGCCCTCGGGACGGGTCTGTTTCTCGGTTTCGGCGGCTACAAGTCGGCGCTCCTCGGGGCACTGTTTGCCTCTCACACGCTGGTCGCCTACCCCGTCATTCGTCGGAGCGGGATCGTGACGGATCCGGCGGTGGCGGTGACGGTCGGTGCAACCGTCGTCACCGACACCCTCGCGCTGATCCTGTTGGCGGCGGTGGCGGGTTCCTATGGGGAGACGAACGGTCTGGAGTTCGCGGTGCGCCTCGGAGTGGGTCTCGTCTTGCTCGGATTTGCCGCTCTGTGGGCGCTCCCGCGGGCGGCGCGGTGGTTCTTCGCCGGCCTCGGTCAGGACCGCACGCTCCGCTTCCTGTTCGTCCTCGTTGGCTTTCTGTCGGCTGCAGTGCTCGCCGAGTTCGTGGGGGTGGAGGGCATCGTCGGGGCGTTTCTTGCCGGCCTGTCGTTGAATGCGCTCGTGCCCAATGGGGGCGCGCTCATGCAGCGTGTCGAGTTCGTGGGATCTGCGCTGTTCATTCCTGTCTTCCTGATCTCCATCGGCATGCTCGTGGATCCCTCCGTGGTGTTCGACCGCCGCACGCTTGCGTTGGCCTCCGTGATGGCGGCCATGGCAATGGGGGCAAAGGGCCTCGCTGCAGAGTTGGCGGGGCGCGCGTTTCGATTCCTCCGCGCTCAGATCGGGGTGATGTTCTCGCTCTCGAATGCCCATGCGGCAGCGGCGCTGGCGGTGACGGTGGTCGGCTTCGAGATCGGGCTCTTCGACGAGCGGATCGTCAACGCCGTCCTGATCGTCATCCTCGTCACCGTCATGGTGTCCTCGTGGGTGGCGGCGCGGAGCGCACCGGGTGTGATCCCTCCGGGCGCCCCGCCACTGCGCCTCGGGCGAACGGTGCTGGTCCCGGTCTCGAATCCGGAGGCCGCGCCGGACGTCGTGAGGCTCGCGGTGTGGGTGGCGCGTTCGGACGGTGGCGAGGTCGTGCCGTTTCACGTCGTATCCGCACCCGACCCCGAGCGGGTGCGCGCCTCACGCCCGCTGTTGACGAGCGTCGGATCGGCGGCGTCCCGCCTCGGAACCGACGTCGATCCCTTCGTCCGCGTCGACCGATCCATCTCCACCGGGGTGTTGAACACCGTCATCGAACGGGATGCCTCGCTGGTGATGCTGGGGTGGAGAGGCGAGACGACGGCGCGGGACCGTCTCTTTGGATCGTTGTTCGACGACATCGTCGATCGGACCCCGTGCCCCGTGGCCGCGTGCTGGCTCTCCTCGGGGAATCCTCGACGCCTGGTGCTGTTGCCCTCGTTCGGGGCGGATCCTCTCCCTGCCGACGTGGCGGCGGCCGTCGAGTTGTGTCGCAGGCTCGCCAAGGGTTCGGGATTGCCGGTGGTGGTGGCGGTGCCGATCGATTCGCCCGGGTTCGTCGCGGACGCTTCGTGGACGTCGGTCGAGGTCGGTGACGACCTCCACGAGCTGGCTTCGAGCCTGAAGAGTGCCGACCTCGTGATCGTCCCGGGCACTCCCGGACACTCCGCCGTGGAGTCGATGGTGGGACGTCTGGCCGGAGAGGTGCCCGATATCGACGTCGTCGTGGTCCACGCCGGAACCCCGGCGACGGACGTCGGTATGGGCAAGGTGTTCGCCGGCAGGTGACTCAGGCCGTGGCCCAGTCGGCGGCGCGCATGCCAGACACATGGGCGCCGTGGACCGTTCCGAAGTAGGCGGCGACGGTGTGTTCGCCGGCCAGCACCAGACGCTCCGAGGCGGGACGGGCGAGGTGGCGCATGTCGGCGGCGGTGGCGCCCAGCGGGATGTAGCTGTAGGACCCGCCCGACAGCGGGTCACCGGTCCAGTCGGTGGCGAATGCCTCGATCGGATCCGGGATCTCCGGTGTCATCGCCCGGAGGACGGCGAGGGCCGGTTCGACTCGATCGGCGGGGGCGAGTGCCTCGATCCACCCGGTCGCCGTGGGGTTGTAGAGCGCCACGATCGTCGGTGCGCCTGCGTGATCACTCATGTCCGCCCAGGTGGGGAATCGGCGATCCTCCGACACGAAGTTGGCCCGCCGCCGCTGCCGGGGCCACACGGGGCGGTCGAAGCGGAACACCACCTTCTCCAGGTTGGCCATCGCCAGTCGTTCGATGGCACCGCCATGCGGAAGCGGTGGGTCGAAGACGATGGAGCCGCTCTTCAGCACACCCAGCGGCACGGTGACGATGATGCGATCTGCCCTGTGAGTGGTCAGCGTCGTCGACACGAGACCCTCGACACCGTGCTCGATCGCCAGCACCGGCTCACCCACCCGGATGTCGAGCCCCCGGGCGAGGTGGTCCACCATCGCCCGGTAGCCGCCGTCGATCACCGTGTTTCCCCCGCCGTGGCTCACGTATGCGGCCGATCCGAGCAGTGAGATGGTGTCCGGGCGGCCGCCGATGTTGAGCGCCCCCTCCACCCAGTCGAGATTGAATCGGACCACGGCGGCGATGTCGGTCGGGTAGCCACGATCTCCGACGAACCACTCGACGCCTTCTCGGTGGGGCCGATCCCCACCGAGGGCGAAGGCGGCCTCCCCGGGGTCCCAGTCGAGCCGGGCGGCGACCATCGAGGTGGTGGTGGCGGCATCGGCCCACCCCGAGCCTTCGACGAACAGCTCCAGGCCGGTTCCCCACGCCCCGTCGTTGCGGGTCGACAGCCCGAACCCGGCCGCCACCTCCGACAGAGGGTTCCCGTACGGGCCGTGGATCCACGAACCACCCATGTCGACGGGGGCGCCGGCGAGATCGCGAGTCCACGTTCGACCCCCGATCCGCTCACGCGCCTCGATGACGGTGACGTCGACCCGCCTCTCGGCCAGCACCCGGGCGGCGGTGAGCCCGGCCACCCCCGCTCCCACCACCACCACATCAGGCATGGCCGCGAGGCTACTTGACGGTGGGGGAGTCCCTGGCCCCTGGCGATGCGCCGCGGATCGCTCCGGAGCAGACCAGACGGTGTCGGCGCTGCGGAGCGAGTCGAACACATGTTCGATACACTGCCCGGCATGCCCTCCCGTCCGACGGCCGCCTACGCCGAGCTCCACTGTCACACGAACTTCTCTTTTCTCGATGGGGCTGCAACGGCGGCGGAGCTGGTCGAGCGGGCAGCCGAACTGGGGTACACCGCTCTCGGGGTCACCGATCACGACGGGTTCTACGGCGCGGTGAAGGTGATGCAAGCCGCCGCCCGGTACGACTTGCCGGTGGTGTACGGGGTGGAGGTCGGTGTCCACGCCGATGCGCCGGTCGGCGATCTGCCGGATCCCGTGGGAAGAGCGGAGGCCTGGGACGAGGATCGGCTCGCCGCAAGCGGCTCGGAAGCCCATCGACGGCGCGGCCGTTCGGTCACCCACCACGGAACGAGGCCACTCGACGATCACTCGGCCGACCACCTGGTGTTGCTGGCAGGTTCACCGACTGCCTATGCCACCCTCTCCCGGCTGGTCACCCGAGCCCAGTTCCGGGGCGAAAAGGACCGGGCCGCGTACGCCTGGGGCGACCTGGCCGAGGCGGCAAGAGACCCCGACCTGTTCTGTCTCACCGGCTGCTGGCAGGGGGCGGTGCCGCGGGCGGCGGGGCGTGGTGACATCGCCGCCGCCGTCACCGAGGCTGCCCGGTTGCGAGAGCTGTTCGGGTCGAGGCTCCACGTCGAGCTGTGGCATCACGGCATGCCCGGGGACGATCCCCGCAACGATCTGCTGTGGGAGGTGTCCCAACGGCTGCGCATCCCGGCGGTCGCCACCAACCAGGTCCACCACGCCGTGCGCGGCGATTCCCATCTGGCAGACGTGCTCGCCGCCATCGCCGGTCGCCGTGATCTGGTCGCAGCAGACGGATTTCGGCCTGGCACCGACGAGCGGTTCCTCAAGCCGCCCGACGAGCAGCATCGACGGTTCGCCCGCTACCCGGGGGTGGTGGGTCGGGCTGCGGCGCTGGGCGAGCGACTCGCCTTCGATCTGAGACTGGTCAGCCCCGACCTTCCTCCGTTCCCCATGCCGGGGCACTTCCGCAGCGAGATGGAGTATCTCCGTCACCTCACCTTCGAAGGGGCGAGAGAGGTGTATCCGGGCACAGGAGAGGGCGGAATCGACCCTCGGGCCCGCGAGCGGCTCGAGCACGAGTTGAGGATCATCGACCGGCTCGGGTTCCCCGGGTACTTCCTCGTCGTCAAAGACATCGTCGACTTCGCCCGTTCCCAGGACATCTACTGCCAGATCCGCGGTTCGGGTGCCGATTCGGCGGTGTGCCGGTGCATCGGCCTCACCCGGGTCGATCCGATCCGGCTGCACCTGCCGTTCGAGCGGTTCCTCTCCGAAGAGCGGGGACGGCCGCCTGACATCGACCTGGATCTGGAGGCCGACCGCCGGGAAGAGGTGATCCAGTACTGCTACCGGCGATACGGGCGGGAGCGGGCGGCCATGGTCGCCAATGTCGTCACCTACCGGGCGAGATCGGTGCTGCGCGACGTGGGCAAGGTGTTCGGGATGACCCAGGCCCAGGTCGACGGGCTTTCCAGATACGTCGACTCGCGCCGGACGGACCATCTCCGCACCGAGGCACCGCTCCCGCACGGGTTGACCTCCGAGCTGATCTACGACGTGTGTCACCGTCTCGACGGGTTTCCGCGTCACCTGGGAATCCATTCGGGGGGGATGGTCATCGCCGACCGACCGCTGCACCAGGTGGTGCCGATCGAATGGGGGCGGATGGAAGGCCGATCGGTGCTCCAGTGGGACAAAGACGATTGCGCCGCCATCGGGATCGTGAAGTTCGACCTCCTCGGACTGGGGATGCTCAACGCCCTCCACCTGGCGACGGATCTCGTCGAGGAGACGCACGGGGTCCGGATCGATCTGGCTGCCATCCCCCAGGAGCCCGCCATCTACCGTCAGCTCACCGTCGCAGACACGGTGGGGCTCTTCCAGGTGGAGTCGCGCGCGCAGATGGCGACGCTTCCCAAGATGAAGCCGAAGACCTTCTACGACCTGGCGGTGGAGGTGGCGCTCATCCGACCCGGCCCGATCCAGGGCCAATCGGTGCACCCCTACCTGCGCCGGCGCAACGGGGAGGAGCCTGTGCGCTATCCCCACCCGTCGACGGTGCCGATCCTCGAAAAGACGCTGGGAGTTCCGATCTTCCAAGAACAGCTGATGGAACTGGCCAGGGTGTGTGCCGGGTTCGATGGTGGCCAGTCCGATCGCCTTCGAGCCGCCATGACCCACAAGCGCTCCGACGAGGAGATGTCCAAGCTTCGCGACGAGGTGTACGCCGGGATGGAGCGGAACGAGATCCGCGGGCCTGCCGCGGATGAGATATGGGAGAAGCTGCAGGGTTTTGCCAGCTTCGGGTTCCCCGAGAGCCACTCCGTCAGCTTCGCCTACATCGTGTACATGTCCGCCTGGCTGCGATATCACTACCCGGCCGAGTATCTGGCCGGATTGCTCAACGCCCAGCCCATGGGGTTCTACAGCCCCAACAGCCTGGTCCAGGACGCCCAGCGACATGGGGTGGTGGTGCTCGAGCCAGACATCAACGCCTCCTGGCATGACTGCACCGTCGAGCCGGTCGAGATCGACTTCGGCGATGTGGTCGAGTACCTGGGGGCGGAATGGCGGCGGGGGAGGGGCGCATCCGACGATCCTCCCCGTCCGGCGGTTGGGGTCCGGATGGGCCTGCGATATGTGCGCAATCTGGGTGGATCCGAGATCACCCGCATCGAGGCTGCCCGGACCATCGGCGGTCCATTCGAGGATCCGGCCGACCTCGCTCATCGAGCCGGGCTGCCGGTCGATGCTCTCGAGGGTCTGGCGGCGGCCGGTGCGCTCGTTTCGATCGGCCTCGACCGGCGCCAGGGGATCTGGGCGGCGGGGGCGCTGGCGGAGATCGGTCCGGGTCGACTTCCGCTGTCGCCGGGTGTCGATCCGCCCGGCCTGCCGGTCATGACCCCTCGCGAGCAGCACCTGGCCGACCTGTGGGCGACGAGCACCTCGACGTCGCACCCCATCCAGTTCATCAGATCCGAACTGCGGGCGATGGGATGCCTGACCGCATCCGAGGTGCTCGAGCTTCGCAGGACCACTCGGAAGGTGCGGATGGGAGGGGTGGTCACTCATCGGCAGAGGCCGGGAACCGCCAATGGTGTCAGATTCTTCAACCTCGAAGACGAGACCGGCCTGGTGAACGTGGTGGTCCTTCCGCCGGTGTGGGAGGCCGGCTACGAGGTGGCCCGCAAGGCTCCGGCGATGATCATCGAGGGCCTGGTCGAGTACCGCGACGGTGTCACCAACCTGGTGGCTCGGCGTTTCGAGGCGATCCCGGTGGTGTCGACGGGATCGCGCGACTTCCGGTGAGCTCCGCGCGCACGGACGGCCGCGTCCTGCGAGGAGTACGGTCGGTACATGACCGTCACGATCATCCCCACCCTGGACACGATGGCGGGGATCTACCGGTTGCCACGCGATGGGGGTACCGGGTCGGAGCGCTTCCGGCGGTACGTCGACATGTGTCGGGCGGTCCCACCGCTCTCCGCCTACAACCCGATGACGGGAAAGGCAGAGGCGCTCGGCACGGTGGAGGCGCTGCTCGCGGTCGGTGCCGAGCAGGTGGCGGCCGACGCGTTCGACGACACCCACCTGTGCACGGGCGACCTCGAGTTGGCGGTGGTGGTCTTGACGCCGGGCGCATGGACCGATCGCCTCTTCACGGACGTGCGCAACCGCCGTGATGGCATCGGGGCGGTGTGGTTCTGGTCCGACGAGCCGGTCGACGAGAACACGGTTCGGGCCGCTGCCCGGGCCGAAGCGGTGCGAACGGCCTGGCGACAGGCGCACGGACCGGCCGAGTCGTTGTGGGAATACGCCGCCCAGGAGGGGCTCGCCCGGCGCGTGGCGAGCCCCGGGCTCTGTGCCATCGATCCGGCCGAGCATCAGCGGGTTCGCGAGGTGCTCGACATCGCCGGGCCCGAGGTCGACGATCACACTCTCATCGCCTTCACGTTTGGAGATGACAGGGTCGAGGCTCACGGATGGCAGGGTCTCGGCCTTTCCGGCGACATGGGGGTCCGCGTGTGCTCGGAGCGGGCGCCGGCCCTGGACGACGTGCCGGGCGCAATCCAGACCGGCTGGTGCCCGTTCTGAGGAGGGGACCGATTCCAGGTGGGAAAAGAGGACGGCTCGTAGCGACATGACGAACCTGGATGCCATCGAACGCGGTCTTGGACGCATCTTCGGTGGGCGGCGGGTGATCCTCATCGCCGAGGTCGCTGCGATCGCCTCACGGCTGGTGCAACAGCTGGGCCAGGTGGGTGTCGAACGCGTCATGGTCATCTCCGCAATGGAAGGCATCGGCGACGTGCCCGACGGTGTCGAGCTGCATTTCACCCGAACGTCCGGCGCGACCGTGATGAGTGGCTTGCGGGCGTTCTCCGACGCACTCGGACAGCCTGACCTGGGGATGACCGCGGCGATCGACGCGTTCGACCCGGACGGCTCTGCCTGGGTGCTGGCGCCCGTCTTCGGGCTCGACCAGCCCTTGGCGGGGAGGAGGATCTACGGGGCGCGCCGGCCGGCGTGGATCGAGCTCGAGGACAAGATGACGGTTGACGCCTTGTGGGACCGGGCCGGGGTCGAGCGCGCCCCGTCGCGGGTCGTCGAGACCTCCCGGGCGGCGGCCGCCCATCGCGAGCTTGCCGGAGGCGACGGCACCGTGTGGGTGGCCGACAACTCCGAGGGGTGGCACGGCGGGGGGGAGTACGTGCGCTGGGTCAGAAACGACCTGGTCCTCGGCGCCGCGGGCGAGTGGTTCGAGCGCCGCGCCCGACGCGTGCGGGTCATGCCGTTCCTCGATGGGATCCCGTGCTCGATCCACGCATATGTCACCCCACGGGGAGTGGCGGTGTTCCGGCCGGTCGAGATGCTCATCGCCCGGAGGCTCGATCCGCCCGGGTTTGTGTACCTGGGGTACTCCACCACCTGGGATCCGCCCGACCGGGTTCGACACCAGATGCGGACCGCCGCCCGGGCGGTCGCCGACACCCTCGACCGGGAGGTGGGCTACCGCGGTGCGTTCAGCATCGATGGGGTGGCGACGCCTGAGGGGTTCCGCCCAACCGAACTGAACCCTCGACTCAGTCCGGGGTTTTCCATTCAGGCTTCCCGGGTCGACGGGCTGCCGATCGGATTGCTCACGCGGGCGATGATCGAAGAGGACCTCTCGGTCGACCCGGTGTGGCTCGAGCAGACGATCCTCGAAGCCGCCGACGCTCGACGGGTCGCCGGGATGAGCCTCCCGGTGCCGGATCGAGTGACGTCAGGCTCAGTGCATGTTCGGATCGACTCGGGTCGCATCGTCGTGGTCGACGAGGCCGGCCACGGCACGATCGAGGCGGGCGAGGCGCTCTCCGGTTCGCTGGTCCGGATGACCCTCGACGGCGGGGCGATTCCTCCCGGGGCGTCGATGGCGCCATACGCGGTGCAGGGGGCGCGCCTCGCGGCCGACCGCTTTGGTTTCGAGCTGGCGGAGATCGAGGCGGCTCCCGACGTGCTGTCCGTTGAACGAGGAGGGACGCGCTAGGCCTGGCAGTCCCAGTGAGACCAGCCACCGGGAAGGTTGTAGAGGAGCCACGCCGCCACCGCCACGTTCGCCTCGGCGTCGAGCCGATCGGCGCCTGCCACCCCGGCCGCCGCCGACCGCTCTGCCCAGTACTCGGGCATGTGCTGGAACAGCCCTCCGGCGCCGGTGACCGGATTGACCGCCTCGGGGTTGAAACTGGACTCGCACCAGGCGATGCGAACCGCCCGGTTGACGTCCTCGGGGGCGAAGTACGTGCCGATCAGCTGCCTGATCTCGGCCTCGCCGAGGAATCGGCTGCGGATGAACACCGAGCCGCGCGTGTCGCGGGTGCCGCCGGCGGCAGCGGTGGTGGTCGTCGTGTCGACGGACTGTTCGGCGCGCCGGGCGATCGTGCGTTGCACGACGGCGTCGAAGTCGACGGTGGTCTGGGGCCCGCTCTGCTCGCCCAGGTACACGAACGACAGCCCGGCGACGACCCCGGCACTCCGCCCCAGATCGGGGGCGATGGCTGCGATGGTGATCGCACTGGGGCCTTGGGGCGCGTCGTCTTCCGACGCCGAGAATGCTGCGAACCCGGCAACGGCCAGTGAGGCGACCAGCCCCCAGGCCACGACCAGCCCGATGCGAGAGATGCGCACGTGTCCTTCCTCCGCCCGGCCGCCTCCCGGAGGGCGAACGGCCGATCAGACAGTATCCGGCCGCGCGATCGAGTGACAACTCGTTCTCTGGAAGAGAATGGCAGGTCTCGTCTGCGCCATTCGCAGCGACCTGGCCGGGCGCTGCCTTTGCCCCTCCGGCGATGATCGGGACGGATGGGGTCAATCCAGCAAGCGGACGATCTCGTCGGCCACCTGCTGCCAGGCGGGGTCGGCCGGGTCGAGGATCTCGAAGTGGCCTGTCTCGGGCAGCTCGAGCAGTCGGGCGTGGCGGTGCTTCGCGCAGAACCGCCGCGACTGTTCGGGGGGAACCAGGGTGTCGTGGGACCCGTGAACGATGAGTGCGTCGAACTCGGAGTCGAACATCCACAGCGGCGAGGCCTCCCTGGGGTCGGAGCCCCCCAGGAATTGGTGAGCGGCGCCATTGCCCAGGTCCTCGGCGAGGGCGGCCTCGATGTCGAGAAGGCCGCCGAGAGAGACGAGCGTGACGGAGTGACCGGCGAGCGCCAGACGGTCGACTGCCACCGCAGCAAGGTGGCCGCCGGCGGAATGGCCGATCACCACCGATCGGTCTGCGTCGAGCTCGGGGCGTTCCAGCAGCCAGTGCACGGCCGCGGTCACGTCGTCCGCCGAACCGGGCCACCCACCTCCAGCCCCCGATCTCCGGTACTCGACGTTGGCGGTGGCGATCCCGCGGCGGGCCAGGTCGACCGAGATGCCGTCCATCAGGTCCCGCGTCCACATGTGACGCCAGAACCCGCCGTGGACGAAGACCGCCAGGGGCGGCCGCTCCAGACTCTCGGGGATCCTGAGCTCGAGCACCTGGTCGCCCAGTTCGCCGTAGTGAGCGATGATCGGAGCCCAGGCGGCGCGGTGATGCAGGTGCCGAAGCGCCCAGTGGTATCCCTCGATGCCGCGTCCGTAGATCGTTCGGATGCAGGCGGGGCGGATCACCGAGATCCGCCGCCAGGGCTCACGCTCCTCCACGTTGGAGATGTGCACTTCGACCGTGGGGATGTCCACCGATTCGAGCGCATCGTGGATGGCGTAGGAGGTGTGCGTGAAGGCTCCCGGGTTGAACACGATGCCGTCGATGCCGTCGCGGGCGGCGTGAATCCGATCGATCAGGTCGCCCTCGTGGTTCGACTGGAAGTGATCGAGGTCGGCTCCCATCTCCGCCGACCACGATCGTGCCATCTCCACCAGCTGATCGAGGGTGGTCGTCCCGTAGATCTCCGGGCGCCTGATGCCCAAGGCGTTCAGGTTGGGGCCGTTGAGCAGCAGGTAGCGGGTCATGTGACAGACGTTACGGGTTCGGGCCCGGGGCTTCCAACGATCCCGGAGCGTCTTCGGGTCGGCCCGGTCCGGCGAGGTGACCCGCGGCCAGCGCGCGTCCCGCCTCGACCAGGGAGGTCGGGAGGGCCGTGGGCACGATTTCGAAGCGGCGCTCGAATGCCGTCCGCACCGCGCGCTCCACGTCTTCGATCCCCGCACCGTCTGTCTCGGCGGAGACCGACCCCACGGACTCGGGCCTCCACGAGATGCCGAGGGCGGCATAGACGGGTATCAGCACGTCCTTGATGCTCTGGGCGTCCCCGGCGACGATGACGCCCCCGATGTGCGCTGCTCGCCGCACGAGGCGCTGTCCGACGCCCATGATCTTGGAGCGGCCACCCGCATTGACGCTGAACCGTCCCGGGCAATACTCGCCTGCCACTTCGCCGATCCGAGCGTCGATTCCCAGCGAGACGAGGGCCTCGGTGACGATCTCGGCGATCAGGCGGAATCTGGCCTCGATGCCCGCCCTCGGCTCGGGGGCCGGGAGGGCCCACGAGAACGCCAGCGTCTCTGCGTGGAACACCGCCGCCCGGCCGCCGGCGAGTCGCTCGATCGGAAGGAACCCCTTGGCGCGGCTGGCGGCCACGGCGTCTGCGTATCCGGGGTTCATGGTGTCCTGGCGGCCGAAGGCCACCATCGGCCGTGTCCGATGCAGCCGGACGGTTTCCGCCTGAGTGCCGTCACCGACCGCCCTCACCAGCGCGTGCGACACGCCGGTGTCGAGTGCGGGATGGTCCGGCCAGGACTCGGTCGACAGATGGATGCGCCGCATGGATCCCGATTGTGCTTGGTGTGGGTGGGTATTCGTAGGACAATCGGCGTTCTTCGATCGGGTCGAAGGTGGGTGCCGTGAGCAGAATCCGGATGTCGGTCGTGCTCCTGGTGCTCTGCGCCGCCTGTGGCGACGCGCCGCTGGCGGATCTCGGCGGCCGGTCGTCGGGATGGATCGACGAGGCCAAGACCACCACCACGGCGCCGCCGGCTCCCACCCCTTCGGACACCGCCGACCTCGTACCCGTGTGGGAGGTGGGCTGGTGGAACATCGATCTCGCCCGGAAGAGCTTCCCCACCGAGGCGGCGGTGCTGTCCGACGTCGTGGAGCGTCGCACCGGATCGAATCGCTTCATCCAGGCCAGCCCGTTCGAGGTCGCCGCGGCCATCTCGGGGGTGGAGTTCCCCGCCCGCCTCCCCGGCGACGTCATATCGATCACGAGTCAGCTGGTGCTGGCCCCCGATGCCAATCGGCTCGACGTCGACCAGGTCGCCGCATTCGGTCTGTGGACCGTCCTTCCCTATTCGCAGTCACGCACCCTCGGTCAGATCGCCACGCTCGCGGTGTCCCGCAGCCGCGGCGACGTCGAGTGTCCGGACGTCGCCACCTGCGAGCTGCTGACCGTGGGAGACACCGACGTGAAACGGACCGTGGGGAACGACACCGTGCGGTTCGCCTGGACGAGCGGTGAATGGGAGTACGAGCTGGACATCCGGCCCGGGTCGGTGGACCTGGTGATCGACATGCTGAGATCGCTCGCCCCGCTGCGCGAGATCCTCGAGCTGGAGTTGGGAACCGCCCTCGGGTGAGCCCTGCGGTTCGATCTCAGGGCGGGGGTAGGCTGACACGGCGAAGACGAGGGCGGGTGAATGTTCCACGGCGGCGGCTGGTACAGCTATCTCCAATACGACGAGAAACAGGACCGTCCGGCGATCGACCGCAGCCTCCTGGGGCGGGTCTGGGGGTATGGACGTCCGTACCGGCGCGATCTGATCGGCGTGCTCCTCACCGTGTTCGTCATCTCGACCCTGACGGTCGTGCCGCCGGTGTTGACGCGTTCGATCGTCGACGACGCCCTGCCGGGTCGCGACCTCGGGCTGCTGACCTGGCTGGGTCTGGGCATGCTCGGCGTCCCTCTGGCCAACAGCGGGATCGGGATCCTGCAGCGGTGGTGGTCGGCGCGAGCGGGTGAGGGGATCATCTACGACCTCCGCCGTGAGCTGTACGACCACCTCCAGCGGATGTCGCTGCGCTTTTTCACCGCCACGAAGACCGGGGAGCTGATCTCGCGTCTGAACAACGACGTCGTCGGGGCCCAGCAGGCGATCACCGGGACGTTCGTCTCCATCGCCTCGAACGTGGTGTCGGTCGGTGTGATCCTGGTCGTGATGATTCGCGCCGACCTCCTCCTCACGGTGCTGGCGGTGAGTGCGTTGCCGCTCTTCGTCTTTCCGGCGCGACGGGTGGCGCGGGTGCTGCGAAGGGTCACCGAGCAGCAGATGGAGCACAACGCCACGATGTCGGCGATCCTGCAGGAGACGTTCAACGTCAGTGGCGCCCTTCTCGTGAAGCTGTTCAACCGGGCGCCGCTCGAATCGGCCAAGTTCGGGCGCGAGGCAGGAGCGGTTCGCGATCTCGGGGTGCGCCGAGCGATGATCGGCCGGTGGTTCTTCGCCGGCCTGGGCCTGGTCAGCGCCGTCGGCACGGCCATCGTCTGGTGGCTCGGCGGCTACTTCGCCATCCAGCAGGATCTGAGCGTGGGCACGCTCGTGATGTTCGCCGCCCTCCTCGGCCAGTTGTATGGCCCGCTCTCGGCGATCTCCAACTCGCGGGTCGAGTTTGCGACGTCGCTCGTCAGCTTCGAGCGCGTGTTCGAGGTGATCGATCTCGACGTCGATCTCCCCGAGCGCGATCAGGCCCTCGAGCTGGAGGGGGTGACCGGCAGCGTGGAGTTCGACCGGGTGTGGTTCACATACCGCTCTGACGCTCCCGAAGGCCTGGAAGGTGTCAAGCGGTTCCGTGCCTGGGGCGGTGCCGCCTCGGACACCGTCGGATCCGTCTCGCAGGCCTCGTCGCGGCAGTGGGCACTCGAGGACGTCTCGTTCCAGGCCAAGCCGGGAGAGTTGGTGGCATTGGTCGGACCGAGCGGTGCGGGCAAGACCACCATCAGCTATCTGGTGCCGCGGCTGTACGACGTGACCAGAGGGTCGGTGTCTGTCGACGGGGTCGATGTGCGCGATGTCACGCTGCGGTCGCTCGCCGAGAACATCGGGGTGGTCACCCAGGAGACCTATCTCTTCCACGACACCATCGAAGCCAACCTCCGCTACGCCAGGCCGGAGGCAACCCATGACGAGATCGAACAGGCGGCGAAGGCCGCCAACATCCACGACTTCATCGCGTCGCTCCCCGACGACTACGACACCGTGGTCGGCGAGCGCGGATACCGGCTGTCCGGAGGGGAGAAGCAGCGGATCGCCATCGCTCGCGTCATCCTCAAAGACCCCCGCATCCTCATTCTCGACGAGGCGACGAGCCACCTCGACTCTCGATCCGAGGCGCTCATCCAGGAAGCGCTCGTGCGGCTGATGAAGGAGCGCACGTCGCTCGTGATCGCCCACCGTCTGTCGACGGTGAAGGCGGCGGACAGGATCCTTGTCATCGACGACGGTCGCCTGGTCGAGGCGGGGACGCACGAAGAACTCTTCGCGGAGGACGGCCTCTACCGGATGCTGTACGAGACGCAGTTCCGCTCCGAGGTTCAGCCCACGTGACCGTCAGTCGCGCCGATGTCGAAGCGGCGGCCGCCCGTATCGCCGGTCGGGTGAGAGAGACGCCCGTGATGCGGACGACGATCGAAGGGGTCGACCTGGTGCTGAAGCTCGAACTGTTGCAGCACACGGGGTCGTTCAAGCCCCGGGGGGCGTTCAGCAACGTGCTCGCTCGCCCCGAGATCCCCGACGCCGGCCTCATCGCGGCGTCGGGAGGCAACCACGGGCTGGCGGTCGCATATGTGGCGGGCCGGCTGGGGGTCTCCGCCGAGATCTTCGTGGCCGAGGTGACCCCCGAGGTGAAGCGGAAGAGGATCGAGGCTCTCGGGGCGACGGTCGTGGTGGCCGGCCCCCTGTATCACGATGCCCTCGAGGCGTCGCGGGTGAGGGCGTCTGCCACGGGCGCGCTCGAGATCCATGCCTACGACCATCCCGACACGGTGGCCGGCCAGGGCACGATGGCCATGGAGCTGGCGCGGCAGGTGCCGGATCTGACGAGGGTGATCATGGCCGTCGGCGGCGGGGGGTTCATCGGGGGGGCGGCGGCATGGTTCGGCGGGGAGATCGACCTGATCGCGGTCGAGCCACGAGGGTCGGCGGCGCTCCACCACGCCCTGGCGGCGGGCCACCCGGTCGACGTCGACGTCGACAGCGTGGCCGGCGACAGCCTCGGGGCGCGTTCGATCGGGCCGATTCCCTTCGAGCCGATTCGGAGAGGGGTCACCCGGTCGGTCCTGGTGACCGACGACGCCATCGTCGCGGCGCAACGGCTGGCCTGGCGCGAGCTTCGTCTCGTGGTCGAGCCGGGTGGGGCGACCGCCCTCGCCGCCGTGCTCTCGGGGCAGGTCGAGGTGCGGCCCGGTGACGTGACCGTGGTCGTCGTGTGCGGGGCCAACGCCGACCCTCGCGCGCTCATAGATTGACCGTTTCCGGCGCCGGGATCACGCCTCCAGCGGGCGCCGGACCGGCGGTCGCCGCCTCGGTCGGGCGGCGCCCGTCAGGCTCCGCCGGTCAGGTTGGTGGTGAGGACGGGGTCGGTGGGGGACAACAACAGATGCGAGCCGTCATGGCTGGCGTGGAGAGACGGCGCCACTTCCATCCAGCGATGCGGCGGCAGGACCCCGAGCACCCGGCGGCCGGCGGCGGTGGGCCGATACAGCAAGACCTCGGGGCCCGGCGCGCTCACCGCATCGAGTCGGGAAACGAGGTCGAAGTCTCCGAACAGGGCCGCCATCGCCACATCGGCGACCACCGGGCGGCCATTCTCGAACCACTCCACCGATCCGCACTCGCGGCATGTTGCCGTCTCGAAGCGGCCATGTCGGCGGGTCTGCATCCGGCACTCGGAGAAGTCGTGGCGTTCCATGCCGGCAACGTATCGGAGGGGTGTGACAGATTGCGTTCGGGCGAGCCCGGCGGGAGGCGAGACACTCGGCCTGAGTGCTCGGGAGGACACTGTCGACGGTCGGCGTCTCGTCACAGAAGCCGCCTGCCGAGTGGTGGGCGGCGAGATCCATCAGGGTGACCTGGGGGGAGCGCCTGATGCCCGTGAGCGAGCGGGTGAAGGGCTGGCTGTCCACGTGCGGGTGGGTCAGCGGGCCGACCGCCATCGCCCGACCGTCGGTCAAGGCTCGCGGCGCGGGTCGGCGGCTTCTTCGATGCGGGGGCTGGGCACGAGCAGCAGCGGGCACTGTGTTCGTTCCATGACGCGGTTCGACACAGACGTCCAGGACTGCTCGGTGAACAATCGCTTCGTGGCGCCCATCATGATCAGGTCGGCCTCTCGCTCACGGGCGGCGCGAATGATCGCCTCAGCGGGGTCGGTGTCCTCGACGAACGCCACTTCGGCGTCCATGTGAGCCAGGGCGAGGGCGGACACGATGGGATCGACCGCTCGCTTTCCCCGTTCCTCCAGGTAGCCGAGCGCCTTCAGTTCGGCGGTCTGGGTCTCCCAGTCGCCGTCATGGAGGAATGAACGCCGCTCGTCCTCGTCCATCGACTCGAGGAAGGTTCGGGGCACTTCGATCACGGTCATCACCGTGAGCCGGGTGCTCTCGTCCCACAGCTTGCTGCAGAGCGCCGCCGTTGGCCCAGGCGGCAGGACGCCCGTCGTGGCGATCAAGATGTGCACCCTCGCAGCATAGGTGGCCCTCGGGCGACCGGTGCGATGACGCCTCGGCCGTGTGCGTGCACCGCCACGCCCCTACGCTCGGAGAAAACCGGAGGAGGAACCACCGATGCCCGCTCTCGACGCCGAACTGCTCAACAAGGTCACGTGGAAGATCCCCAATGCCCTCGCCCTGGTCGGGTCGGCCGGGGAAGGCGAGTGGAACGGCATGACGACGAGCTGGATCACTCAGCTGTCGATGGAGCCGGTGATGATCGGTGTCGGAGTCGACAACTCGGCGGTCACCCATCGCCTGATCTCGTCCGGCGGATCCTTCACCATCAACCTGTGGTCGCCCGATGACACGAGGGTGTTCGTGAAGTTCTCCAAGCCCGCCACCCGAGACGGCGCGACGCTCAATGGCCGGCCGGTGCACATCGAGGTGACCGGGGCCCCCGTGTTCGATGAGGCAATCGCCTGGATGGACTGCGCCGTCCGCCAGGCCATCGACTTCGGCACCCACACCCTGTTCGCAGGAGAGGTCGTCGCGGCGGGTATCAACGACGACGAGCAGCGAGCCGCCGCCATGAGCGACACCCGGATGAAATACGGCGGCGTGAAACGCGGTGGCCACGGCGCCTGACTCGCCCGAGGGCGTGTCGGGGCGTCAGTCGATCCTGGCGACCTGATGGAGCCCGACCGTGATGGGCTGCTCCTCACCGAGGATCGAGATCACCACGATCAGGTCTCCGGACTCCAACATCTCGACCACTCGACCCACCTCGTCGGCATGGGGGCCTTCGACGATGCGGACCTGCTCTCCGAGTTCGGTCTGCTCCCACTGGTCGCTGGAGATGTCCATACCTCGATCCTAGGTCCCGGATCTGCCGGGCGGGCGACGATCGTCACAGGCCCACCGCTAGCGTCGGGCCGCAAAGAACGAGGAGCGTCGCATGAAGGTCACTGTCGAAGGAAAGGTGGCGCTGGTCACCGGGGCGAGTCGCGGCATCGGGCTGGCCACCGCGATCGAGCTCGGGAACAGCGGCGCGGCGGGCGTGGTCATCACCTCGCGACGCCCCGACAACATCGAGGCAGCGGCGGAGGCCATGGTGGCGGCCGGCGTGGACATCGACTCGATCCTGCCGATTGCGGCGAGGGCGGACTCGGACGATGATGCCGAGCGGACGGTGGCCGAGACCATCGACCGGTTCGGGTCCCTCGACATCCTCGTCAACAACGCCGGCACCAATCCGTCCGGCGGTTCGATCATGCAGGTCGACATGGGGGCGGTCGACAAGACGTGGGCGGTCAATCAGCGGGCGCCGCTCGTGTGGGCGCGCCTCGCCCATCGGGCATGGATGGAGCGACACGGTGGATCGATCGTGAACGTCGCCTCGGTGGGCGGCATCCGTCCGGCGGCGCTGCTGGGTGCATACAACATCGGGAAGGCAGCCCTCATCCACATGACGCACCAACTCGCGTTCGAGCTGGCCCCGAAGGTTCGCGTGAACGCGGTGGCACCCGGCATCGTGAAGACGCGACTCTCGGAGATGCTGTGGACGACGGACGAGTCGGCGGCGGCCGCCGTCCATCCGCTTGGACGGCTGGGCGAGCCCGAGGACGTGGCGCGCGCCATCACCTACCTGTGTTCCGAGCAGGCGTCGTGGATCACCGGAGTCGTGCTTCCGGTGGACGGTGGAGTGACGGGGGCGTCGGGCTCGCTGGGCTGAGCGACGTCGTCAGCAGAAACGGGTACGGTTCCCCGATGCGTGCGATGCACTCGTCGCCTGACCGCGAACTCGCCCTTCGGTATCTCGACGGCACGGCGGACGCCGCCGCCTTGTTCACGGAGGCGGCCAGGTTGCGCGACGAGGGACGGGGCCGAACCGTCACCTACAGCCGGAAGGTCTTCATCCCGCTCACCACGCTCTGTCGCGATACCTGCACCTACTGCACGTTTGCCAAGCCGCCGGGCGCCGGCGGCGTCTACCTGGAGCCCGACGACGTGCTGGCGGTTGCGCGGGCGGGCCAGCGGCACGGCTGCACGGAGGCTCTCTTCACGCTGGGGGACCGGCCCGAGGCGCGGTGGCGCCAGGCCAGGGAGTTCCTGAACGCGCACGGGCATGAATCGACGATCTCATACGTGCGAGAGATGAGCGAGATCGTGTTGGCGGAGACGTCGCTGTTCCCGCACGCCAACCCCGGGGTGATGAACGCGGACGAGATGGCAGCGCTGCGGCCGTCCAACGTGTCGATGGGGATGATGCTCGAGAACGCCTCGCCCCGGTTGATGGAGCCGGGAATGCCGCACCACGGGTGCCCGGACAAGGATCCACATGTGCGCCTCTCGGTCCTGGAGACCGCCGGCCGGCTGGACGTCCCCTTCACCACCGGCATCCTGGTGGGGATCGGCGAGACGCACGAGGAGATCGTCGACTCGCTGTTCGTCCTGTCGGACATCCATCGCCGGCACGGGCACCTCCAGGAGGTCATCATCCAGAACTTCAGGGCGAAGGCGGACACCCCGATGCGCCGCAACGCCGAGCCCATCCCGCAGTGGTTCGCCAGGGTGGTCGCGGTTGCCCGCTGGATTCTCGGTGCCGAAGTGAACCTGCAGGTTCCGCCGAACCTGACCGAGCGGTTCGAGATCTACCTGGACGCCGGGATCAACGATTGGGGCGGGGTCTCGCCGCTGACCATCGACTGGGTGAATCCCGAGGCGCCGTGGCCCCACCTCGAGGAGCTGGCTGCCCGCACCGTCGCCGCCGGCTTCGATCTGGCGCCGAGACTCCCGGTGTATCCCGAGTTCATCTCCGAACGATGGATCGATCCGGGCGTCCTCGATCGGGTCAGGGCATCGGTCGACGAAGGCGGACATGCGCGTACTCCCCGATTGGAAGGCTCTCCGAGATGACCGTGATCACCTTCTCCCGGGTTCGGCCCGCCGACTCGGTGAACCAGATGGCGGCGGCGACCAGACGCCGGGAGGCCACCACCTGGCTCGAACTGATCGCACCGACGCCCGAAGACGTCGCCTCCGCCGCAGCAGAGCACATGCTGGTGGTGTCAGGGTCGGCCGATCGAGAGGCCGCAGCCTGGATGGTCGACCCGTCCGGCGCGCTGGCGCTGGCCGAGCGAGGTGTGCCGGGGTGGCGGATCACGGTGATCGACACGGAGCGGCACGAAGAGGTTCTGGATGCCGTCGCCCGTTCGGGCGCCCGGCACGTGCGGGTCGCGCGGTCCGCGGTGGCAGATGCCGTTTCCCGGCTCGACCGGCCCGGCCTGTCCGCGGTGGTCTCCGTGTTCGTCGACGACGTCGAACAGGCCCGGCTGGCAGTGGGCGCTGGGGCAGGCGACCTCCTCCTGCGGGACTGGGACGCCGAGCGTCTCGGAGAGCTGCGCGGCGCCCTTCCCGAGTTCCGGCTGGTCGAGCGGACGGCGCTGCCGGTCGGCGTGGAGATCGATGCCGTTCGGGCCGAACTCGACGAGAGCCAGTTCTCGGCATGGTGCAACCAGGTGGACGCATCGGGCGCCGCCCGGCCCCGCTACTCCTGGGCCCCGGGGAAGGACTCCGCCCCTCCGGTCCCCGAGCGCCGCTTCTCCGCAGAATGGGCCGATGCGTCGTGGGTCCAGGGCGCAGCCTCACCCCAGCTCGACGGCGCCGGCGACCTACGTCCGATCCTCGAACGGTCTCTGGCGGGGATGGCCCCGTCGATCGCCGAGATCGAGGAGCTCTTCCGGGCCAGGGGCGACGAGGTGGATGCGATCGCGTGGGTCGCCGATCGCCTGAGACAGCGGGTGGTGGGTGAGGAGGTCACCTACGTGGTGAACCGCAACATCAACTACACGAACATGTGCTACTTCCGGTGCGGGTTCTGCGCCTTCTCCAAGGGCCCGCGGAGCCTCAACCTGCGCGGCGATCCCTACCTGATGGGCGTGCCGGAGATCGTCGCCCGCGCGGTGGAGGCGTGGGAGCTGGGAGCCACCGAGGTGACCCTCCAGGGCGGCATCCATCCCGAATTCACAGGCGACTTCTACGTGGGAGTGGTCGAGGCGATCAAGGCGAGCCTGCCCGACATGCACATCCACGGGTTCACGCCGCTCGAGGTGTGGCAGGGTGCGACGACGCTCGACATGAGCGTGCGTGAGTTCCTGACCCGCCTCCGCGACGCCGGGCTCGGCACCCTTCCCGGTACCGCCGCGGAGATCCTCGACGACGACGTCCGGCTCCACCTCTGCCCGGACAAGATCCGGTCGTCGCAGTGGGCAGACGTGATGCTCACTGCCCACGACCTGGGACTCAAGGCCACCGCCACCATCATGTTCGGCCACATCGACCATCCGCGCGCCTGGGCGAACCACCTCGACGTGATCCGGCAGGTGCAGCAGCGAACGGGGGGCTTCACGGAATTCGTGCCCCTGCCGTTCGTCCACATGGGATCGCCGATCTACCTGCGAGGCCGCTCGCGTCCGGGTCCGACCTGGGACGAGGTGGTGTTGATACACGCCGTCGCCCGGATCGCATTCGACGGGCTCATCCCCAACATCCAGGCGTCCTGGGTGAAGCTGGGGCTCGACGGCGGAGCCAGGCTGCTCGAGGCGGGGTGCAACGACCTGGGCGGCACGTTGATGGGCGAGATCATCACCCGGTCGGCCGGAGCCTCCCACGGGCAGGAAGTGACCCCAGACGACTTCGAGCGAACGATTCGGGGCGTGGGCCGCGTACCGGTTCGTCGAAACACCGTGTACGAGCCGGTTGCCGCCCCGTGAGCGCACGGGTCGCGGCGGAACCGACCGGCGGGGAACCCGCGGTGACCGTCAGGAAGATCCGAGCGGATAGCCGGGCCTACCGCGAGCGATCCAGTCCTCGAGGGCGGCGTCGTTTCCCACGTCCGACCCGATCCCCTCGGACATGACGAAACGGTGGTGCAAGAGGTCGCAGTAGGCCTGGATCGGGTCGACGACTCCCTCGATGGAGCGCATGCGCTCCATCATCGGCTCGAATCGGTGCACTCGCCATTGGATGGCGGCCACGTTCTTGCCCGTGGCGGTGGTCGTCCCGGCGGTGGCCTGGAAGTAATACAGATCCGAGAGGATCTGTTTCGCTTGTTGTTCCAGTGCTTCGATCCCGGTCAGCTCCTTCAGCCGGGTCGTGTGGAATCTCCGTCCGCCGACCTTGGGCGTGAGTCGCAACCTCGATCCGGTTTCGTCGACCGGTACGAGGTCGATCTCGGTCACCTGGAACCCCAGATCGTTGAGCCTCTCGATTCGTTGCCGAATCCGGTAGGTCTCGTCCGGCGGAACGACGTCCGCAGCATTCAGCTCGGTCCAGAGCGAGTGGTACCTCGCCGCGATGTCATCCCCGAGTGCCAGGTCGGCCTCGTCTGCGTCGACGCCCTGGGAGGCGGCGATGTCTGCCATTCCTCCAGCCACGTTCATGACCATGATCTCGAGGTCCTCCTGGCGTCTCCCATCGGACAACCCGCCGCCTTGGTACACCTCGGCCGTCTCGGCGTCGACCATCACGGTCTCGATCGCCTCGGCGTCGTATCGGTACAACACGTTGGAGAGTGAGCAATCTCCCCAGAACACGCCGGCGAGATGCAGCTCGACGAGCAGCTCGGCGAAGGCGTCGAGCATCTGCCGGCGGCGAGGCCCGAATCCCGTTCCGGCGACCAGCTGCCGGTACGAGAACGAGAACGGCTCATAGGCCGTGATCAGGGCAGCGGATCGCTCCTCGGTGGGATCACCCGACCTGCCTTCGACCAGGCCCACCGGGCGGACCGCGGGCGAGTCTGAGGACTCGAGTGTCCTCAACACCGTGTAATCCCGCCGCGCCGGCCTGGTCGGGAGTTCCTTGATGACGTAGACGCCTTCGCCGTACTGGAAGAAACGCACCTCGTGGCGAGA
This sequence comes from Acidimicrobiia bacterium, assembly GCA_036525795.1. Taxonomy (GTDB): domain Bacteria; phylum Actinomycetota; class Acidimicrobiia; order Spongiisociales; family ZC4RG35; genus DATCZS01. The sequence continues at coordinate 669 of DATCZS010000077.1, read as the reverse complement.
GATCCCCTTGGGGAGATCGACCATGTGCGGCACGTCCCAGTCCACGATCGACCGGTCCCAAGGCAGGTCGAGAAACTCGGGATGCCCGGCGCGGACGGTCAGCTCCAATGGCACGCACCGCACGCTACCGGGCTCCGGACGCCCCGAGCGCGTCCAGATGGGAGCTGTCACTCCGGAGGACCGACGCGCCGGGCGCGGGGGTCAGGCTGACACGTCGGGCACCAGTACGTCATCCGGGGATGGGGGAGCCCGATGGCGGCGGAGAGCACGGAGACCGATTTGGTTGACTTCCTTGCGTTCGACCTTGGCCGGGCGCTCGGTCGGGCGTCGGGCGCCCACTACGTCTCGGGTTCGGGAACCAACCAGCCCAGAGGTGTCGTCACCGCCACGGTGGCGGAAGTCGGGACGGCGGTGGCCGGCACGGTCGCCTCTGGTGTGGACGCCAACGAACTCATCGACATGGTCTACGGCGGAGTCAACGAGGAATACGCAGCGAACGGTGTGTGGGTGATGGCACCCGCCACCTTCGGCTACATCCGCAACCTGCGGGACGGCAACAACGCGTTTCTCGTCTCCAACCTGGCCGACGGTGGACCGCCTCGCCTCCTGGGTAAGCCGGTCTTCTTGGACCCGTCAGTGGCCGCCCTCGGTTCGGGGAACGCCTCCATC